>CAZVLG010000094.1:0-22290 GCA_964627835.1 uncultured Bacteroides sp.
AGTCGTTGCCATGATGACCGGAGTTCCTGTACAGCGTATCGCACAGGCTGAAGGCACCCGCCTGCTTAAGATGGCTGATGAGATGAAAGGCTCCGTGATCGGCCAGGATGAGGCCATTGGAAAGGTGGTCAAGTCGATCCAGAGGAATCGCGCCGGACTGAAGGATCCCAATAAGCCGATCGGCACATTTATCTTCCTGGGGCCCACCGGAGTTGGAAAAACCCAGCTGGCCAAAGTCCTGGCAAAATACCTTTTTGAATCGCATGACAATCTGATCCGCATCGATATGAGCGAATACATGGAAAAGTTTTCCGTTTCGCGCCTGGTCGGGGCCCCCCCGGGTTACATCGGTTATGAAGAAGGCGGACAGCTCACCGAAAAAATACGCAGGAAGCCTTATGCCGTCGTACTGCTTGACGAAATTGAGAAGGCCCATCCCGATGTGTTCCATATCCTGCTCCAGGTGATGGACGAGGGACAGCTGACAGACAGCCTGGGACGCCGGGTGGATTTCCGGAATACCATTGTGATCATGACCTCCAACATCGGAACACGGCAGTTGAAGGATTTCGGTCAGGGCGTAGGATTTACCACCAAAGCCAAGCAGGGTGCAACGAATGATTATGCAAGGTCGGTCATCCATAAAGCCCTGAAAAATGCTTTTGCCCCGGAATTCCTTAACCGGATCGACGATGTTGTATTGTTCAATGCCCTGA
Organism: uncultured Bacteroides sp.; assembly: GCA_964627835.1. Classification (GTDB taxonomy): domain Bacteria; phylum Bacteroidota; class Bacteroidia; order Bacteroidales; family SM23-62; genus SM23-62. The sequence goes on from CAZVLG010000094.1 coordinate 717, forward strand.
CACGCGAGGATCTCCACAAAATCATCGATATCGAGCTCGGTGGACTGTACGAGCGGATCAGCGGATTGGGCTACAATATTAAGATGACCCCTGCTGCAAAGGATTTCATCACCGAAAAGGGATACGACGTGCAGTATGGCGCAAGGCCTTTGAAGCGGGCCATCCAGAAATATCTCGAGGATCCCATGGCAGAGGTTATCATTTCGGCAGATATAGCAGAAGGGGATGTAATCCTTGTCGGATTCGACAGCAATAAGGAGGAAATTACCATCAAGGTCCAGAAACCCAACAGCAAAAAGGCCCTGCCGAAAAAAGAGAACAAGGCTGGTAAGATCAAATAACTCAGCTTACGGCAAATCCGTACAGATCAAATTCCCTGGCCTCTTTAATGTGTGCATTGACGAAGCTTCCGATCCCTATATCGGAATTGGATTGAAGCAGTACTTCGTTATCAATGTCTGGCGAGTCGAATTCAGTGCGGCCAACGTAATAATCACCTTCTTTTCGGTCGATCAGCACCCTCAGGACCTCCCCTACCCTCTTTTCGTTGATTTCCAGGGAAATGCCCTGCTGCAGAAGCATAAGTTCCTCGATGCGCGACTGTTTCACTTCGGGTGGGACGGAATCTTCCAGATTGCCGGCACCCCAGGTGCCCTCTTCTTCTGAATACGCAAAGACTCCAAGTCGTTCAAAACGAGCATGTTTCACAAATTCCAGCAACTCGTTAAACTCCTTGTCACCCTCCCCGGGATGCCCTACCAGAAGCGTGGTCCGCAGGGCTGCATCCGGAACGATGTTCCGGATCCTGTTCAGCAGATCCAGCGTACCTTTTCTGTCAATGCCCCTGTGCATGTTTGACAATACCGTATCGGCAATATGCTGAAAGGGAATGTCCAGGTAATTGCAAATGTTCGGGTATTTTTGCATCTGTTCAAGTACCTCTTCCGGAAAAGAAGCCGGATAGGCATAATGTAGCCTTATCCATGACAATCCATCAAGACCAGCCAGGGAATCCAGCAAAAGAGGCAATTCCCGTTTGCCGTACAGATCTGTTCCATAAGCGGTCAGGTCCTGTGCAATGAGGATGATCTCCCGGACTCCTTTTTCGAGAAGTGACCGGGCTTCCGCAATCAGGTCCTCCACCGGCCTCGACTTCTGTTTCCCCCGTATCATGGGGATGGCACAAAAGGAACACTTCCGGTCGCAGCCTTCGGATATTTTCAAATAGGCATAATGTGAGGGGGTGATCAGAAGCCTCTCCCCTACCAGTTCTTTTCGGTAACGGCCACCCAGCTGGCTGATGATCTGCCGAATTTCCTTCAGGCCGAAATACCTGTCAACCTCGGGGATCTCCTTCTGCAATTCTATTTTATAACGCTCTGAAAGACAGCCAATTACATATAATTCGTCCAACCTCCCCTCTTCCTTGTCACGAACATACTCGAGAATGGTATCAATGGATTCCTGCTTGGCATCCTGAATGAAACCGCAGGTATTGATGATCACAGTGCGTGCATCCGCATCTTTTGAATCATGCACCACCTCGATTCCCTGGGCAACGATCTGCCTCATGAGAAGCTCGGAATCCACCAGGTTCTTGGCGCAGCCCAGCGTGATAATATTGACTTTACGGGGGTGTGATTTCATTGACAGCGATCTTATTTAATGGCATATATAACCATGCAATTGGACCCTGATTATCATGAAGTTAATTACCGAACAGGGAATCCACGAATTCCTGCCTGTCGAAAACCTGCAGGTCTTGCATCTTCTCACCGATACCGATGTATTTAACCGGTACCTTGAACTGGTCGGATATCCCGATTACAACGCCGCCTTTAGCCGTTCCGTCAAGTTTCGTAAGGGCCAGGGCGTTTACCTCCGTGGCGGCAGTAAACTGCCTGGCCTGCTCGAATGCGTTTTGTCCGATGGATCCGTCAAGGATCAGCAGGATCTCATGCGGCGCGTCCGGGATCACTTTGCTCATCACCCGTTTGATCTTGGTCAGCTCGTTCATCAGATTCACCTTGTTATGCAGGCGGCCGGCAGTATCGATGATGACAACGTCAACATCATTCGCTTTTGCTGAGGCGAGAGCATCATAGGCAACGGAAGCAGGATCGGAGCCCATCTGCTGCTTTACGATTTCAACCCCCACCCGTTCGGCCCAGATCGTGAGCTGGTCCACTGCAGCTGCCCTGAATGTATCCGCCGCACCCATGTAGACTTTTTTGCCGGCCTGCTTGTAATGCCAGGCAAGCTTGCCGATGGTGGTGGTCTTTCCCACACCGTTTACGCCCACTACCATGATCACATAGGGGCTGGCAGGAAGCGGACCGGAAAAGGAGAATTCATTCCCCGTGTTATCATGCTCGGCCAGCAGTCCCGCGATCTCCTCCTTAAGGATCAGGTTCAGTTCTTCCGTTCCCATGTATTTTTCCCTGGCGACCCTTTTTTCGATCCGGTCAATGATATTCAGTGTGGTTTCCACACCCACGTCCGATGTGATCAGGACCTCCTCCAGGTTGTCCAGTACCTCTTCGTCCACCCGCGATTTTCCCACAACCGCCCTGGAGAGCTTTTTGAAGACACTCTCCTTGGTTTTCTCGAGTCCCTTGTTCAGGGACTCCTTCTTTTCCCTTGAAAAGATACCCATTTGCCTGCCCTGAATTTGATTTTTCGGACCTGAAGATACGAAAAAAGCTTCCTTAAATTAAGAAAGCTTCATTAATATCGGATGTATTCGTGCTAAGCATTAACCCTTTCCCCTGTTAAAAAAGTCGTTGATGTGGTCATTGTGCACGACCTCCTCGTCGAAGACATATGCTCCGGTTTTGGGAGATTTCACCATGCGGATGCATTTGGTGAAATTCTTGCCGACTCCGCTCTGTAATGTTGCAACTACTTTCTTTGCCATGGTACCTTATTTTATTTCCCGGTGGATGGTATATTTCTTCAGGATGGGATTGTATTTCTTCATTTCAAGCCGGTCAGGCGTATTTTTCCGGTTCTTGGTGGTAATGTACCGGGACGTTCCGGGCATACCGCTGTCCTTATGCTCTGTGCACTCAAGGATCACCTGTACTCTGTTTCCTTTCTTAGCCATTTCGCTTCAGATAATCGATTAATAACTCTTGAGATAGCCTTTCTCCTTGGCTTCTTCAAGGGCATTTTTCAAGCCTTTCTTATTGATGATACGTATTCCCGAGGCAGAAACACGAAGCTTCACCCAGCGGTCTTCTTCGACCAGGTAAAAACGCTTATCGAACAGGTTCGGATAGAATTTCCTGCGGGTACGCCTTTTGGAGTGAGAAACATTGTTCCCTGCGATGACCTTCTTCCCTGTAATCTGACAAACTCTCGCCATTATTCTTTGATTTAAATACCCTCTTAAAAACAGTTCGCAAATAACGCTAAAATTCTTTAATTAATCAAGCCTTTTTTTTAAGAAATATCCTCATTTAATCATTATATGGTTAAATTCCCCGATGCTCTGCATCGGAAACTTGGGTCCAGGGTTCTACCCTGGGGTTTAATACTTTTTATTTTCTCTTAGCTCCCTTCGGGGACCCAAACACCAGGTCCAGCTTACACATCAGAGAAGATTTTATCGGCCGTCAGGGTATGACAATTATCCGCAACTAATTGATTTTCTCAGTTATATTGCATAATTTACAATAATTGTCAATAGTGGCGCATAAATTTTAAAATCCTAAACCATGAATGTTCAAAAACCAAGAGGAAATTCATCATTCCTGAATTGGATCCTTATGCTCTCTCTCATGCTGATCCCGGTTTCCTGCGTAACAGAACCAGCCGGACCCAGTCCCGAGGAAGCGGAAAAAGCCGTAATTGAAAAGGAAACCCAGAGCCTGGATAACTGGTCTGCAGGTAATCCTGCAGGATTTTCAGTAAATGCGGCCGAAGACATTACATACTTTGATGACATCGGTGCATCCACAAGGCTGGATGGTTTGGAGGAGTGTAAGCAATATCTCACTTCCCTGGAAGGAATGATCCCACCACATAATTATGAGATGCTGGATACGAAAGTACAGTCCTACGGAAACGTTGCGATCCTGACATTTCACTACCAGGCGAGCGATACTGCAGGAAATAAAGGCACGCCCTGGAAGGCCACGTCTGTATACAACCTCAGGGACGGCGAGTGGAAGATGGTTCATGCCCACTGGTCACTCGTGAAGCAGGAGTAATACGTTTAAGTTCCTGTTTTTCAGGAAACCGCATTTAAAACAAGTGTATTCTTAATTGCTGATAAGCTGCAGAAAACCTGGGCCTCGGTAAAGGTATGTTTCAAGGAAAAGTGTTGTGGGAGGGGTCGGGTATGCGGATTTATCGGCTATTTGCTGTCGATTATTAAGTTCCGGAGCATATTGAGTCCAGTGAGGGAGGCCTTCGTGATATTTCTACCCCTGTGATTTCCCAGCCGGTATACAGCCGATTCTGTTCGGCTCTTTGAAGCCACAGCGATCCAGGTGGTGCCAACGGGTTTCTCGGGTGTTCCCCCGTCGGGTCCGGCAATGCCCGAAGTGGCAATGGAATAATCCGTCCCGAAGCGTTTCCTGACACCTTCGGCCATTTGTTCGACCACTTCCCGGCTGACCGCACCGTGTTTTTCAATGCTTGCAGGATCGACCCCCAGTTCCTTTGACTTGATCCTGTTGGAATAGGCCACGACGGAACCTGTGAAATAGGCTGAACTGCCGGGGACCGAAGTGATCATTTGTGCGATGCTTCCACCGGTACAGCTTTCAGCGGTGGCCAGGGTGGCTTTCCTTTCCTTCAGCAACCGGCCGATCAGCACCTCCAGCCTTTCTTCGTTGAATCCGAAAGCCTGCCCCTGGGGAATGTATGGCATGAGCCGCTCAATATGTTTATCGATCAGTCGTTCCACAGCTTGTTTATCCTTTCCGGAAGCAGTCAGCCTGAGCCTCACTTTCCCGGGTGAAGGCAGGTAGGCAAGCTTCACTTTGGGCGGGAGGCCCTGTTCGTATTCTTTCAGCATGGTTGCCAGGTGCGATTCGGCGACGCCCTGAACCAGAATAGTCTTGTGCACAATGGCAGGCAGATCGAAGGATTCTTTCAGCCTGGGAAGGATGTAATCGATCATCATGGCCTTCATTTCATAGGGCACCCCGGGCAGGGAAATATACTGCCTCCCCTCTTTTTCAAACCACATCCCCGAGGCCGTACCATGGTAATTGGGAATGAGCAGGCAATTGTCCGGGAGCATGGCCTGCCCGACATTCAACTCATTCAGATCAACCCGGCCCTCCAGGAGCTGACGGATCCGCTCCATGGCCTCCTCATTATGGACCAGCCTGCTGCCGAAATATTCAGCCAGGGTGGATTTGGTGATGTCGTCCAATGTTGGACCAATCCCCCCTGTGATGATAACGAGTTCAGCCCGTTCACCGGATTCTTTCAGTGCCTGCAGGATGTCTTCCCTGCGATCGGCAATGGCGCTTGACCTGCATACCTCGATACCGATGCCGGTAAGCTCCTCTCCCAGCCAGGCGGCATTGGTATTCACCACCTGCCCGATCAGGATCTCGTCGCCAATGCTGATTATTTCTGCTTTCATAGCTTATCCAGAAAAAAATTCTCCATCCCTGCCGGACCGACCCGGTTGCTCATTCCTTCGATTCCGGACACCTGATCCTGCTTCAACCGGTCGTGGCGATACAAAATTAATAAAATCCCGGACCGTTCATCCATACCGACACAGAACTTCCCTCATCAACCATGATCCTGGCAAAGGCCGGCCGGCCGTTTTATGCCTGGATCCGTAATCGCCATCGTGTTTGGTTTCAATCCGCAGGGCAAAATCCATTTTTTACTCGTAAAAATGCGATTAATCCGGCTTCGTAGCATTAACAGTAGAAATCATGAATACCATACCAAGGCACCTTAGCTGCGTACCGGTATGAACCTTAATCTTTCGGCACTAAGTTCTGGGGCTCTTCCAATTATCAGGATCCCCAAGGCTTTCCCTGGTGTTAACTAAAAAAAGTGTACCATGATAAACTATAACTTGGACCTTAATGTCATTAACGTGAATAATCCTTATCAATCCCTATAGGACAAATGATGCAAACTAAACCAACCGCTCTTCCACGGGAATACCTTGAATTGTTGCTCAGAAGAAGGTACAGCCAGAGTACGATTAATACGTATACCAATTATTTCCTGCAGTTTATGCAGTACTTTCAAAACCAGGATCTGACCCCCATCACCCATAACCAGATCAATGCCTATATTCTTGAACTGATAGAATCCGGGAGGATCTCAGCGAGCCAGCAGAACCAGCGGATCAATGCCATTAAATTCTATTACGAAAAAGTATTAGGAAAAAAAGGTGAATACTTCCACCTGAGCCGTCCCAGAAAGGAGACATCACTTCCAACTATTTTAACAAAGGAGGAAGTTCAGATGATTTTTCAACGGACAAAGAACCAAAAACACAATTGTATCCTGATGACCATTTACTCGGGTGGACTCCGAAGAAGCGAACTGATAAACCTGAAAGTGACCGATGTGGATTCGAAACGCATGCTGATCAAAATTTGTGGAGCAAAGGGGAAGAAGGATCGATATACTTTATTATCCGAAAAACTTCTGTCCGAACTCCGCATATACTACAAAATACATCGGCCTCATATCTGGCTTTTTGAAGGTCAGAATGGTGGACAATACAGCCCTACCAGTATCGAAAAAATATTCAGTGAAGCAGTTAAAAGAGCTTGTATAAGGAAACACGTCACACCACATAGCCTGCGCCACAGCTTTGCCACACACCTTTTGGAACAGGGCACGAATCTCAGGTACATCCAAGAATTGCTGGGGCATGCAAGTACAAAAACCACAGAAGTCTATACCCGTGTTGCCTCAAATGCTCTGATGAAGATCAAGAATCCACTCGATAATATAAATCCAAAGTTCCCTTCCCCCTGATTTGCAGTGCACAATACCGCCGATTCCAGGTTAATAAACAAACCAATGAATCCCTTTTAAACCTGCACAATTTTTCTTAAATTGGTGTATAAAGACACCACAGCTAAAACAAAAATAAAAACACCACACTGGCACATATAACAGTGTTAGCTTTAATTTTAAGAAACCATGAAGATACTTTCTACGTTATTAAGCAAACAAACCAGTAATTAATTTTTGTTGAAATATTGATAACCCATACAGTTAGCAATATTTCAACATTTTCTTTCCTTTTATGATCATACTTCTACCAGCAGAACTACCTGTCGGCAGGCTGCAAATTCCTGTTTCAGAACAAAAAAGGTGTGAGGCCGCAAACTAAATTTGAGCAGAACACATTGTGATGTGGCTGCAAGTATCTTTTGCGGACCTCACATATTTTCAAGATCATAATGGATCCTATTCAGTACCATCATTGTATGGAACCTCGTTCTTCAGGACAAAGTTAACCCGATTCAATAATTTACTTGCAATTCTCACGATTGCTTTGTTTTTTTTCATCCGCCTGCTATAAGCAACAAAATCCATATGCAAAACAGGATCGACTCTGGCAGCTATCCAGGCAGCCTCAATAATGGCTTTTTTTACATACTTATTTCCCCGGTTAACCATCTCGCCATGGACCTGTTTGTCTCCACTGGAATTACTTGTCGGGGTTAGACCAACATAAGAAATCAACTTCTCCTGGTTGTTGAATCTATGAATATCATCAATCTCAGTTAGGATTACCATTGAAGTTATTAATCCAATCCCATGAATGCTCATCAGCAGTTTTGCCCTTTCTCTGTAGTATTCCTTACTGGATAATGCCCGGATCTTTTTGTTGACCGCCAAAAGATCTTTTCTAAGGTATTTAACCTGATTAACCAGGATTCTGAATGACTCGGTTCCGCTTTCCTGATAAAATTTTAATTCACTTAACCATATCATAAACGCGTTTGACCAGTATTGTTGATCTTTGTGATACTGTTCCGGAACCCGAATACCAAAGAAACTAAGGTCTGCCTTAATACGGTTCTTATACCGTGTAATCTCTTTCACAAGAGTATTTCTCATCCAGATTAAGCTTCTGTCCTCAAGTACATCCCGGCTGTGTATATATATTGCCTCAAGATCACCATTCCGTAAGTGCCTGGCCAGCTTGTTGCTGTCAACAGGATCTGCTTTTTGCTTTTTTTCTCTATCTGTAGTTGGCACATCTGCCGGATTCACAACAATGCTATTTATACCATGCGATTGCAATTGTTCATGGATCCAGAAACCACAATAGCCAGCCTCATAAACACTATAAAACGTCCCGTTGGGAAAATGCTTTGCCAAATAATTGTACAAAGTCTCAGGTTTGGGAGGCTGGTGAAAAGTCTTGTGATGCAGCTCCTGAGAATAAATTGACACTCTCCAGTTTTTTTTGTGTGTGTCGATACCGGCGTATATGTTTTGTCCGGTAAAATCCAAAGTCTTAACTTGTGATTGCATAAGCTCGAGTATTAAGATTTATAAAATCGTTTGTCCTTATAAAATTAATTACTTGGGCTTATGTTTTTTTAATAAACATAGGAACTATATTTGGGCATGAAGTATGATTTCGATGAGATAATAGACAGGAAAAACACCGATTCCTTCAAATTCGATTTTGCCTCCGGGTACTTTGGCACCAATGATCTCATACCCATGTGGGTTGCCGATATGGATTTCCGGACGCCGGACTTTGTCATGGAGGCAATCAGGGAAAGGGCCCGGCATGAGATCCTGGGGTATTCCCTTCGCCCCGAGACCCTTTACAGGTCAATCATGAACTGGTATAAAGCCAGGCAGGGATGGAGTATTTCGAGGGATTGGATCCTGTTTACCCCGGGCATTGTCTCAGCCCTGAGCATCGCGGTAAAGGCATTTACCCGGGAAGGGGACAGGGTCATCGTTCAGCCTCCGGTCTACCACCCTTTTTTTTCCGTTATCAAGGACAACAAAAGGATCCCCCTTCACAACCCGCTGCGTGAAAAAAACGGATACTACCGGATGGACTTCGAGGCATTGAAGAAAAGCCTGGACCCCGGCGTAAGATTAATCCTGTTAAGCCATCCTCATAATCCTGTAGGCAGGGTGTGGTTGCCGGATGAGCTAGCCGGTCTCGCGGAGATATGCCTTGAGAACAACATTGTCATGATCTCAGACGAAATTCACTCAGACCTGGTTTTCCGCCCGCATAAACATACCCCCCTTTCTACCCTCTCGGATGAGATTGCCATGAATACCGTCACCTGTGTCGCCCCCAGTAAAACTTTCAACCTTGCCGGACTGTCTTCTTCGGTGGTGGTCATCCAGAATGAAGAACTGAGGTCTCAATTCAACCACGAACTTTCATCCGGTCACCTGCAAATGGGAAATATCTTCGGCTCGGTTGCCATGGAGGCGGCTTATGCTGGCGGACATCAATGGCTTGACCAGTTGATGGATTACCTGAAGGGCAACCTGGACCTGCTTGACAATTTTGTGGAAACCGAGCTGCCGGGCATCCGGATGGCAATCCCGGAAGCAACCTATCTGGCCTGGCTTGATATGAGAAAGCTAGGAATGAACAGTAAGGCCTTAAAGCATTTCATGATCCACAAGGCCCGTATTGGATGCAATGACGGACCCTCGTTCGGTCGCGGGGGCACAGGATTCCAGCGACTGAATTTTGCCTGTCCCCGGCCGGTACTCCGACAGGCCCTTTCCCAGCTGAAGCATGCCCTGGAGAAAGGATATTAGAAATTATTCTGTATTTTTAGTGATACATAGCGACATGCTAAAAAAATGAGATTTACCCGGACCATTGGTATTCGTATCGCTTTCGGGTTTGGACTGCTGATCCTTGCCATTATAATCAATGTCATCTTTTCATACCGGGTCGTCGCCAGGATTCAGGGTACCCAGGATGAGTTTACCGGGACCCTTGATCCCAGTATACGCCAGCTTCTGGAGCTTCAGAACAGCATACACCAGTCGAGGGATCTTGTTCTTGCCTGGGAATATTCCGGACGGGATACTGAATCCCCCTTCCTGCAGGAGCTGAGGTTTATCGTGCAGACAAAGCTGCCAGCCACCAGCCAGCAAATCCATCAATTGTCGAATGCCTGGAGGGGGCGGGAGCGGGAAGCTTACCAGAATCTTAATACGTATATCAACGACTCCCTTTTCTTCATGACAACAATATATACAAGTAAGGTTCAGCCGGCGGGAGGCCGGGATTCGTTATCTGCCGGAGGGATCGATGAGCTTCTCAACGCATATGATTACACCGATCAGGAAGTGGAAAACCTGATCCAGCGGTTTGATCTCCTGGCCGCACAGGTGGTTGACCGGACCACGGAAAGTTACCGGAAGACCCTGAACATTTTATTGATTACCGGTGTCCTGATTTCCCTGGCAGCCATATTGATCGCCACTTTGCTGTATTTCGCCCTGGTCAATCCCATCAAACAGTACAGCGATGCCATAGCCGCCATGGGCAAAGGCGTGATCCCGGACAAAAAGTTCAGGGAAGGAACCGACGAAATGGGACAGATCGGGGCCGCACTGAACAGCATGATTAAAAGCCTGAGGGCCCTTTCTGTATTCGCAGAGGAGATTGGAAAGGGAAACTTTAAAAGTGAGTTTACACCCCTGAGCGATCAGGACATACTGGGGAATTCCCTCATCCGTTTAAGAGAAGACCTTCAATACGCGGCTATTGAAGAAGTGAAACGCAAACGGGAGGACGAACGCAGGAACTGGTCGAACCAGGGCATCGCAAGGTTCAGCGAACTTTTGCGGGAATATTCAGGTGATTCCCAGGCCCTGTCAAACAAATTGATTTCAGAACTGGTCAATTATCTCGGTGCAAGAGTGGGAGGTATTTTCCTGATCCGGACGGGCGGGACTGAACCCGGACTCATCGAGCTGGTGGCCAGTTACGCCTACGACCGCTCCAAACACCTTAAAAAAAGCATCCAGCCGGGAGAGGGACTTGTAGGCAGATGTGTTCAGGAAGGGCGTACCATATTTCTGACCGATATCCCGGAGGATTATATCAAGATCAAATCGGGGCTTGGGCAGGACAATCCCAAGAGTCTTATGATCGTCCCGATCAGGCTGAATGAAATGATCATAGGGGTAATCGAGATTGCCTCCCTTGAATTCTTTGAGGATTTCCAGATCGAATTCGTTGAAAGGATCGGGGCAGGCATTGCATCCTCCCTTTCCGGATACTAGTCTGTCCCCGAAAGCACAACCCGGTGGGTGGTAACATCCGTACCCATTTTTATCCGTATGATGTAGGTTCCCGGTCCCAATCCCGAAAGATCCAGGACCTTTTCAAATTGTCCCGCATAACTCGAAAAGCTGGTTTCAAGGACCTTCCTGCCCATGTAATCAATGACTTCCACCCCGATCAACTCATTCCACCGGGGTTTGTACTGGATCGTAACCTTCCCGCTGGTCGGGTTTGGGTAAAGATTGAAATAACCCTCCCCGGTCGGAGGCTGTTTCAGACTGTCGGACGGAACCTCCCATATCCCTGTATACATTCCCCTTCCATGGGTAGCCGCGATTACCAGGTTATCCGACTCACGTATCTCCAGCATGTCGACCCTTACGTTTGCCAGTCCCTCAAGTTCCGGCTCCCACACCACTTCCTCCGACCAGATATCCCTGCAGGACCAGACCCCCACCTCGGTGGCCAGCAGCACATGGTCCCGGTTGGAGGGATGCCAGGCGGCCCAGCGCACCGGGATGTCCGGCAGGTTGCCTTCCCGGTTGTGCCAGCTCTCCCCGCCGTCCCCGCTTATCCATACCGACGGAACTCCATAATTGCTGAAGGTTACCAGCAGTTCGGCCTCTGAATTGCCTACCTGGATGCAGGATATATTCGCGGCAGGGAAATCCGGACTGTCAATCTCTTCTGCCCTTGGAATATTAAAGTAGACATCAAAAACCTTGAAGAGACGGCCGGACTGGGTTCCAAGGAACAGGACCGGCACCTGGGCGGGAGAATGCGGGGAGATCCTTACCGCTGAAAAGGGTACATTGGCATCGGTGTATACACGCTTGAACCTTCCGCTTGGATTATAAGGTATATTGCTGATGATTACGATGTTATCATTATAACCTCCTTCCTGCAGCTGGGCATTGGCAAACAGGGTATTGCTCCTGGAATCGTAATCGGCAGGGTTCACGAACAGCCCCGACTTGAACATATTACCGAAGTTAAGGAGGGTATCGCTGAGACTGTATGAAAATGCGTAATTGTTCCACTGGGTGGATATGACATGGATATAAGGTTCGTCCATATCCACAAAACAGTAAGCCCCATCCCCGCCCATGTAACGGTTGCCATCGTCGGTCACGGGACCGGTTCCGTCATAGAGCATGGTGCTGTTGTCCTGGGTGCCTCCCAGGAAATGGATGACATCCTTTTCCGGGTGCATGGCGCAGGTGTAATACTGCATGGTGTTGAATGCTTCATTCCTCTCATACCAGCATGGGATGGAATCCCTGGCATTCCATGTCATGAATACCCCTCCGTCGTTGGCATTGAGGAGAAAATCACGTGAACCGGGCTGAAACACAAGCGAATGCTGGTCCGCATGGACATACCTGCAGGTATTCTTAACATGGAGGGAAGCCTCCTGGGTATCCGATATCCAGTTCCAGCTGGCCCCGCCGTCGTCACTCCGGTGAATGTCGCAGCCCCCGACATAAAGGATGTCGGGGTCCTCCGGATCCACAGCGGCAGTCAGGGCATGCCAGGCAATGTATGCCCAGTTTGCCGGATGATGGGGATTACCCTGGAATTCCGGCTCGGGACCCTTGGTCCATGTCACCCCTCCATCGTCTGAACGCAGGATGAAATTACAGTAGATGTACAGGATCCCGTTCCCCCCCATGGCCCCCGTTCCGTATAATGCATATATCCTTTCCGGGTCCGACGGTGCGGATTCGATCACCACACGGCCGGGGATGTTGAAAACCGCTGCAGCCATTGTTTCATTGGCGTACTGGTCCACCAGGGTCCAGCTGAGCCCGTCATCCGAATACAGGATCCGTCCTCCTCCCTCCAGTTCCAGGTCGTTGGTCGTCCCCACAAAGATCCTCCCTGCGGAGGTAATCTCAATATCCGCTACGTTATAGGAGTAATCCCTCCCGGGAACATCGGGCAGCACCTGGTTCCATGTTTCCCCCCCGTCCGTCGACCGGTACAATCCATTTTCCGGAAGGGTATTGAAATACTTTCCCTTGTATTCCCCGGATTTTGTTCCCACATAGATAACGCTGTTCCCGTTCTCGTTCCTGACCTGAATATCCGTGATATAGGCAAAACCCGCCGTGGAAGGCATCCACTCCCAGGTTTCACCGGCATCCCCTGAACGCATGATCCCCCAGCCTGTGCCGCTCGACTCCCGGTAGGTGATAAAGGCCGTCTGGCCTTCGCCCGTACCCACATAAAAAGTTTCAGGATCATTTGGGTCCGAGCACATGCAGCCGATGGCCAGGTTCTCCCAGAAATCATCGACCGGGCGCCAGGGTTCGGAAAGGTCCGTTATATCATTCGTATACCAGAGTCCCCCGGTCACAGCGCCTGCCCAGACCTTCCTGTGATCCGGGTCGGTCGGATCGAACATCAGTGCCCGGGTCCTGCCCCCCGTATTTGCCTCGAGTTCTTCCCATTGTATGAGTTCCTCGCCGGCTTTAAGTTTCCGCCTGGATTTCAGGGCAATGGCTCCCCTTGCTGCAAGGTAACGGCGCCGGACGGGAATCTTCCGGCTTGCCGGGTCCATGGTCATGATATACTCCTGCAGGGCCGCCTGGTACGGGTAGGTCAGTTTTGCCGCAAAGCCCGTATCCGGCAGTTCCCGGATATCGTCAGAAAAACTCTGAATGTAAGCGATATGTGACTTTCGTTCCTGGGATATAATCACCCTTTCATATCTGTCACCATTCAAGGAGATCAGTGCAGACAGCATGGTCAGAACAAGGCAATAACGAATGAGATTCTTCATCTACTCTAATGGTCAGCCGGGGACCAGTCCTTGCAAAATTACACAATGCCGGGGCGAAATGCAATGCAATTGTGGCAGGTATACTGGTGAAAACTGGTTGAATTATCAACAAAATCATTACAGTGTAATGGTAATTTACGTAAACATATATGCAAAGTGGTGGCATGCTGGAAATAACCTCCTTGAAATTCAGGTTTATCCTCAGAGGTTGATATGAGACAAACCTGCGTCCAGGCACTGTAAAATCCAACCGGGAAGTTCTTTTCCATCAAAGAATAAGGAATAACCGTGGATGTAAAATTCAACAATAATAGAGTTGCATAACCAGATGAATATTTTATTTTTGTATTTTAGTTAACTAACCAAAAAATCGTAATTATGAAAAAATTCTACGCTGTATTATTTATTGGCTGTATGTTGGCACTGGGCCTGGCAAAATTTGCTTCAGCCCAACCCGTGCCTGTGGCTCACTACAATTTCAACGAGACTTCCGGTGACAAGGTTACTGATATCAGTGGGAATGGCAATGATGGTGAAGTGAATTGTGACACCTGCTGGACGGAAGACGGTTTCCTGGCTGGTGCATTGAGATTCTGGGGTACCGAGTGGGTGACTCTTCCGGGTGACGATATAGGATTGACTTCGAATACCGGCTCGGTTGCATTCTGGGAGTGGTCTGCTCCTGGACAGACATCCATCTATACAATGTTCTCGGGCGGTCCTCTTGAAGCCGGTGGCGGATTTGGAGCGGATTTGGAAATGCACGTCCATTCCGAGGAATTTGATGCAGATTATTGGACCGGTGGCGAGCTTGGGTTCTTTATTGAGAACATCGACGCCGATGTACATATTTTTTCGGACCCTGATAAAGGAACCTCCGCTGCCGTCGCTCCGGTTAATCCGGTATTAGTGAATGATGAAACATGGCATCATATCGCGGCGACCTGGGTGGGTGGATCTGTTGTGATCTGGATTGACGGGGTGAAAATTATGGAAAAAACAGATTATGCTCCCACCAGCCCCTATGACCTGGAATTCATATTTCTGGGTTCGATGCTCGACAAAGGCCGTCTTTTTATAGGCATGATGGATGATCTTTATCTATTTGATGAAGTTTTGTACGAGGAAGACATAGCGGACCTTATGAACGCTGTTAATGTTGAGGATCATCCGGCAGCAAAACAGGGATTTGCATTGGGTAACCATCCCAATCCATTCAAGCAGACTACCAAAATCAGCTATCATTTGCCCAAAGATGGTGATGTGCTCCTGACTGTTTACAACCAGATCGGCCAGAAGGTACGTACCCTGGTTCAGGAAAGGCAGGGATACGGTTCCCAGTCCATCACCTGGGACGGATCTAATGATGCCGGAGAAGAGTTAGGTTCCGGTATTTATGTATATCGTCTGCAGGTTGATGACAAGGTACAAACCAGGAGGTTAATGCTGATAAGATAAAGACATCTTCAGATAGTAAATTTAATTAAAACGAAGCTGTCTTCTGTTTTATAAAACAAGGCCTTTTCAAACAAAGTTTCGGAACTGCGGACACCATAAGATGTCCGCAGTTTCATTTTCCATTCAATCAATCTTCTATCAGCGGTCCCCGGCCGCAATTTTGCCGGTTGCAGGAAGAGGCGTTCCTGTGGAGAAAACTCGAAGTATCATTGACCTGTCCCGGCTAAAAAGCACTACCTCTTAATAATATCCCTTGTTCTGATATGCTTGCTTTTCTGCGGGTGAAAGGTACTTGCCGTCCACTTTTATGGCATCCAGATGGGTTTGAGGGAAAGGACGCAGCCTGTGGAATTTCTGGAAATATCCTCCATTCCGCACATCATTATTGAAGGCATAGGTCCTGTCAACAAGGGTCCCGGTGCGTTTCAGGTCCTCCCAGCGAACCATTTCACCGAGCATTTCGCGGCATTTTTCGTTCAGTATGAAATGAATGAACCGTTCTTCCTTGCTGTCAACACCGGGAGGATACATTTCTTCATCATCATGGCTTGCATCATCCCAGTAAGAAGCATCAATTAACATATCATTTTCCGTGCTGGCTGTTGCTGTGGCCGCTGTGCCCCCGTCAAATCTCATCCAGAACGGACCCTTATCCTCACCATCCTTGAAAGCTGCCCTTCTCCTGACTACATTAATATATTCGGCAGCTTTGGTGTAATCCCCCAGCCTGCCGTAAATCTCGGCGCCGATTAAATAGGTTTCAGCCAGCCGCGCCAGGAAAACATCCCTGGTTCCCCAGGAAGACTGTTGTCCACCGGGTTTGGTTTGGTCCCAATACTTAATTAGTGAGGGTACCCTGTTACGGTTCCAGGTATAGGTCAGAATGGTTGAAGAACCTGCAACGTACTGTGAGGAGCCATCATCCAGCAGGTCATTATCCCTGTCAAATGTTACAAGCTCGTTTAAGGAACGATCAGCATTCGTGCTCCAGTAATAGCGCGCATAGATGGTATATCCTGTGCCAATCATCTTGCGGTCGGTCAGTGTGGTGTTTTCATCGTTAAGAAGGAAAACAAGTGCAGTATCCCCCACATTTAAATATTCTCCTTCGATTTGTGTAGCATAAGCAAATTTCAGATCACCGGTATGTACGGTATCTCCATACCGGATAGCCCAGGAACTATCCGCAGCAATGTCTACAAATGCGAAGCCTAATTCTTCTTTAGTCCACCTGGGTATTTTAGCCTCTTCTTTCACAGTAGCATAATATACTTCGAGAAGGCTCTTTCTGAGACGTGAATCAATCTTCCGGTCATGAATGTTTATGGCATAATCTGTAGGAAACATTCTCCGGAACGGACGGCCGTATTCAATATTACGTTCCATGCCCGGAACACCAAAATCGTATTGCATGAACCAGTAAAGATGTGTTGCATTCTTGTACCATGAACCATTCGATTCATTGAGGCCTTCAACATCATTATACTGAATGGAACAAATAATCTCATCATTCACTTCATTTCCTTCACGAAACAGCTCGGTATAATCAGGAACCAGGGCATGACGTCCGCCGGTAATTATTTCATCGACCAACTGGGCAGCTTTCTGAAGATCTGCAGTGGGGTCTCCTCCCGGATCATAATTGTCCGCATCGTCCGCAGGATCCGGGACATAGCTGGCACGAGTCAACAATACCTTTGCCCAGAAGTGCCTTGCTGCATCCCGTGTAATTCTTCCGATTTCAGTCTGATCTTCAGGAACATGATCATAGGCATATTCCAGATCTTCGAGGATCCTTTCATACACCGTGCTTACCGGGACTCTTGGCCACTCATATTCAAGTCCGGAACTGGGTTCCAGTGTCAGCGGGATTGAACCGAATTGTTGAACCAGGGTGAAATACTGGTAGGCACGGATGAAACGAACCTCTCCCATTCGCATATTTTTCCCTTCATCATCCTTTAATGCACCAATACCGTCACTTACTTTAGGTATTTTATCCACGGCAACATTACACCGGTCGATGCTATTCCATATAAGCGCCCACCAGTCACCGATATCGGGATAACCCACTTTCACATGGCCATCCAGGTCGGAATTATAATCATTATATTCAGGCTGGGCGTATGGCTGGGACCATTCATATCCTTTCATATATTCATCCACTCCGTAATTAAACAAGGCATAACACCATTCATCTCCGACCTTCAGCCTTAAACCACTATAACAGGCATTGACCAGAGCTTCACATCCCTGCTCGGTTTCGTAATATCCATAGCTAAGTGCAGTTACCTGTTCCTCCTCCAGGTACTTTTCGCAGGAGGATAAGATTGTCAGTACTGCGAATACTGAAAATACTGTTATTGCTGTTAATATCCTTTTCATCTTATTATATTTTTTCGAAATACAATTATTAAATATTAGAATCCAAGTCTCACACTGAATGTCCAGCCTTTGTCACTGACTCCGTTTGGGGTCCTGTTGGTATCACTATTCTGGGATTCCGGGTCCAGGTAGGGATAGTCAGTGACCAACAATGGATTAAAGGCCTGTACAGACAATCGTAAGCTCTGGATATTGACTCTGGATAATAAGGATCTCGGGACATCGTACGACAATGTAACATGCCTGAGCTTCAGGAAGGAAGCCTGCCTGTACCACATGGCGGTTTCATACCTGTCCCTTGTATTAGCCGGAGCAGGATGAACGGCGTCTGCATTTTCTTCTGCAGTTCCCAAGGGCAGGTAGTAGTCTACGAGAAATGGGGTTGCGTAGCGATCGGTCATGTCGAAGTAATGTGAGTCCCTGCTGTAAATACCGTGACCAACCCGGAAGAAAAAGAAAAAGGATAATTCAAATCCCTTATAATACAAACGGTTTGTCAGTCCACCGGAGAATTTAGGTACATTGTGACCAACAACGGTCCTGTCGTCGGCATTTATGGTGTCGTTACCGTCAACGTCTCTCACACGTATTTTGCCCGGTGCAAAACCGTTGTTACCGGTTGAATTGTAAAAATCAATCAAGGCACTGTCTTTTACCTGCCAGACACCAACATAATCATAGGTATAATAGGACCGGATTGGCTCTCCGATGAACCATCCGTTGTTAACATCATCTATTGCTCCTTCTGCCAGTTCAAGGATTTGTTCCCGGTTGGTGGTGAAATTGAAATCTGTTTCCCACCTGAAATCGCCTCTGGATACATTAAATGTGCTCAGGGTAATCTCGATTCCTTCGTTTCTTGTTTTACCTACATTCGCCCTGACCTGCGTATAGCCGGTTACGGCAGGTATGGTTTTATCCAGCAACAAATCGTTGGTATTGGCCCTGTACAAATCCACGGTACCTGAGATACGGTTCCTGAAAAATCCAAAATCAATCCCGATATTGCTGGTGGTTGTCTTTTCCCAACCCACCCCTCTGGTCTGGATCAACTCGGGTGCATACCCTTTTGCCGGAAGCTCTCCAAATACATACTGTGTCTCTTCGATTGTTCCTGAGGTTTCGTAAGGAGCCGTACCCGATTGCCCGACCGTTCCAAATCCAAACCTGATTTTTAACTGGCTCAAAGCGTCAACGCCCTGCAGGAAACTTTCGTTATTGGCTTTCCATGCGACGGCGAAAGACGGAAAGTAATCCCACTGGTTGTCAACATAGAATACGGATGATCCGTCATACCTTAATGAGGCGGTCAGCAGGTATTTATCCATGAATCCGTAATTCACCCTGCCCATAAAGGATGCAAGTTGCCTCCTCGAGTAAGATGATCCCAGGGAAAGGGTGGCGGGGTCCAGGGTTGAGCTCATATTATACCATAACTGGCTGTTGTAGGGATAGTTTTGACCGTCCATATCGGTTCTCTCAGATCTCCTGGCTTCAACGCTCTGCAACAGGGTAACGCCAATGTTGTGGTTGCCAATTTGTTTATTGTAAAACAACAGGTTTTCAACGGAGTAATGAAAATCCTGGCTCTGTGAGTATTGCGCCCAGTTTACGCTGGGATAGCGGGCAGAGGACAGGGCATTCTGGTATCTCCCCCTGCGCCAATGCCTGAAATCCTGGCTGACATTTAATCTGTATTTAAAATTCTTGAGGAATGAAATTTCAGCATAATAAGCGCCCAGGTACCTGCTGACCCTGTCTTCCCGTGTATTCAATTCTTCATCACGAATCGGATTTGATACCTGGGTGTCGTTGGTTGGATTGAACAGGAATTCCCCTGTACTGTCATACGGCAAGGAGATCGGGATCATGCTGGTAACCCCCCTGAACAGTCCTTCCCCATAGTCTGCCAGCTCAGAATTAAATGTGTTGCTCATACCTATTTTTAACCAGTCCGTTGCCTGGAAATCCAGATTTAACCTTGGACTGATTCTTTGATACTCCTCACCGACTCCCATGCCTTCCTCGTTTATATAACCCACGGAAAAATAAGCGGCCAATCTTTCTGTACCTCCGCTGACGCTGAACTGGTAGTTTTGCGTTAAAGCATTTTCGTTACGCCCCTCGCCGAACCAGTCATAGCTTCGTACATCATCGGGATTGTAAACTGGGACTTCGTCCGGAACTACAGCCATTACCTGAGACCATCTTTCTCTTTCTTCGTCTGTGACAGGACGTGTTTTCACGGTTCCGTCAGGATTCCACTCATATCCCTGCCTTACGGATTCCCAGCAGTTATAATGCATGTTTCGCACGGTGGTATAGTCGTCGTCAGGGTTCGGATAGGGAGTGGGGTATCTGTTTGCAGTTCGTCTGTTGTTCCTGGCAATTTCCATCCAGTCATGACCTGACAGTTCATCAAAAAACCTCAAAGGATTTTTAACCGTCCATGCAGCATCAAGATTCACATTGAATCGTCCGGCTTCTCCCCTCTTTGTTGTGATCAGAACAATGCCGTTTGCACCCCTTGAACCATAGATGGCTGTTGCGGAGGCATCTTTCAAAATTTCTATTGATTCGATATCATTCGGATTGAGATCGGCGATGGTCCCTGCCATCGGAATACCGTCAACTACATACAAAGGATCATTGCCTGCCTTGATTGACCGGTTACCTCTGATACGTATCTGAGGGGTGGTATTCAAACCGTAGCTTGCGTTAACAACATCAACCCCGGCTGCGCGTCCCTGTATGGCCTGGTAGGCATTGGTAACCGGCATTTCCTGGATTTGTTCCGAGGTGACAGAAGTGAGGGATCCCGTAAGATCACTCTTTCTGACCGTTCCGTAGCCCACCACCACCACTTCGTCCAGGTCAACATATTCCGGGACCAGGTTAATATCCAGGTTGGTCTGGTCAGTCACCTCCACAGTCTGTGTGGCGCAACCGACAAATGAGAATACGAGGGTGACGGGGCCCTCTGGAACAGTCAGTGAGAAATGCCCTTCCAGGTCTGAAATGGTCCCAACCGTAGTGCTCTCTACAAAAATATTTACTCCCGGGATGGGTTCCGCATTTTCATCAAGTACAGTTCCCGTCACCGTCCTCTGTGCATTGAGAGCCAGGGAGGTAAACAGGAAAAATGCACTTAAAACTAATAAGCTAAGTATCTTTCTTTCCATAGGATAGGTGATTAGGTTGAATTAAGTTTAGGTTTAGAAATTATTTGAATCTGAAATATATAATAAAATGCAAGCATTTACAAAACTTTTGCTGCGGAATTCCGATTATTAATGCTGCTTTTCTATAGGATTATCACCATTGTCCCCATACGGGTTCCATACTATTCTACCCACCTCACCCAGTAATGTTCCAGGCACAATTCAAGCAGGTCATTTTTCAGGTTCAAACCCAATCCAGGCAAGAAGAGTGAGATGCCCTAAAAGAAAAGAAACGTCCTTTCCTGGATTCAGGGGCAGAGATTTAAACCTAGTAGATTAATCAGTATTTCTTTATCAAGGTCGGGATCGGGGGATTATTCCCTGCGGTCCCCGATTGATAAGGGGCCGTCTCAAAACAAATTGATTCGGCCCTTTTTTCGTTTACCCTCCAAGGATATTAAAACGCCGCTACATCGCTTCCCGATGTAAGGCGGCTTTTTTAACATCCTTTTCGAGTATTTAAAGGGACTATCGATAGTC
>CAZVLG010000095.1:0-8030 GCA_964627835.1 uncultured Bacteroides sp.
GTATGCCGAACGGCACGTACGGTGGTGTGAGAGGACAGATAGGGAATTAATCCCTATCTTCCTACTTGATTATCCTGAATTATCCCGGGGTGCTTACTGTATTATCATCTTGGCCCTGAAGATCGTTTCCCCCGCGAGTTCCACATGGTAATAACCGGCTTTCAGGGAGCCCCGTTCAATCCGGATCTCCTGCTCTGTGATATACTTCCGGGTCTGGACCAGCTTTCCGCTAAGATCCCTGATGGACAGGGTGTATTCCGAGTGTCCGGGATTGTAGAAGCTTAGGGTTGTGAAATCACCGAAAGGATTGGGGTAGATCTTTAATTTTCCATATGCGGTGACCGGATCCACTCCGGTTTCCTTGAGTTTGTTATCGTCCAGGTTGGAAAGCGAATGGCTGTAAGGACCGGTCCCTGCCTTCTTCTGACCTTCGGGTTCGCAGGGGGTATTTATGAGTCCAGCAATCCGGTAATAATTCGTCCCTCCAGGAGGATCGATGTCGGGGTAAAGGGGACTTCCCGATGCAATGGAATCGATGATACTGAAAGCGCTGCTAATCGGGCTCCTGAAGATCAGATAGCCGACAAAAAGGTAAGGCTGGCCCTGTACCTGGTATTCCAGCCAGGTCAGGTTAATCCGGTCGGGACCCAGTCCCGTGGTGAGCAGCATGGTCTTGTGTATATTGCTTCGTCCGGATTCATTGCCGCAGGAATCGATCGCCGTGATCCAGTACCGGTGGGCCTTCAGTTCCGGCTGTGAGCCTTCATCCACTGCCACGCTCAGGGCATCGAATGCGACATTTTGCACCAGTACCGAATCGTTGACGGTTGAACCTTCCCTCCAGACATTGTAGGATTCAATGCCCGCATCCGGAGTCTTCTCCCATACTACCATGTTCTTCCCCGTCACGGAATCGACCGTGACGATGCAGATCTCAGATCCCTGGTAGGGCCCGGCAAATGAAATATGCACGGTATCCGAGAATCCCTCGCATCCGTTTACATCCGTTCCCGATACATAATAATCCCCATCCTTATTGAGCACCGTAATGTTCTGGGTGGTCTCGCCGGTGCTCCAGAGGAAGCTGCTGTATCCCAAGCCGGCCGATAGTTCGACCTCTTCGTTCAGGCAGACGAGCCGGTCCCCTCCAAGTTCGATCTTGGGCGGTTGGTTGTAAATGGTCAGGTTTACCACCGAAGAAGTCACCGAGCCGCATGCATCGTCGATGAAACAGGAATAAATTCCGTTCATGGCCGGTGAGGCCCCGGCAAATACGATAACGCTCGAATCCTCTCCGGGAATATCCACGCTGTTGAGTTTCCACTGGTAGGTTGCCGCCTCCGTGACCGTGGCTTCGACTTCGAGCTGAACCGTCTCACCGTAGCAGGCATTGGTACTTACCGGCTGGGTCGTAATCAAGGGTTGTTCCAGCACTGTAACCACAGCCGCATTGCTGGTGACGCTGTTTTCCGCATCGCTTACGACGCATGTATAGGAACCGGCATCACCCAGCACGGCGGAGGCGATCGGGTAGGTCGCCGAATTCGCCCCCGGGATCTCGACCGCGTCCTTTTTCCACTGGTACTGCAATCCGACCCCCGTGGCGCTCACGGACAGTGAAGCCGTGCCGGCCACGCAGACCGTGGCATCCTCCGGCTGTGTATCGATGCTCAGGGGAACGACGACAATGGTCCTGGATACGCAGTCCGTATTGCCGCATTCGTCCTCTCCCCGGAGATAGAACGAGGTCGTTTCATCCAGGTCGCCGGTATTATGGGATATCCCGTCCCCGACGAAGGTTCCCCCGCAGCTCCCTGTATACCACATCCAGCTTGTGCTGGTGCCCTCTTCCCCTCCGCTCTTCTGGAGAAGGGTTGACCCGCCCACGCAGACGGAGTCCGCCCCGGCAGTGATACCTTCCGGTATGACGGGTACATCGTTGACGACGATCTCCTTTACGACGGGAGTGAAAGCGCCGTCACAAACGCCGTTGTATGGCTGTACGTTATAGGTTGTCGTTGTGTTGAGGAGACTGGTGACATGCGTCTCCCCCGATCCCTTGTAGGTGGTCCCTACCTGCCACCTCCAGTAAGCCCCGGTTCCCAGGCTTCCTCCGTCCAGCGAAAGGGTGACCGAGTTGCCCGGGCAGATGTTGTTGTCGGAAGCCAGGATCTGCGAGGGCAGGACGGATTCTGTCTTCACGGTTGCAACAACAGTGGCGCAGGAGGATGGCTGGCAATGGCCGGACGAGGTAGATCTCACATAATACGTTTTGGACGAGGTCGGTGCCGCGGGGGTGACCGTACTGCCCGAACCGATGGATCCCGATCCGCAGTTCGAAGAAAACCATTGGTAGGTACTGTAATTGCTACCCCCGGAACAGGAAAGGGTTATGGTGGCCGGGGCGGCGTTCGGGCAGTAATTGTCCCCGCTCACCGAGACCGTGGTCGGGGGGGTCGGGGAAGATTCCTGATAAACGGTGAACTCCCAGGGATCGGAATAAACAGGGGGATTGAATCCTATGGTTACGGCACACCGGACCCTGTACATGGATTTATAGGAAGCAGGTGAAAAATAATAGTAGTAGGCAGTAGCACCTGAAATATTGGTATAGGTGCTCCAGTCCCCGAGGCTTGGTTTTGAACTGATCTGCCATTGGTAATCATATGTTTTATTCAATGGAACGGCGCACCGGTAGGAATCACCGGGATAACAGATATCCACAAAGGTGGGGACCGCCTTCAGGCAGAAAGGCAGTCCCGCAAGAATCAGGAAGGAAAATATCAAGGTGCGTGCTGCTTTCCGGAAATGGGGTGTTCTTTTTTTCATGGCTTTCGTTCTTGGGTACGACAATGCATTCATCGGCTTGCGGATGGAAATTTTGTTAGATTTTCATTCATTATCTAACATATCTTACTGATCTACAGATTTTTAAGATAATTATTTTTTGGATCATAGTCAATGATTATGATTGAAATTTATTAAAGGCATCTGCAATAATATCGTAATTTTCTTAAAATACGGTTTCATCTTGTTACAGATGAACGCCATACACTTAATTTGGACTCGGTATAAATTGCCTTATCGTGCGGGTGAGCCTGCACATCAGGCAGAGGGCAGACAGCACTCCGGGGTTCAGCACCCCACCAGTTTTTCAACCGCTTCCAGGTTCACCGAAGTATCTTGCATTTCCCCCATCCACCTGGGACAGCGGTTGGCATTCAGGGGGACCCCCACTACCGGCAATCCGGCCTTCATGCATAAGCGCATTCCCATGACCAGTTCCACGATGCAGGCGATGCCGAGCACGCCGATGCTGCCATGCCGGGTATGCAGTTCCTTCAGCAGTCCCCCGACCCTGCCCCGGCTCAGGATGTAGGGATGTATGTTGTGGTCACTTAATATGCTGCTCGTCCTGTTTATCAGGCAGGTTTTAATGCATCCCATGCATCGGTAGTCGATCTCATCCCTGGTGGCCTTGCAGGTGGCATGCGATTCCTTCAGGCAGTAGGGCAGGAGGGCGATCCTGAAATTGCTTTGTCTGAAATGTTCGATATGCACCCGGTTCACCAGCTCGGACTCGATCATGTAGAGGATGTATTGCTCCCTGCTTGTCAGGATCTCCCTGTCCGTGAAATGCTTTTGAATGTGGACCGACCGGATGTGCTGTTCCACATTCCCAAGGTAATCCGAAAGCAATTCATTTCCCCTGCTCAGGATGTACCCGGGCATGGGATCACCCGGATGCTGACCGGTTGCCTTCCTGAGCTTTCTCCTGTTCCCGCTCACCGACTGCAGGTAATCCAGCAGCTGCTTCTCGGAAAAGGATAAATGCACCGTCAATTCATCTGCCAGGGAGGAGATGGCAGTAAAGAATGCCCGGGTATCCTTACCTTCCCCGAAAAGGGAGTAGGTTTTACCGATTATGGGTGGGGAAGGCTGCAAGTTTGGAGTTGTTTTGTGACCGGGGACTAATTTAATGATTTTTATCTGCCCCCACTCATTGACTCGCATCGCTGCTTTTCCTAATTTGCAGCTTCGTTGAACCAAAACCTTTACCCATGAAAATACTTAAATGGCTTCTTTATATAGTGCTCATCCTGGTGGCACTGGTTCTGATCGTCCCGCTTTTCCTGCCGGCGACCGTCGGGGTCTCCTCACAGGTTGAGGTGGCCGTCTCACCGGCGCAGGTATTCCATAATGCGGCGTCCTATACCGACCGCAACCTCTGGGATCCCTGGCTGGAGGCCGATCCGGAGGCAGCCTATACCCTGACGCCGCAGCCCGGGTACGTCGGGTCGGAATATACCTGGAACGGGGAAATGATAAACACCGGCAAAATAGTCGTTGACTCGGTGGTATTCGGTGAATACATTGCCTCCGACATCTATTTCGGCGATGACCCTGAACCGGGCCGGGTGGAATGGGACCTGGAAAAATCAGACGGCGGTACGCTGATCAACTGGAAATTCAGCTCCCCAACGAAGTATCCGGTCGAAAGGCTGATGATGAATGTTTTCAAGGGACGGATGAAGAAAGAATTTGACAAAGGCCTGGGGAACCTGAAGAAATACCTGGAGGAAAACCCGCCCGTCCTGAGCAGCCTCGGAGAGATCAGCGAGGGAACCATTGCCCCGATGTACACCATGGTTGCACATGCCAGCGGCACGATGGACCAGTTCGGCGAGCAGATGGCCGAATTGTTCCCGAAGCTGGCAGCGGAGGTGGAAGCACAGGGCCTCCGGATGGCCGGTGCCCCGTTCAGCCATTACCTGTCATGGGATGAGGAAACCGGCATTACCGAGTACCTCTGCGGCATACCGGTGGCAACCAAGGGGAAGGATGGAGAAGGGATCAAGGCCAAAACCTACAGGGAGATACCCGTGATCCAGGCCATCCATACCGGTCCCTACGAAGATTTCATGCATTCCTATACCAAACTGATGGAATACATCGAGGAGAACGGGATCGAAGTAACGATGGAAGCCTTCGAATTCTATCTCACGGATCCGATGTCGGAGCCCATCGTCACGAAATGGCAGACCCTGATTGCCATGCCCCTGAAGTGATACATGCTTGGGAATATTCACAACCATGGCCCGGGGATCTTTCTCCGGGCGATGTGTAGTGTTCCGCAACAGATAATACACTATGGAAAGAAATACCGGAAGCTCGAACCTGAAAATATTTGCCCGGCTGGCCTGCCTGGGTTTATGCCTTGTTATGATCCATGGCTGCACTTCACCGCACCCGGATGTGGAAAGGACCGGGATCTCCATCGGGCAGGCCTCCGAACTGGCTGCCCCGGCATTGCACTGTATCCAGAAGCCCTATCCCTACAAGCCGGGGAATGTCCTGGTGGATGACAGCAGCCTGCAGGTGCCGCGCCTCCAGCATCCCGCCTTTTACGGATGTTTTGACTGGCACAGTTCGGTGCACGGGCACTGGACCCTGGTCCGGCTGCTCAGGGAGTTCCCGGATCTGCCAGAGGGAGAAGAGATCAGGGAAAAACTTGCACAGAACCTGACAGCGGCAAACCTGGCCAGGGAAACCGGGTTTTTCTATTCGGAAGGCAACCGGACCTTCGAGCGCACCTATGGTTGGGCCTGGCTGCTGAAACTTGCACTGGAGCTGGAAACCTGGGATGATCCGCTCGGAGAGGAACTGGCCGGAAACATCCGGCCCCTTGCCGATTCACTGGTTGAAAAATACATGGAGTTCCTGGAGGTGCTTCCCTACCCCATAAGGGTCGGGGAACATACCAATACGGCATTCGGGCTGTCCTTTGCCTGGGATTATGCCCATTATCGGGGACTCGAAACCCTCACCGGGCTGATCGAACAGAGGGCCAGGGATTTCTATATGGAAGACCAAGGATGTCCCATAAGCTGGGAACCCGGCGGATTCGATTTCCTCTCGCCCTGCCTGGTGGAAGCGGACCTGATGGCAAGGGTACTGGAACATGCGGATTACCTTTCCTGGCTGGAGTATTTTCTTCCCGGGATACTGGATCCGGGCAGGTTTGACCTTTCCCCGGCCGAACTCACCGACCGCTCGGACCCGAAGATCGTTCACCTTGACGGGCTGAACCTGAGCCGGGCCTGGTGCCTTTTCCACATTTCCGAAAAACTTAAGGGGGAATTCCCCCACCTCGACGAACTTGCCCTCCAACACCTGGATGCCTCCCTGCCATACATAGCCAGCGGACACTACGAAGGCGAGCACTGGCTGGCATCCTTCGCGGTGTTTGCGATCTATTCAGGCAGGTAGAAGCCAGCTCAGGTGAAACTTGCATTGATCCTGGACCGGATCCGTTTATGGTTCATCAGGGCGACCAGGAGTTCGTAAAGGGGAGCGCGCAGGGGACCGCTCCAGCGGAATACCATCAACACCCTGTATAGCATGCGGTTGTATTGCATTACTTCTTTCATAGGCTTCGATAGGTACTGCGGATCGAGGATCATCCGGGCCACTTCCTGTCCCGAGGCAAGGCTCTGGTATATCCCCTCGCCGGTTAGTCCCGACGGCAATCCCGCCGCTTCGCCGGCCAGGAATATTTTCCCGAACCTAATTCCCCTGTAGTCGTACAATACGGGGTAGGATTGCAGCATGGCACCGCCTGTATCGATGCCCCTTTCCCTGAGCCATTCTTCGAAATTCTTTTTAATTTTCCTGTGGTCCACCCAGTCCGGGTTGCAGCAGCAGCCCACCGCAATGCAATCCCGGTGCGGGAAAATCCAGGCGTACCAGGAACGGAACCTGGCCGTATCCAGAAATACCTCAAGTTCAGGCTGAACGTCTTTCCTGTCAAGGGTATACTGGAACCCGATCAGTTTCTTCCGGACGGGCAGTCCAAGATATTTTCTCACCACGGAGACATATCCTTCCGCTCCTACGAGGTAGCGGTAACCGTATTCACGGCCGTCCTTCAGGATGACCCTTTCTTTCTGTATTTCCGTCACATGGCTGTTCATCCGTACCGTGACTGCGGTGTTTTCCAGCAGGCTGTGCTGGTATTGGGCGAGTTCCCTGCGGTTGATGGTGAAAAGGAAGGGATAGGGGGCATTGGTTACGGCCCTGCGCTTCCTGGAATGAAGGACGGCCTTTGAGATCTTGTGCTCGATAACGGAATCGGGGAGTGGGAGCACCTTCAGGTCCTTCAGGGTCAGTCCCCCGGCACATAACTTATCCCCCAGCACGGCGCTTTTATCCAGGAGCAGGACGCTCAGGTCCGTCCGGCCCAGCTCCTCGGCACATTTCAGTCCCGCAGGCCCGCCCCCGACGATGATGACATCATAGACTTCCATCCGTAATCAGTTTACGCACAACACCCGTGCCTCCGTCGAGCCGGATCGTCCCGTCCGTCCGGAAGAAGCCGGGAGCCCCTTGGCATCCACCATGGCGGACCCATCCTCCCCCCGCCCCGGGATGCAGAAACTGTCGTTGAACAGTGGTTCTCCCGGGTCCCGGCGCCTGGATTCCAGGTATTCAGGGGACACCTTTCCCTCTGATAAATATATAAGTTTTTTCCAACCGGGGAATGCCGGTCCCCAGATTTTCATATCGCAGATCCGTGTACTTATTCGTATCTTGTGAAAATGACGACCGAACGGCTTGTACATACTATCGGGCTTGCCATTCCACTTAACGAGCCGGTGCTGATTATTGCGCTGGTCCTGCTGATCCTCCTGATCGCCCCCGTCATCTCGGAGAGGTTCAGGATCCCTTCCATTGTGGGTCTCCTGGTCAGCGGTGCGGTGATCGGTCCCCATGGATTGAACCTCCTTTCCCCCGACCTGGAATTCACCCTCCTTGCCACCATCGGGCTGCTTTACCTGATGTTTCTTGCGGGACTTGAAATCGACCTGATCGATTTCATGGAGAACAAGCTTAAAAGCATTTTCCTGGGACTGGCATCCTTCCTTATACCATTCATCATAGGGTACCTGGTCTGCAGGCTTCTCCTGGATTATGAATTCACGGAATCCTGGCTCATTGCGGCCATGTTCTCCTCCCATACCCTGGTTTCC
>CAZVLG010000096.1:0-2737 GCA_964627835.1 uncultured Bacteroides sp.
ACATACTGCTGGCAGGCATGGATCGGCAACTTGTGATCAATTATAAGGAAACCAGGGAGAAAATTACCGGCTACCCGGGTTTGAGAGTCGGTTCTCTCGAAGAAGCAACAAACAATGCCGGGAACTGGGAGTAAATCTTCAAGCAGGCTGCAATTCGAGCTTCTTGATGAAACCCTTGATATAAACCATACACAATCTTACCACCTGTCCATCCAGGCTTCCCTGGATGGATTTTTATTTGCCATTCTCGATGCCTCCAGGCCAAAGTATGTGGGATTGAAAAAATACAGTTTTGAAGAAGTATCCGATCCTGACCACCTGTATGAACGGATCCGCGGTATACTTGAAGAAGATCCCTTTCTTCGGCAGCCATACCGGGATGTCTACTGCATCCAGACGGAAGCACGCTCCACCCTCCTGCCTGCCGCACTATTCGACAGGGATCATCTTAAACTTTATTTTGAATTCAACCATGTGCTCAATGACCTGGATGAATTGCATTACAATTACCTGAAGAAAGCGGATGCCTATCTTGTGTTCCCGCTGCATTCAGAATTATCCAACCTTTACCTGAAGAACTGGCTGAATATCAAATTCTTCCACCAGGCGACTCCGCTTATCGATACCTTCCTCTCGCTGGAGAGCCCCGGGACGAAACATGCCGGCATCCATTTCAACAAAGGCCATTTCGATATATGCATTACAGAGAACAAACAACTGAAATACCATAATAATTTCAGGTTCAGAACGGTGGACGACCTGTTGTATTTCCTGCTTTTCGTATTCGATAAAATGGGCCTTGAACAGGAGAATACACCGGTCCTGCTTTCCGGAGAAATAGATAAATTCTCCGATAACCCGTCCCTGCTGAACAGGTATTTTAAAAAGCTGTCTTTTCAGCCAGCCCCGTCCGGGGTACAGTATCCACCCTCCTTCCACAAGCTACAGGAGCACTCCCTGGTAAACCTGCTCAAATTATACCATTGCGGATAATCGGCGGAAAATACAAAGGGCGGCGCATTTCAGTCCCGTCTTCATTCAGGGCCAGGCCTACGACCGATTTTGCCAGGGTGGGGCTTTTCAATATCCTTTCGAATACCTGGGATTTCGAACAACTGGCAGTGCTTGACCTGTTTGCAGGTACGGGCAGCATAGGGTTTGAATTTGCATCACGCGGTGCCGGCAGGGTGGATATGGTGGAAATGGACGCGAGATCCGTTCGGCACCTGGAAAAAACCAGCAGCGACCTGGCTGCGGAAAATATAAAAGTCTATCGTTCCGATGCCCTGAAATTCATCACGCATTCACCCAGGAGCTACGACATCGTTTTTGCAGACCCTCCCTACGACCTGGAGATCATACCGGCAATACCGGATCAGGTATTCAAGACAAATATTGTCGTCGAAGAGGGATGGCTGATCCTCGAACATGGCAAAAAGCATGCTTTCGGAACTCACCCGCGCTTTGCTGAAGTCAGAAAATACGGGAGTGTACACTTCTCCATATTTCGCTGATCCCCAAACTTAATGCCTGGATTTTGCCAAACCTGCAGTGGGCTTTGACAGGTATCACCATAGCTGGTGCACCAGCGGCTTGATATCCCTGTTATAGATCTCCTGGATCTCATACAATTCATACTCGGTGAGATTGGGAAGATCTTCGGACGAAAGGTTTGAGCTAACCTGTTCCGCCCTCGAGGCCCCGGGAATTATGCAACTCACCTCCTCATGCATCAGTATCCATTTCAGAGCCAGGGGAGCAAGATTCCTTATCCCGGGAAATAATTTCTTCAGTTTGGCAACAGCCTTCAGGCCGGTTTCATAATCAATCCCGGAAAATGTCTCTCCCTTGTCAAAAAACTTTCCCTCCCGGTTAAAGGTCCTGTGATCGTCTTTCTCAAATTTTGTGTCCTTCTTCAGGCTGCCGGCAAGTAATCCGCTGGCCAGTGGAACCCTTACAATAATGCCCACATCCCGTTTGCAGGCCTGCCTGAAAAACTGTTCCGCAGGCCGCTGGCGGAACATGTTGAATATGATCTGAACCGTGGTCACATTTGGGTATTCAATGGCCTTGAGGGCTTCTTCAACCTTTTCCACACTGACACCCATGTTCAGAATCTTGCCTTCTTCCTTCAGCCGGTCGAAAAGTTCAAAAATCTCAGGGCGGTAATAAACCGCGGTTGGAGGACAGTGCAGCTGTACCAGGTCCAGTGCCTCCAGTTGCATATTGGACAGGCTGCCCTCCACAAATCCCCGCAGGGATTCCGGCGTATAAGCTTCGCTGGTATGCGGATCCAGTCTCCGGCCGCATTTCGTGGCGACGTATATGCGCTCGGACCGGTTCCGCACCAGCCGGCCGACTGCTTTCTCGCTCTCCCCGTCCCCATAGACATCGGCAGTATCGATAAAATTAACTCCCTGATCAACGGCCAGGTTGAGGATGCGGTCGGCATTCCCGTGGTTAAAATCGGTCCCCCACCTCCCTCCTACCTGCCAGGTTCCTAAGGATACCCGGGAGATCTCAAATCCGGTTTTACCTAGTTTTCGATATACCATAGTGATCTGAATTAATACATTCGGCAAATACGAATATACATAAAGAAAAGCACTCATGGTAGCCTGGGAAGCACGGTTAAATACGGTGGAGTAAATATTTTATTGCCACGCTTTTGCAGAATCAAAAAATAGCTTATTTTTGCATCGCTGAAGAACGGTGGCGTAGTTCAGTTGGTTAGAAT
>CAZVLG010000097.1:0-8239 GCA_964627835.1 uncultured Bacteroides sp.
ATCCCCACCCAATGATGAAAAGAAGACAGTTCATCCTGGACACGGCTGCCACAGCAGCCGGTGCCGGATTAATCCCCTATTTAGGATCACAAACCCTTGCTGCAGCACATGTCCTGGGTGCGAACGAAAGGGTCAGGGTAGGAGCCATTGGTCTTAATGGCATGGGCATGGCTGATCTCCGGACATTTCTTTCAAACGAAGGTGTCGAGTGTGTGGCGCTTTGCGACGTTGACCGGAACGTTCTTGAGCAGAGGGCTTCTGAAACCACGGAATTGCAGGGCAGCAGACCGTTACTCTTCGGCGATTACCGGAAAATGCTGGAAAAAAAGGATATCGACGCCGTGATCATAGGCACCCCCGACCACTGGCATTGCCTGCCCATGGTGGAGGCCTGTCAGGCAGGCAAGGATGTGTACGTGGAAAAACCCATTGCAAACAGCATTGAGGAATGCAATATCATGCTCAAAGCGGCACGAAAGTATGAACGGGTGGTGCAGGTGGGGCAGTGGCAGCGCAGCGATCCGCACTGGCAAAAAGCCGTTGATTTTGTAAGATCCGGGAAACTGGGCAGGATCAGGACCGTCAAGGCCTGGGCTTATATAGGATGGAAAAGTGAACTTCCTGTACTGCCCGATGAACCGGTTCCGGAAGGAGTGGACTATGATTTCTGGCTGGGACCGGCTCCGAAACGGCCTTTTAACCGCTACCGTTTCCATTTCGATTTCCGATGGTTCTGGGATTATGCCGGGGGACTGATGACGGACTGGGGAGTGCACCTCCTGGATTACGCGCTTTATGGAATGGACCGGTATGTGCCGAATTCTGTCATTTCCTCAGGTGGCAAATATGCTTTCCCGGACGACGCGAGGGAGACCCCTGACACACAGCAAGCCATATATGAGTTCGATGATTTCGGGCTGGTCTGGGAATCCACGATCGGGATCTCGGGCGGACCCTATGGGAAGGAACATGGTGTTGCTTATATAGGAGAGTATGGAACCCTGGTGGTAAATCGCGAAGGCTGGGAGGTGATACCGGAGATAAATGATGAGAAGCCCCTCATGGAAGCGGTCCCTTTTCAGGGGCGTACCGGGGCCGGGGGACTTGAAAGGCATGTTCAGGATTTCCTGCATTGCATTAAAACACGTGAATACCCGAAGGCGGATATCGAGATAGGGGCACATATCGCACGTTTCGCACAACTCGGCAATATTGCCTACAGAACCGGCAGAAAAGTATACTGGGATCCCGAAGCGCAAAGGTTTGTCAATGATGATAAAGCCAATGAACTGGTAAAAGCCAATTACCGAAGTCCCTGGAAGATCCCCTCACTTTAGGAGCGGGTTTGCCGGACGCATTTCATGCTCCCTGCAATTTCGGGATTCCCTGATCCGGCCATGTACTGATAATAATCATAGTATTCGTGTAATATATTCAGGAAATTCATGTCAATAATCCAAATTCATTAGAAAACGATGAAAAAAACAGTAAGCGATGGCCCGGTATTGTGGACTGCCGGCCTTTTGCTCCTGATTGCCGTTGGCAATGTGTCCGCACAGGGTCCGCTGATGCGTTTTCCCGATATTCACGATGACCTGATCGTTTTTGTTCACGGCGAAGATATCTGGTCGGTGCCCACCGGGGGCGGGGTCGCCACCCGCCTGACCATCCACGACGGTCAGGAGAGATTCCCGAAATTCTCGAACGACGGTTCCATGATCGCCTTCACAGCCGAATACGACGGGAACCAGGATGTTTATGTGATGGACAGGTATGGAGGAGGCATCACCAGGTTAACTTTTCACCCGGGGAACGATGAGGTAATAGGTTGGCATCCGTCAGAAAATAAGATCATATTCCAGTCCAGCAGGGAAAATTTTCCAAGGCTCACCCAGTTGTACCTGGTCTCTCCGGAGGGGACCGGGATGGAGAAGCTCATCTTTCACGAGGCGGCTCAGGGAACCTATTCCCCCGACAGCAGATATTTCGCTTATAACAAGGTGGCCCGGGAATTCAGGACCTGGAAGCGGTACAGGGGAGGAAAGGCCCAGGAGATCTACCTCTATGATTTCGAAACCAATGAAGAAAGAAACCTCAGCAATTTTGAAGGAACGGACCGCATACCGATGTGGTGGGGTAACAAGGTCTATTTCTCATCCGACCGCGACGGGGTGCTGAATATCTATTCGGTGGATCCCTCAACGGAAATCATAGACCGGATCACCTCACACAGGGACTACGATGTAAGGCGTCCCAGCATAGGCGGGAGCAAGATCATATACGAGCTTGGCGGAAAGCTCATGCTGCTGGACCTGGAAAGCGGGACTGCCGATGCCGTGGACGTAAAGATACTGGCGGATGCACCTGAAGTCAGACCCCGTTTTAAAGACGTACGGGACAACATCACCGAATTCAGCAGTTCCCCGGACGGCAAGACAGCCCTGCTGGTTGCCCGCGGGGAGATTTTTACCGTCCCCATCGGGGAAGGCCTGACCAGGAACCATACAAACAGTTCGGGATCAAACGACAGGAGCGCCGTCTGGTCGCCCGACGGTAAAAAGCTTGCATGGCTGTCGGACGCGAGCGGAGAGTGCGAGATATACATCAAAGACCTGCAGGGAAGAGGGGAAGCGGTCATGATGACAAGCCACCAGGACGGTTACCGGCATTCACTGAAATGGTCGCCCGACAGCAAAAAACTTGCCTACACGGACCAGACGCTTACCCTTTATTTTCTGGATACTGAAACCCGCAAAATAACGCGTATCGATAAATCAGAATTTGAGAACATCGATGTTTCCATCCACCTCAAACCCATCTGTGATTTCAACTGGTCGCCCGACAGCCGGTTCATTGCCTATACAAAGATGGACATGGATCTTGTGTACAAGATTTATATCTACTCGCTGGAAGAAAAATCCATCTCTCAGGTAAGTACCCATTACAATGATTTCAATCCCGTCTTCTCAAACGACGGCAACTATCTTTTCTTCCTCTCTAACCGCAGGTTCGATCCGACATTCTGTGATTTCGAATGGGAGATGGTCTTCAAGAAGACGGCGGGGATCTATTGTGCCGCTCTACGCAACGAGGTC
Organism: uncultured Bacteroides sp.; assembly: GCA_964627835.1. Classification (GTDB taxonomy): domain Bacteria; phylum Bacteroidota; class Bacteroidia; order Bacteroidales; family SM23-62; genus SM23-62. The sequence goes on from CAZVLG010000097.1 coordinate 3,096, forward strand.
CCTTCTATCCATTCCGGTAAAGCGAAAAAGGTACCCGAGGTCAGGATTGATTTCGACGGCTTTGCCGGCAGAATCGAGGCGTTGAAGGTTGAGGCCGGAAATTTCAGGAACCTGAGCCTGACGGACAAGGGTGCTATCTATCTGAATAGGGGGGAGGGTGATTTCAATCGGTTTGAGTTCAGGGTCCCGCCGGACATGGATCTTTACTTCTACTCCTTCGATGATGGAGAGGAGCAACCGGTCCTCGGTGAGATTGAAGGCTACCGTCTTTCATCAGACGGATCGAAAATTATCTACAAAAAGGCTGATAAAGTCGGGTCGGTGGATCTGTCCGGACCCGGGTTTGAGAAAAAGGAATTTGATCTGTCGGACCTGAACATGTGGTATGAACCGCGTGAGGAATGGAAACAGATGTACTACGAAGCCTGGAGGCTTGAGCGGGACTATTATTATGAACCGAACATGCATGGGGTGGACTGGACCGCAATGAGGGGAAAATACGCCGTCCTAATGGACCATGCGGTATGCAGGCAGGATGTTCAGTTCATTATTGGGGAACTGATCGGTGAACTGAACACCTCGCACACCTACGTTTACGGAGGGGAAAGTCAGAGGCATGCCGAAGATGTATCGGTGGGAATGTTGGGAGCCGATTACCAGGCCGACCCGGATGCGAAGAGGTACAGGATCTCAAAAATATACAGGGATCATGACTGGTCCAGGGAAATATTCCCAGCCCTGGACGGACCGGGAATAGACGTGAACGAAGGGGATTACCTGATAAGTGTCAACGGGAATGAGATAACCACGGACCGGAACGTTTACAGTTATTTTCAGAACCTTGGCGGAAAGGAAATCGAACTGGTTGTGAACAGCAAACCGGATGCGGGTGGCGCGCGGAAAATGATGGTAACCGCCCTGAAGAGCGAGACCGGACTGAGGTATTCCTCCTGGATCGAAGAGAACCGCCGCAAAGTTGATGAGCTGTCCGGCGGAAGGATCGGTTACCTGCACTTCTCCGATACCTACCTTGGCTCCGCCGTGAATTTCCCGAGGCAGTTTTATTCACAGGCACGTAAGGAGGGACTGATCATCGACGGACGATCAAACGGCGGTGGACTGGACCCGGATATTTTCTTTAGCCGGCTTCTCAGAGAACCTCATTCCTACTGGACAAGACGGTATTCCCATGACCAGACATCCCCGGTGTACGGTGTAAGGGCGCATATGGTATGCCTGACGAACCGGCAGGCCGGCTCGGGCGGGGATGAATTCCCGCAGGAATTCCAGCAATTCGGTATGGGGCCTGTCATCGGTACCCGGACATGGGGCGGGCTCGTGGGCGTATCCATGTTTATCAGCCTGGTGGACGGCGGCGGCCTCACGGTCCCCGATTACCGGATATACGATGTAAACGGAAGGTGGATCGTGGAAAATGAAGGCGTGACCCCGGATATTATCCTTGATAATAAACCTGCGGAAATGGCCAGGGGATACGATGCGCAGCTTATGAAGGGCGTGGAGATCCTGATGAAAAAAATCGATGAAGAACCGGTCATATGGCCGAAACATGAGGCCTTCCCGACTGACAGGTGATTTGTACCGGTTTAATAATATCAATTATCCAATGTTCGGGGACCCGATCCGGGTAATTGAAATTTTCCGGTTATTATTTCAGAAGATCCTTATCCCATTTTTCCACTCCGGGAGCTTCCTTGCCTTCAAGGAGGGCAACAAAATTCAGCATGGTCTTCCGTGCATCCCCGATTGGATAGTAGAACAATTCCCAGTTATCGCTGTCCTCCCCGTCATGGTTGGGTATGACATAATCAAATTGCCAGGCCATTTTCATTTCCCTGTAAACGCTTGATGCCCTGGTTTCTATGTCATCAAGATCACGCATGGAGAGCTCAATTTTCTGATGGGTCTTGCGCCTTAATTGTTTTCTACGCATGACCTCTGTGATAAAATCAGGGAGTTTGACATTGCGGTTGGGCTCCTGGAAATACTTGATCTCCTCCTTCGAGAGGGGGGAGAGAAATACACTGAGCTTGGGCGTGTCCTTGAGAAGAGGGTGGGTCTGAAGGGGCTCGGCAACGTAAGGATTCCCTTCATAAAAAACATTGTGATTTTTCAGCATGGCCGACAGTTCCTTAAGGTTCAGGGCCTGGAGGTCCCCCCGGACACCCATCACGATATAATTTCCGTCAAGCCTGAATGCCTCTATCTGCTGTCGCTTCCGGAAATAATAATCCTGCCCCTCCATCTCACCGGGCCTGGGCGCCCTGTCATTGAAGAGAACCAGTTTTTGCATGTTCTCCCGAAGTCCGGGGTAAAACCGCTTCAGTGCTTTGTCGAGGGGACTTTTACCAATGCAGGATGGCCCGGTTACTATTATCAGCCTGTTCATCTTGAAATTGTTTTGAGGCCTTCAAATTATTAAAAAAACATAAAATTCCATTATGGTTTGAAGTGTTATATTTAAGGATTGAATAAAAAATATCGGATGACACGTTTTTTATTGCACGCGGCACTTATCCTGCTGCCCATAAATATCCTTTCACAGGCAAATAGCCAGATCATTGAGAAGATCCTTCAGAACACCGCAGGTCATGAAGCCCTGTATCGTTATCTGCACCGGAACCCGGAATTGTCCTTTCAGGAATTCAATACCTCGGCCAGATTATCGGATGAACTGGAAAACCTTGGATTTGAAATCAGCAGGAAGGTCGGGGGGAACGGGTTCGTTGGTATCCTGAAAAACGGGGACGGCCCGGTCATTATGGTCCGGACCGAAATGGATGCCCTGCCCCTTGAAGAAAAAACCGGACTGCCCTTTGCTTCCGATGTACCTGGTGTGATGCATGCCTGCGGGCATGATATGCATATGACCGTTTGGCTTGGGACGGCAAAAGTGCTGGCCGCCTTGAGGGATGAATGGAAAGGCACCCTGATGATGGTCGCGCAGCAGGCCGAAGAAAAAAGCGGGGGAGCGAATGCCATGATCGCAGATGGACTTTTCAAGCGTTTCCCTGTACCGGATTATGCGCTGGCTTACCATGTCAATCCAGAAATGCCAACAGGGACCATCGGTTACCGTCCCGGACCCTTCATGGCGGGTGTGAACTCGGTTGATATTACGGTTCATGGTATAGGCGGGCATGGGGCCATGCCTCATTCAGCCATTGATCCAATTATTCTTGCATCCCGCATGGTGCTTGCCTACCAGACTATAACAAGCCGGGAAATCAGTCCCCTGGAACCGGCAGTTGTAACCGTAGGCTCCATACATGGAGGTACGGTCCATAATATCATTCCCGACGAGGTGAAAATGCAGCTTACTGTAAGGTTTTACAATGACCGTGTTTACACTCATATCATCGAGAGCCTCATACGGATATCAGAAGGAATCGCTCAATCGGCTGGCCTGCCCGAGTCCCTTTACCCGGAAGTTGTTCCGATGGATCACCTGACACCGCCCGTAATCAACGATGAAAAGCTGACCATGGATGCGGTTGCTTCGTTCAGCTCAGTGCTGGGTGAATCAAATGTAATTAAAGTCGAACCGGTTACCGCGGGGGAAGATTTTGCCCGCTATGGAAGGACAGAGGAAAAAGTACCCATTGCCATGTTCTGGCTTGGAGCCGTGAATACTGCCAGGTTCGAAGAGCATATAAAACAAGAAGTTCCGCTTCCCGGCCTTCATAATCCTGAATTTTACCCGGATTTTAAACCCACGTATCAAACGGGAGTCCTGGGGATGAGCAAGGTGGTTCTCGACCTTTTTAAACAATAGGGCGGAGCACTCATCTCCCTTCCAAAGGCAGGTCCCAGTACAGCCGTTTCAACAACCTGCTGCTGCCCGACCGGATCCTCTTCGATCTTGTCAGCAAGGATAAAACCTTTCAATTTTCTCTTGCTTCAGCCGCTGGTCCGGATTTCAGGTTCCATCGCACCGTGGATATGCCCCGAGAGATCCTTGAAATAACAGTGCATGCCTATTCCGGGTATGATTTGCTTGGGAACAACGATCTCCCCGCCGTTTTCCTCAATGGCTTCGATGGTTGCGTCCAGATCCTTAACCTGGATGGTATTGACAATGGGTTGATTGGGATGGTTCCATTTCATTATGGCGCCCTCGATGCCGGGTTCTTCCTTGGGACCGGAATCGGTAAGGTAATAATCCATTTCAGCCCATTTGTTGAACTTCCAGCCGAATACCCGGGCAAAGAAATCGACGGCCTGTTTCGGATTTTCCGCCGAGATCTCAAAATGAACAACTTTTGCCATGGTTTGTTTCTTTTATATATTCCTGATCAATAATTATGGATAATAATATAATAAAAATAATTAATTTAGAATCGATTTAAATAAAAAAAGAATGCGCAGGGTACGATTTGCAGGTTTGATCATTGCCTTAATTATTCTTGAATCTTTTTACGTGATCATGGAACAGGAAAAAAAAGATACCGTCGCCACTTTCGGTTCCGGATGCTTCTGGTGTACGGAGGCTGTTTTTGAAAGGCTCGAAGGCGTTGAAAAAGTCATAAGCGGCTATTCGGGGGGCAGTGTAAAAAACCCTTCCTACCGCGAAGTTACCACGGGACGGACAGGCCATGCCGAGGTTTGCCAGATCCATTACGATCCGGCAACCATCAGCTATGAAGAACTGCTCGATGTCTTCTGGCATACACATGATCCCACAACCCTTAACCGCCAGGGAAATGATGCAGGAACACAATACCGATCGGTCATCTTTTACCATTCCGAAGAGCAGAAGCGCCTTGCCGAGGAATCCCGGGCTGCGATGGATGCATCGGGAACCTTCGAGGATCCGATTGTCACGGAAATTACTGCCTTCCGGAATTTTTACGAAGCCGAGGATTATCACCAGGATTATTTTGCCAATAATCCCGATCAGCCTTATTGTACCTTTGTTGTCAAACCCAAGGTCAGCAAATTCAAGGCAAAATACCAGGATAAGCTCAAACCCATTCGTCAAAAATGATACGGAATTTTTTGATTTCTAGGGATATGACTGTAACTTATTTCCATTAACCCGATACCCAAATCCTAAAACCTTTTATTATGAAACGAATTTTGCTACCCATTTTTTGCATGGCAGTCCTCTTCGGCTGCACCAC
>CAZVLG010000098.1:0-4456 GCA_964627835.1 uncultured Bacteroides sp.
TCAGGTTGAACTGTTCACCGATCTCCTCGAGGGTATGGGGGTGTTTCCCGTTGAGGCCGAAATAGAGTTTGATGATGCTGGCTTCCCGGTGGGTGAGGGTGGAAAGGGCTCGCTCGATCTCCTTGCGGAGCGACTCGTTCAGGAGTCCCCTGTCAGGCGAGGGTGCATCGATGCTCAGCATGACATCGTACATGTTGCCTTCCTCCCCTTCGGTAAGGGGGGCATCCATGGATACGTGCCTGCCGGAACTGCGGATGGCTTCCTTGACGTCTTCGGGCGCAAGTTCGAGTGCCTGGGCCAGTTCGAGGACGGAAGGCTCGCGTTCGTGCTGCTGCTCCAGGATGGCGAAGGTCTTGTTGATCTTGTTGATCGACCCGATCTTGTTGAGGGGAAGGCGCACGATCCTTGCCTGTTCTGCAAGGGCCTGCAGGATGGACTGGCGGATCCACCATACGGCGTAGGAAATGAACTTGAACCCGCGGGTCTCGTCGAACCGCTGGGCCGCCTTTATCAGTCCCAGGTTCCCCTCGTTGATCAGGTCGGGAAGGCTGAGTCCCTGGTTCTGGTACTGCTTCGACACGGACACCACGAACCTCAGGTTTGCCTTGATCAGCTTCTCGAGGGCTGGCGGGTCCCCTTTACGGATCCTCCTGGCCAGCTCCACCTCCTCCTCGGCGGTGATCAGGTCGACTTTACCGATCTCATGAAGGTACTTGTCCAGCGACGGAGTTTCCCGGTTGGTGACCTGCTTGATGATTTTGAGCTGCCGCATGGACGAGGTTGTTAGGTAAGTCCGTTATACGTAAAGCGCCCTGTTAAAGTTTCACATACGGGAGCATGATTTTACTAAAAAAATGGATACCTCCGACATCCCTTCCTGATAAAAATCATATTCTTCAAATAATGGGTACGGCCAATGCAGTGTAAGCCCCAATTATCCAACGGGATAGGTCCATAGCCCGGAAGTCCTTTTAATTCATTCTAAATTAGCCGTTCCCGGTTCACGGGAGGTCCGGCGGCAGGAAGATTTTTTTATCACATTTTTTGGTTATTGTGAGGATTTGCGTATTATTGCAGTGAATATCCATCGATACCCAATTTTTCAACTGGCTATCTGACCCCGATTCATAATTTTTTCAGATTCTTATATAATCCACATAAGTAATTAATTCTCATTATTTTAATTTACACAGATGTACGATATTCTTGAGCTTAACAAGAAGCTTGTATCCGATTTGCGTGAGATTGCAAAAGAGTTGAAGATCAAGAGGGTGGAGGCCTTGCGCAAGCAGGACCTTATCTACAAGATCCTTGACCAGCAGGCAATCGTCGCTTCGGAAACCACCGGGAAACCAAAAGATTCAAAAAAAGACCGTTCAGCGGTTGAAGACAAGGACAAACAATCCCGCAGGCGCGGCAGAAAACCTGCCGGCCAGAGAGAAGATAAACCTGCAGAAACCGATACGGTTATGGCCGCCGGTGAACCCGCAGAGAAAACCACGGAGAAGTCCCCCAAACGCGACTACCCGCCAAGGGACAAGCACCAGCGTTATCCGAAGGACGGTCCCCGGGAACACAAGGAAACCGTCGAACACACGGATACCAGGGACAACCGCGATTCCCGCGACAACCGCGATTCCCGGGACAACCGCGATTCCCGCGACAACCGCGAGAACCGGGACAACCGGGAGACCCGTGACAACCGTGATAACCGTGACAACCGGGAAAACCGGGAAAACCAGGAGAACCGGGATGACCGGGAAGGGGGAGCCGACAAAGATTACCGCCGGCAAGAGCGGAAACCGCAGGACAAGACCTTCGAATTCGAAGGTATTATTTCTGCTTCCGGCGTCCTTGAGATCATGCCCGACGGGTATGGATTCCTGCGTTCTTCGGACTACAATTACCTGAACTCACCCGATGATGTTTACGTATCCCAGTCGCAGATCAAGCTTTTTGGACTGAAAACCGGTGATACCGTCACCGGTACCATTCGTCCCCCGAAAGAAGGCGAAAAATATTTCCCCCTGATCAAGGTGGAGGAGATCAACGGCAGGAGCCCCGATTTCATCCGCGACCGGGTTCCCTTCGATTTCCTGACCCCGCTTTTCCCCAATGAAAAATTCACGCTGGTCAGGCCGGGGACCCGGGCAAGCATTTCCTGTCGCGTGGTGGACATGTTCGCACCCATCGGGAAGGGGCAGAGGGGACTGATCGTTGCCCAGCCAAAAACCGGTAAGACCATCCTGCTGCAGGAGATCGCCAATGCCATTGCAGACAGCCACCCGGAAGTCTACCTGATCATCCTGCTGATCGACGAGCGGCCGGAGGAAGTGACCGATATGCAGCGGAACGTAAAAGGCGAGGTGATTGCCTCGACCTTCGATGAACCCGCCGAACGCCACGTGAGGGTTTCCAATATTGTGATCGAAAAGGCCAAGCGCCTGGTGGAATGCGGGCACGATGTGGTGATCCTTCTCGATTCAATCACCCGGCTGGCCAGGGCATTCAATACCGTCGCCCCTGCATCCGGGAAGGTGCTTTCCGGAGGGGTCGATTCAAACGCGCTACAGAAGCCCAAGCGCTTCTTCGGGGCAGCCCGTAACATTGAGCACGGGGGCTCGCTGACCATCCTTGCCACGGCACTGACCGATACCGGCTCGAAGATGGACGATGTGATCTTCGAGGAATTTAAGGGTACCGGGAACATGGAACTGCAACTCGACCGGAAACTGTCGAACAAGCGGATATTCCCTTCGGTGGACCTGAATCCTTCCAGCACCAGGCGGGAAGACCTGCTGCTTGACAAGGAGATGCTGAACAAGCTCTGGATCCTGAGGAACTACCTCAGCGACATGACCTCCATCGAGGCCATGGAATTCCTGATCAGCCGCCTGAGCAAGACCGAGTCGAACGAGGAGTTCCTCGTTTCCATGAATGCAGAATGATCCGTGGTATGTTCCCGGGGGTGAGCCGAGCGCTTTTTCCCGCTGATGAACATGCCAGAGAAGCGAATATTGAACCGGGGCCTGGGTCCCGGTTTTTTTATTTGAAATCTGTATGAATTAATCAAAACATAACTTTTTTCATGTTTTTTATTCGCCAATTGTGCTAATTTTGTATTCTTCGCTAAAAATCTTATAAAAATCTGTTAATTAAATACTTAAACCAATCAAAATGCCTAGTAAGAAAAAATTTATCACCTGCGACGGGAACCATGCAGCATCGCATGTTGCGTACATGTTCAGCGAGGTGGCCGCGATCTATCCGATCACTCCCTCCTCGAACATGGCGGAAAACGTGGATGAATGGGCTGCATTCGGGTTGAAGAATATTTTCGGTGAGACCGTGCAGGTTGTGGAAATGCAATCGGAAGGCGGAGCCTCGGGCGCGGTGCACGGATCCCTGCAGGCAGGGGCCCTGACATCGACCTTTACGGCTTCCCAGGGTTTGCTGCTGATGATCCCCAACATGTACAAGATTTCCGGGGAACTGCTTCCCGCCGTGTTCCATGTATCGGCCAGGAGCCTGGCCGCACAGGCCCTTTCCATTTTCGGCGACCACAGCGATGTAATGAGCACCCGGCATACGGGGTTTGCCATGCTGGCAACGGGCAGCGTGCAGGAGATCATGGACATCGGAGGCCTTGCCCACCTGGCGGCGATCAAGTCCCGCATCCCCTTCCTCCATTTCTTCGACGGTTTCAGGACCTCGCACGAGATGCAGAAGGTGGAGGCCCCGGCAACCGAGGATATGGGCAAGCTGCTGGACTGGGATGCACTGCAGGCTTTCCGCGACAATGCCCTGAACCCGGAACACCCGGTGACAAGGGGAACCGCACAGAACCCGGATATATACTTCCAGTCCAGGGAATCGGCGAACCGCTTCTGGGATGCCGTACCCGATATCGTGGAAGACTATATGAAGGAGATCACGAAAATGACGGGCCGGGAATACCATCCGTTCACCTACTACGGCGACCCGGATGCCGAGCACATGGTGATCGCCATGGGATCCGTCACCGAGACCCTGAGGGAAACGGTGGATTACCTGAATGCCAGGGGGAAGAAAGTGGGCATGATGACGGTCCACCTCTACCGCCCGTTCAGCGCAAAATATTTTTTCAATGTACTGCCAAAATCCGTTAAAAGGATCGCCGTGCTCGACCGCACCAAGGAACCGGGAGCCAACGGGGAACCGCTGTACCTTGACGTAAGGGACCTGTTCTTCGGGGATGCGAACGCACCCATGGTCCTTGGCGGGAGGTACGGGCTGAGTTCCAAGGATACCACGCCGGCCATGATGATGGCCGTGTACGAAAACCTGGACTTGGACAAGCCGAAGAACCGTTTCACCGTGGGAATAGTTGACGATGTGACCAACCTGTCCCTGCCGCTTCTTCCCGAGGTCAGTTCGGTTCCGAAGGGGACCTACGAGGCCAAGTTCTTCGGGATCG
>CAZVLG010000099.1:0-9481 GCA_964627835.1 uncultured Bacteroides sp.
ATCAAGGGTAGACATAAAGGCGGTTTATGCCGTTAAGGAAAAATCCGTTCCCAATGTGGTAGGCCTGATCGAGGGAAACGATCCGGAACTTAAAAAAGAAGTGATCGTGTATACGGCACATTTTGATCACCTTGGAATGGCTCCAAACGGAGCCGTATACAACGGTGCCGATGATAATGCATCGGGTACCGCGGCACTCCTCGAGATCGGACAGGCATTTATGAAAGAAAAGAAAAACCTGAAGAGATCGGTCATAATGCTATGGGTTTCAGGGGAAGAGATCGGCCTTTTCGGATCGGAATATTATACCGAACACCCACTGATCCCGCTTGGTCAGACCGTGGCTGACCTGAACCTGGACATGATCGGCAGAGTTCGGACCCCGCGGGATACGGGAATGATCCACGGGGAGCGGATCAGCGTGCTGGGGATGGATTCGATCGGGCTGATCGGCGGACACCAGAGTTCAGACCTCATGGACATTCATAACCGCATAGCCGGTGAGCTTGGGATGTTTACCGATCTGAGCCTGAACGACCCGGATCATCCATACCGATATTACTACCGAAGCGACCACTTTCACTTTGCAAAGCATGATATCCCGTTCCTTTTTTATTCGACCGGGATACACATTGATTACCATAAGGTAACGGATGACTACGAACGGATCGATTTTAACCAGCTGGAGAGAGTAAGTGAGCTGGCTTTTCTCGTTGGATATGACCTGGCTACAAGGCCGGAAAGAATCCGTATTGACAATCCTTTCTCCAAATGGGGAAGGGCGAACCGATAGTAAAGCAAATAACACGCATAATCAAAATAAGATGTCGAAACAATTAATCTTTCTGATCCCCATCGATTTCCTCCCCGAATCAGAATCCGCCCTTGAATATGCTGCCGGCCTTGGAAAAAGCCTGAACGCATCCTTGCACCTGGTGCATATCCTGGAAGAAGAATCCTCCCTTTACCGCCTGGTATTGAATGACGAGCAGCGTGATATGATCCGCCGGGGAGCCGCTGATAAACTGGCCGAGATGGCCGGCAAGATCCTTGGCCCGGAAAACGTTCCGCATACCACTTCGGTCTATCAGGGTAAAATATACGACAAGATCATACAGGCCTCCCGGGAAGTGAAGGCCAGTCTGATTTTCATGGGAAGAACCGATTCTTCTGACATGAAAAAGAATCTCACCGGCACCAATACCATGCATATTATCAAAGAAGCAAGGGTGCCGGTCATTACCCTGCGTAAAAAACCGGATCATCCGGCTGGCAGCCATATTATCCTTCCGCTTGATCTGACAAAACAAACCATCATAAAGGCGTCCAACGCTGTGAGAATGGCCAGGATGCTGAATGCAAGGATAACGGTGATTTCATTCCTGCCCGATGACAGAAAGAGCATCGAGATCAAATATATCCAGCGGCTTGACGAGGTACGGAACATATTTGAAAAACTTGAAATACCCTGCGGAGTCAGGCTTATTCCCTTCCATCATGGAGAAATGTTAAAGCGCCTTAACAAAGTGGTAAGGGAACTGCAGGGAGAACTTCTGATGATCATGACCCAGCAGGAGCTGAACTTCACGGAATTCTTTATCGGCTCGCGCGCCCAGGAGATCATTAATAAATCGGAATTCCCGGTCATGAGTATCAATCCGCTGTCAGGGGAAAAGGGAGGCATCCCGGATTCCATGACCGATGCCTTTATTAATCCCATCCAGATCCTGGATCATTAAAACGATCCCTCCGTTTTCTATGCCGAATCAACTTGACCAGTCCGTAAACCAGCGATTTTCTTCCCGAATGGGGCTCCTGCTCTCCGCCCTTGGCATCGCAGTGGGAACCGGCAATATATGGAGGTTTCCGAGAATTGCCGCTCAAACAGGCGGAGACCAGGGCGCCGGGGCCTTCCTGCTGGCATGGCTTGTATTCCTGTTTCTATGGAGCATTCCCCTGATCATTGCCGAATATGCCCTGGGAAGAAAGTACAGGTCAGGGGTCATCGGTATCTTCATGAAAGCCGTTGGCAAAAAAATGGCCTGGATGGGGACTTTCGTAGCATTTGTATCGACCGCGATCGCTTTTTTCTATACCGTGGTAGTGGGCTGGTGCATTTATTATTTTATCTATACCCTGTCGCACGCCCTGCCCGGTACCACGCCCGATGCCATGGCCGTGTGGGACCAGTACCAGGGCTCAAACTGGCCCTTCCTGTTCCACGCCCTTGCCGTTATGCTCGGTGCTCTGGCCATCTGGAAAGGCATCCGTTCCATTGAGCGGGTAAACAAGATCCTGATACCCGTCCTGCTGGTCATCGTCCTGATCTCCGTTATCCGTGCCCTGACCCTGCCCGGTTCGGTTGAGGGCCTAAGGTATCTTTTCACTCCACAATGGAGCCAGCTGAAGGAACCGGCTACCTGGCTGGCAGCCCTGACCCAGAATGCCTGGGATACGGGTGCGGGCTGGGGACTCTTCCTTACCTATGCTGCCTATATGCAGATCCGTCACCGGGTGGTTAAGAATGCCTTTATCACAGGCATAGGCAACAATACCGTATCCCTGCTTGCAGCCATTATGATCTTCGGAACGGTGTTTTCGGTTCTTCAGAACGAAATGGGCATGAGCGGCGAAGAAACCCTGGAGATCATGCGGAGCAGCGGACCTGCATCCACGGGACTTACCTTTATCTGGATGCCGCAGCTTTTTGCCAGGATGACCATGGGCACGCCAATGGCAATCCTGTTTTTCCTGGGACTGAGTTTTGCCGGCTTTTCCTCTATCATCTCCATGTTTGAGTTGTCGACCCGGATCCTGCTTGATACGGGAATAAAAAGATCCCATGCCATCGGAATTGTTGTGCTCACGGTTTATTTACTCGGACTGCCTTCGGCAAGGAACCTGAACCTGCTCAGCAACCAGGACTTCGTCTGGGGCATCGGCCTGATGATCTCGGGGGCATTCATCGCTTTTGCCATCATCCGGAATAAGGTATCCGCCGTTTCTACCGATATCAATGCCATACCAAACGACTGGAAGACAGGCACCGCCTGGTCGCTCAACATCCGCTTTTTCATCCCAATCGCAGCGCTTGCCCTCCTAGTATGGTGGATGTTCCTGTCCGCCACGGTATTCGCCCCGGATGCCTGGTACAATCCATTCAACCCGTTCAGCGTCATGACCTGCCTGGCCCAGTTTGCAGTAGTACTCACCCTTTTTATCCTGTTTAACCGGAAGATCGCTTCCTCGATGAAGATCGGCTGATGATTCGCCGGTGATTCCTGAAAACTCCCCTTCAGGTGTAGAAGCCTTCCAGGATCCAGATCTTAATCTGCTCCTCATTCATTTCCTCCAGTGATGTAAACCTGATAAACCGCAGATACTTGCCGGTTCCCTGCAGCAGTCCCCCACTATCACGAAGCATCCTTCCGTCATGAAAGGCAAGGGTTACATGGTTGGATAATCCCTTTATATAACATATGGGCTTGTTACGGAAGCTAAACGTCGGTGAACCCCATTTGATGGCTTCCCTGGCTTCGGGGACAACCTGATAGATCCATTCCCGCAGTCGAAAAAGGATCTTCTGGAAATCAGGTGAGAACTGCTCTATGTATTCAACGACCGCAGGATCCGTGTTCATGACAACTGTGGGTTCAGGGCCCGATAAAGATATCAAATCTCAGAAACATAACCGGTAATGCCAATATGTCATGATTTGCAGATCGGAGCTGCCGTTTTGTCATTCACGACCATCCTCTTGTCACAATTCTGCTGTTGGCACATACTTTGATTTCAGGTCCCCGTAATCTGAAATCATAGATTAATTAAACATAAAAGGAGGACATAATCATGTTAGCAAAAATCAACAGAACCTATCCGAATCTTTTGGATGAATTTTTTGGAATGGATTTTTATCCTGCTCATTACCGCAGAAATGGATTTAAAAGCCTTCCGGCTGTAAACATCTCGGAGGCCGAGAAAGGATACACCATTGAAATTGCCGCCCCGGGACTGGAAAAGAAAGATTTTAAGATCGATCTTGAAAAGGATTGTCTGACCATTGCTTCCAGCCGGGAAGACAGGACTGAAGACAATCAGGATCATTTTACCCGCAGGGAATTCTCTTATGACAGCTTCAGCCGTTCGTTCACTTTGCCCGAAATTGCAGATGCAGAGAAAATATCGGCTTCCCATAAAAATGGGGTGCTGTATGTGAGCATACCAAAGAAAGAGGAGTCTGTGGCAAAACCTGCACGCCAGATCGCAATCAAGTAATAAGTCCCAGAACAACGATTTATTTAAAAGGCTGTCCCGTTGTAGCGGGACAGCTTTTTTTAATTTATCCCCGAAAGATCCCACCATCAGCCTGTTCAGCCTGTTGACTTCATGTGTAATGGATTGCGCAGAAAATGCTGCTCCTGTCAGGGCATGAATATCAAAGGGGTATTCCAGGTTTGTTTTGATCCGATCAAATTTATACTTTTTCATATTAATATCTCCAGGTATTTATTATTTAAATATCATTTAGGATCCGTGCATAATGAGGATTGTAACCATAAAGACCCCGGCGGCGCTTGTTTTATTCCTGGTCCAGTACCTAAGCCTTGGATATCTTCTGATCAGCGGTCGCCCATACCCCGGAACCTGGTATTCCTGGCCTTTTTATCTTTCCGGCCTGATCCTTGGCATCTGGGCCCTGATCACTATGGGCTGGGCAAACCTTAATGCAGCGCCGGATATCCAGTCTTCGGGACGCCTGGTTACCAGCGGTCCTTACAGGTATATCCGCCATCCCATGTATGCAGCGATCCTCCTGGTAATTGTCCCGCTCGTTGCCGGAAGTCCCAGTTCCATCCGATGGATTTTGCTTCTGGTGCTGTCAGTGAACCTGCTGTTGAAACTCCGGTACGAAGAGCGGCGGCTGAACGAATATTTCGAAGGATATCCCGAATATTCATCCAAAACCTGGCGCCTTCTTCCCTATGTTTATTAAATTTGGCTATCAGCAATACGAGCATGGAAGAATACCAACCAGACGAATACATCACGCAGGAACAGATCGACCTGGCAAGGTACGCCAAAGCGCTCAGTCACCCGGTGAGAATATACATCCTCAAACTGCTTTCCCAACAGTCCTGCTGTTACAGCGGGGATCTTGCCGAGATCCTGCCCGTCGCCCGCTCAACCCTGTCCCAGCATTTAAAAGAACTCAAGAGCGCGGGACTCATCCAGGGAACAACTCACCCGCCCAGGATCATGTATTGCCTGAATCCTGAGGCCTGGGAAAAGACGAAAAAATATTTTTCAGAATTCCTGGATTTGTAGTTTTTTTAAAATGTATTTCGTATTTTTACGAAATACAAAATATTTGCACAATGGAGAATCCGGAAGAAATCAAAAAAATGCTTCGTGAAAAATATGCCGGCATTGCCATCAGGCGTGAAAAAACCAGCGGTTCATGCGGATGCGGATGCAGTGACTCTGCGGATTATTCGATTATGTCAGATGATTACAGCCAGGTGAAGGGGTATGAGCCCGAGGCTGACCTTGGACTCGGATGCGGATTGCCCACACAGTATGCATTCATCCGTCCGGGCGATACCGTGGTTGACATGGGATCCGGGGCAGGGAACGATTGTTTTATCGCTGCCCGGGAAACAGGCCCAAACGGAAAGGTTATCGGAATTGACATGACCCGGGAAATGGTAGACAAGGCAAGGATGAATGCTGAGAAACTGGGATATAAAAATGTTGAATTCCGGTTCGGGGAAATTGAAAGCACTCCGCTGGATGATAATTCTGCCGATGTGGTGGTCAGCAATTGTGTTTTCAATCTGGCACCCGACAAGTCATCTGCATTCAGGGAAACATTCAGGATCTTAAGACCCGGGGGACATCTGAGTATTTCAGACATGGTTACCGACGGGGATCTCCCGGAAGCCCTGTTGAAAGAGGCTGAAATATATGCAGGCTGTGTGGCAGGAGCACTGAAGGAAGAACGGTACCTGGGCATCGTGCGGGAAACCGGTTTCCGGGATGTGACGGTGATGAAGAAGCGAAAAATTAACCTGCCTGAAGAAATGACTGACAAATATGGCGTCACCGAGGTACTATGCAATCCGCAGGGTACCGGGATTTACAGCATTACCGTCTTTGCAAAAAAGCCATATCATTAAGGTGCAGGCAATACATGGCAGCCTTCAGGAAGAAAAACGAATTCAACCCGGTACTTACAAATTACCTTGAAAGAATTGAATCTGATTTTAAGGATATTCCGGATGACCGGATCAAAATCCTTAAAACGCTGGGCGACTTTGTCATCCATTCATTACGTGATTCAGGTGCGGCCAGTTTGACCTTCATCTGTACCCATAATTCCAGGCGGAGCCAGTTTTGCGAGGCCTGGGCGTTCGCGGCAGCCCGGCATTACGGGATCGAAGGCATCCAGAGTTTTTCAGGGGGAACCGAATCAACCGCCATGAATCCGAGGGCCGTGGCTGCTTTGCAGCGGGCCGGATTCCTTGTGGATAAGGATTCCGGGCATGAAGAAAATCCCCGGTACGCGCTACACACCGGGGCAGATCTTCCTGCTTCAATACTGTTTTCAAAAAAATACGATGACCCATCGAATCCGGAGGAAGACTTCTGTGCCGTCATGGTTTGTTCCGATGCCGATGAAGCCTGTCCCATTGTGCCCGGGGCGGCTGCAAGAATATCCCTTCCCTACGATGACCCCAAAGATTTTGACGGAACGGACCTGGAAATCAAGAAATACGATGAACGCTGCCGGGAAATTGCGCGTGACATTTTTTACGCCTTGAATTATGTAACCCTTTGCATTTCCTAAACCGGGAATTGCGATCCTATGGGTTGAACGCAAGGGCCATATTCCGGGGTGATCCAAATCACCATTTCCAGTAATTCAAATCACTGCCAGAGTCTCTGGAGTACCTGCATGTTTTGTAACTTGCCAGCACACCCACACAGAAATATTTGAAGAAGGATTTTTACATATACAAATGCCTCAGGGAGATCCATCGGCTCAACCAGTCCCTTCTCCTGGAGATGAACCGGCAGGGGATTCTTCTGATCCTAAATACACCTGGATCACTCGAGCATTTTATGGTCCACACAGACCCCGGAAAACTCAAATCTATTTTCGACACCCTGTTCAATCATATCCTTCTCGGCATAGAGAAGGGAAGCATTGAATTTGGATTCATGCTTGGCAGAGACGAACAAATGTCCTTTTACGTGAAAAAATCCCCGAGCACCTCTTTGGTCCAGTCAAAACGCAGGGAGGAAATGGACTCCGAAGTTACTCTGGTAGACGGTTTATCGAAAATCCTTTCGGATATGGGTGGCAGAATATGGATCGACCGTATTTCCGAAACCTGCCAGGTATTCTGGTTTACGGTGGATATTCTCCCCCCGGAAAGCGGTACACATGGACAAAGGGTTAAAAATGAAAAACTTATTTATCCGGATTGGTCAAAAAGGACCATTCTGATCGTGGATGATGTTCAAACCAACCTTCTCCTGCTGGAAAATTTCCTGGTTCCGACGAATGCCCGTATAATCGGCGTGGATAATGGACTGAAAGCCTTCAATGCCGTAAAAAAGGAAAGGTCCATCGAATTTGTCCTGATGGATGTGAGAATGCCCGTTCTCGACGGATACGAAGCAACTCGCAGAATCAAAAACCTGAAGCCCTGGCTCCCGGTGGTTGCCCTGAGCGCGTACCCTGAGTCTGCGGAAACCGTAAAATGGAAACGTGCCGGCTGCGATGCATTCCTTGGCAAACCGTTGAACCCGAAAGACCTGATCAATAACATGATCCTGCTTTTTGAAAATGTGTCGATGAAGGCTTAAGACCGCGCGGATTATTATTTTTTTAATTCAAAATAATATGTATTTTTGCATGCCCAAATAAATAATAGAATGGCACATCATTTATCAGCAAAGAAAAGGATCAGGCAGAGCGAAGTCCGCAAAGAGCATAACCGGTATTATGCCAGGTCAGCCAGGAATGCGATAAAGCAGCTCAGGAACACAAAGGAAAAGAAAGCCGCTGCAGAAATGCTTCCAAAGGTATCCTCCATGCTTGACAGACTGGCAAAGAAAAACATCATTCACAGGAATAAGGCTGACAACCTCAAGTCCAGCCTGACACACCACGTCAACAGTCTGTAAATATATATTCCACATTGGATCAACCCTCTTCGCTCAGAAGGGGGTTTTTTGTTGCCGGATCAGCACCTGCTTCTCCTTCACGTTACAACTCGTCCCCAAAGGACTCAGACAGTAACGTTCGTACGAAGCAGGTGCTGATACCGGCAATCATTCGGGTGCAATGTCAGCACCGATATCCGGCCGGTTCCGTCATTAACGGGAAACAGACCGGATGAACGCATACAAACCGACAGGCATAAAAGACTGGGCGCTGGAGGACCGGCCAAGGGAAAAGCTTCTGTCCAAGGGCATTACCAGCCTCAGCAATGCAGAGCTCCTGGCTATCCTTATCCGGAGCGGCGGCCCTGAAACCTCCGCTGTTGAACTGGCCAGGCAGGTATTGAACCAGTCCCAGAATAATTTACAGGAGCTGGGTAAAAGAAGCATCAATGACCTGGTAAAGCACCACGGCATGGGACCTGTCAAGGCCGTCACCATCGTGGCTGCCCTGGAACTTTGCAGAAGGAGAAGAATTTCAGATATCGAGGAAAAGATCCGGATCTCCGGGAGCCAGGATGTCCACGCCTTATTTCAACCCCTGATCGGCGATCAGTCCCATGAAGAGTTCTGGGTATTATTGCTGAACCGGTCAAACCGGGTGATTGACAAGGTCCGGATAAGCCAGGGAGGAATTTCCGGAACGGTCATAGACGTAAGGCTGATCCTGAAAAATGCGCTTGAGCGTCTTGCTTCGGCATTGATCCTCTGCCATAACCACCCTTCCGGCAACCTGAAGCCAAGCGACGCAGACATAAAGATCACTTCCAAAATATCAGATGCCGCCAGAACAATGGATATCCAGTTGCTTGACCACATCATTATTGCGGATAATTCCTATTTTAGCTTCTCTGACGAAGGGATGATTTGAAACCACTGATCCATATCCAGGACCCGGAGGAAGCAGCCGGATTTTACAATTCGTGTATTAACACCTCGCCAAACGGTTTGATCTATGCACTGTCCTGGTACCTCAACATTGTATGTCCGGACTGGGAGATCCTCGCAAGCGAGGACCATTCTACCGTTATGCCCCTGCCAGTCAGCAAGTCATTCGGACGCAAAATACTCAGGCAGCCGGAATACACCTGGCAACTGGGGGTTTTTTCGACCAGGATCCCTTCCCCCGAGGTCATTCAACACTTTGTCGGGTCTATTCCTGCTTCCTATCGCCTGAAGTCCCTATGCCTGAGCAAGTTCAACATTGTCCCATCCAGGGGGACACGTTTCCTGAATTCAGTGGAACTGGATC
>CAZVLG010000100.1:0-8191 GCA_964627835.1 uncultured Bacteroides sp.
CCTTCCCGAATGCCCGGATGTCCATGTAATAAATCGTTATGTCGGCCATGGGCAGGGCACCCATTAGCAGCTGGGCCTGCTTGATGGAATACATGCAGCATACCTGGGAACACAAGGGATTCCCCATGGTATAGTCACGCGATCCGGTGCAAAGAAGATAGGCTATGTTATCCGGCACTTTCCCATCCCCGGGCCTGAGCACGGTATTAAAGGGCCGGGTGGGAACCAGCTGCCGTTCCATATGCATCGCATGCACCACATTCTTGAATTTCCCGTACCCGTATTGCTTTTTGGTACCTGCATCGAACAGGCGGAACCCCGTGGCAATGACCACGGCCCTGGCGGTGACGGGGACCTCGATCTCCTTCTGGGTAAAATCGATCGCGTCGGCCGGGCAGACCTTTTCACAGGCCCCGCATAAGGTGCAGTTCTCGATATCGATCGTGGCGATCCTGGGAGAAGCTATGCTGAACGGAATGTATACTGCCTTTCTGCCGACCAGGTCATACTGGTACTGGTCCCGGACATTTACCGGGCAGGCATCTTCGCACAACTGGCAACCGGTACAGTCATCCTCCACGACATACCTTGGTTTTTTAACCACCACACCCTGGTAATGACCATTGACCCTCGCCAGGTCTTTCACCTCGCAATGGGTCATTACGGTGATGTTCGGGTGCCTGGCCGTCTCCGACATTTTCGGGGTGGATATGCAGGCGGCGCAGTCCAGGGTCGGGAATACCTTGCTCAGATGGATCATTTTACCCCCGATCGAGTAATCCTTCTCCACGAGGAGGATCTTGAATCCCATATCGGCAAGGTTCAGGGATGCCTCCTCCCCTGCAATCCCGCCGCCGATGACAATGGTATCGTAGGGGAGGGGTTCCTGTCTCGTTTGTATATCGTTCATAGGATGGAGAAATTATGAATTGTCAGCATCCGCTTTCTCTTCCCGCAATTCTGACAATTCCCTGGTGAATATTTGGATATGTTTGACAAAAGCTTCCGAGCATACCGAGCAAATGGCTGCCATCTTCAGGCGCTTGGGCAAGATGCCCTTTTCCTTCATAAGCTGATGGGTTTTGGCTACAATGTTCCCGGTATTCGTGGTACATTCCTCCCCGTACGGGCAGTCGGTGCCGTCGGCTGCAATGAAAACACCGTCGAATCCCCGTTCGAAGGCATGCAGGATCCACCTGGGCTTTATACCGCTTGAGCAGGGAATCGGGATGGTATAAGCCCTGGGTGAATAATGCATTTTTAAGAGTCCTGCAAGGTCAATGGCAGGATCTGAGATTTTTTCGGTGGAGAAGATCAATATACTGGGCTGATCTTGTTGCTTGATCATTTTACCCCTTTTTGAGATAGATCCTGTAATACCCGTCTTCTTCCACCACGCCTATGTAATCGTGTCCTTTTTTCTGTGCCCATTTGGGAATATCCCGTTTGGTGCCTTCATCCGCCGAAAGCACTTCCATGATCTGGCCCGAAGAAATATTGGCCATCTCTTTTTTTGCTGCCAGCAGGGGACCGGGACAGGCTGTTCCCCTGGCATCGACCGTTTTGTCAACCGCCAGTGCTTTTAATTCGTTTGCTTCCATTTTTTTGTTTTTATTGAGTTAGATAAACAGGTGCACGTCTGCTTCCTGTGCAGAGGTAATGTATTCACCGATACCGCAGATGTCATCCGCGAGTTCATTGAAGTCCTCCAGTTTTTCTCCGCCCCATATCTTGCCCGCAAGTCCACAGATATGGATCTTTACATTGGTCAGCTCCTTGGCCTCCTTGAAGAACTGGATCCAGGTATTCACCTTCAACCTTTCCAGGGATGCAAAAAACTCATCCTTCAGCTGGGGCAATTCGGCCAGGGTACCCTTCTCGTTGATGTTTTCCTTTTTAAATGCGCGTGCTCCCATAAGCAGCACGAAAACATCCACATCCATGTCATCCGCCGCTGCGCCACTCAGGATTACGCCAGCACCGGTTAGTTTATCGACACTTCCGGAGAAAAGTGCCATTGTCATTTTTTTTGCCATAATGATCTGTTTTAAGGTTTAAGAAATCACATTTCAAAAATGAGGATTTTAATGCCCCATGATTTAGTCGTCCACGTGATATTAACATTGGTCCTGATGTGATATTCTTACTTAATAAAATGAGAGATTCATCACATTTTCATTACTTTTACCAAATCTGTCATTTCAAGAAATCATGAAAGAAGAGGAGATAAGGTGCAGGGATTGCATGGTGAAATCCATTCCTGCCGGAAAGCTGAGCGCGGATGAACTGAATATGCTCAGCAGCAATTGTGCAAGGATTGCATTTAAAAAGGGAGAGAACATTATTAAGCAGGGAGCATTTTCCACCAACATCGTATACATTAAGTCGGGACTGGTCAAGGAGCATATGAAAGGACCCAACGGGAAGGATGAGATCATTAAAATTACAAAAGCCCCTGCCTATATCGGTGTTCCTTCGGCTCTCGGTGCAAGGATACACCAGTATTCATGCACGGCATTGGAGCCTACCAGTGTATGCTTCATCGATCTGCACTTATTTCACGAATTGCTGCTGACCAATACCTATTTTTCCCGGGAGCTCATACTGGGCTTAAGCAAGGACCTGCTCGAACACTTTACGCGCTGTGTCAATAAAACACAGAAACAACTTCACGGCAGCCTTGCCGAGGTACTACTGTATTTATCCGACAGCATTTATTGCTCCGATTCTTTCAAACTTTCCCTGACCCGGGAGGAGCTGGCGGCAATGATCGGGACAACCCGCGAAACCGTGACAAGGATCCTGCATGAATACACCGAGAATGGCCTGATCGGCATTCAGGGGAAAAAAATCAATATCCATAAAAAGGAGATGCTTCAGCGGATCTCAGATGCAGGATGAACCTTGCAGTTCAATTTAAAATTCAAGCAGTTTCTCGGCTTCTTCCCTGTCGCAGTCGGTGATGTATGTTATGCCGCTTATATTGCTTGCCTCAGGGGTCAGCGCGGCAATGTCATCCCGGTTGATGTAATCCAGGGCAAACTTCCGTGATCCGCACATGATCTGCCGCAATCCCTGGCTCAGCCGTTTGATATAGCTGTACAGTCCGATGGCCCCGGTGGGGATCTCGTCGAACTTTTTTCCGAACCTTTGCTGAAGCTCCGGCGAGGCCTCGAATATTTCGTCCTTCCTGCGTCCGAAGCGGGATACGTATACCGGCAGGTCGCCGTTCTCGATACACAGGCCGATGTTCTTGCCAACCATGGCAGCGGCCAGTGGGGCCCTTGCCATGCCGATCATTTTGAAATAGGGTGCCCCGAGTGCCAGTCCCTTGAACATCTGGTCTTCCATGGTAATGCCGCTGGCAATGGCTGCTGCGGGAATATGCTTCCCGTTTTTTGCAAGTTTTGCCAGGTACTGGTAATACAAGGACCATAATTCAATGGGCGGTACGCCCCATTCGTTCATCATGCGCCAGGGACTCATACCCGTCCCCCCGCCGGCGGCATCAACCGTCAGCATATCGACCTTTGCCTCGGAGGCACAGCGTACGGCCAGTGCAAGGTCGCCGGGCCGGTATGCCCCGGTTTTCAGGAAAATGTATTTTGCCCCGGCTGAGCGAAGCTCCTCAACACGCTTGATGAAGCTTCCAATTTCAACCATGCCAAGCCGTGAATGCCTTTCAAACTCGTGAAATACATGTTTATTAAATGCTTCGATAATGTTCGGGTCATTTGGATCGGGGAGGACGATATAGCCTCTTTCTTTCAGCATCTGGGCCTTTTTCAGGTCCTTGATCTTGACCTCGCCGCCGATGTCCTTGGCCCCCTGTCCCCATTTCAGCTCCACGATCTCCACGCCCAGCTTTTTAATGGCATATTCCTGAACCCCCAGTTTTGTGTCTTCCACATTGGCCTGCAGGGCGATGGCCCCATAACCATCCTGCTGCCAGTCCTGGAAAAGTTTAATCCTTTTTTCAAGTTGTGGAGAATGCTCCACCCTGCCTTTCTTCAGGGTTGTCTCGGGGTCCATTCCGCATACGTTCTCACCGACAGTGACAATGATGCCTGAAATGGCAGCCCCGATGGCGAGTCCCTCCCAGTTGTTCCGGGCAATATTGGTGGAACCAAGTCCGGGTATAACGATGGGCATTTTCACCTTTATCCCTCCATCGTGCCCCAGGGTTTGCTCCACCTTCACATTTTCGAACAATGCCTTATCCGAATCCGCTTCAATCCCATGGGCCCCCCTGCAGGTCCCCAGTATCGTAAAATGCGACAGGTCAACCGGGTATTCTTTCTCCGAAGCGGAGGAAATGATACCGAAGGGTTGGGGATAGATCACTTCCGGTCCCCTGTAAGCCGATTTACCGATTTCACACATCCCGATGCAACCATCCACACAGGTTGCACACATGCCACTGATGGGGACGACCGAATCCTCGGTCCGGTTTTTAGTCAGGGTGGCTGCAGAAGCATTCAAGTTACCGTATTTCATAGCTTTATTTTCGTTAATGATTCTTGTTTATATTGCATTACTGAAGTATCTGATCATGCTGAGTGGTACAGCCGGCTTGATAATGGCTGCATCCCCCGCATAAGACGATGTCGGTCTGGGGTCCGGCGCATCTTAAGTTGCATGCGGGACAGATGTATATACAGCCGCCGCATTTCCTGCAGACATCCGAAGTTTCATCAAAAGGAGTGGTGATTTTCAAATGATTGCCCCTACCGTGAAATCCGATAGCGCTTGCCATCATTTGTTCGTCACACATCCGGATGCACAATCCGCACTGGATGCAGTTCTCCCATTTGGGACGGAACCGCACCCTGTTCAATCCGATTTCCGATGCGAGGTCCTGCAGGGTCTTTGAGGTCGGGCACTGTGAGATCAGCAGCTCAAGTATCATCTTCCTTGCCCCGATGATCCTTTCAGTAGATGTCCTGACCACCAGGCCGGGGCTAACCGGGTAGGTGCATGATGTTACCATTTTGCTGTGATCCCCTTTTCCGATCTCCACGATGCACAGGCGGCAACCACCCCATGGCGACAGTCCCTCATGATAACAAAGTGTTGGTATACGGATCCCCAGGAACCGGGCTGCCTCGAGGACGGTAAAATCCGCAGGCGCATCGAACTCAATGCCGTCAATGGTTATTTGCATTCCTCTTGAATTTTATTTTTTTCAGCAAGCTGTCCGACAAAATCCTGCCCATCCTTTGTTTCAAGATCACAGCGCAGGCATCTTTTAGCTTCCCTTATTGCCTGCTCCTCCGTCAGTCCCAGGTGCACTTCCCTTAAATTATATTTTCTTTTTTCCGGAGATATTACGGGCATTTCAGGCCTTCCGGCTGTGGACAGTTCATCTATCTCAGCATCGGATAATGTAAGGGGCTCGATATACTTTGAAGGCCTGGTAACGGTATATTCCCGTTTCACCTCTATTCCACTCAGGTACTGGTCGATTGACCTGGCGGCGATCTTACCGGCAGCCACAGCATCCACCACCGTATTTGGACCCGAGACCAGGTCTCCTCCTGCAAAGGTACCTGGACGGTTTGTCTGGCAGGTTTCTGGGTCATTCACAAGGGTATCCCATTTCGAGAATTCGAGCCCCTCATTCTCAAAACATTCAATACTGGGACTTTCGCTGATCGAGACAATCAGGGTATCCAGCTCCACGGTGAACTCTGATCCTTCAATGGGAATGGGACTCCTTCGTCCGGATTCATCAAGATCTCCCATTTCCATGCGCACGAATTCACAGGCTTGCAGCTTGCCTTCATGGGTGATGATCCTTTTTGGTGCCGTCAGGAATTCAATGTTTATCCCTTCCTTCAGAGCGCCTTCAACCTCTTCCCTGTACGCAGGGATCTCTTCCATGGTACGCCGGTAAAAAATAATGACATTGTCGGGTTCTGTTGTGCGAAGCGCGCTTCTGGCAGTGTCAATGGCGGCAACGCTTTCCGGTGATTCTGCCCGCAGGACCCTCCGGGCCGCATCCACGGCCGTATTGCCTCCCCCGATAATGCCAACCCTTTTCCCGATTTCCATCCTGTCCCCGAGGTTTAAGGCTGACAATACCCTCATGCCTGAGAAAACCCCTGCTGCATCCTCGCCCGGTATTTTCAACTGCATGGAACGATGCGAACCCGTGGCCAGAAAAATAGCTTTATATCCTTTTTCGAAAAGGCTGTCAAGCGTAAAATCCCTGCCCAGTGCAGAATTGGTCCGGATGTTTATCCCTGTGCTTTTAATATAATCCAGGTCAGCCTTCAGTATTTCCCTGGGCAGCCTGTATTCCGGTATCCCAAGGGAAAGCATTCCTCCGATCACGGATTCCTTTTCGAAAACCGTTACCTCGTATCCTTTTTTAGCCAGGTAAAATCCACAGGTGAGTCCCGCAGGTCCCGACCCGACAATGGCTGCCTTGATCCCGTTGGTCTTCTCCGGTGCTTCGGCCTTGATCAGTAATTTATGTTTGATCCCATAATCGGTGACAAATCTTTTAAGATCCCGGATTGCCACTGGGTCCCCGCCATCACCTGCCTTGCATTTGTTTTCACAGGGGTGATGGCATACCCGTGCAAGCACGGATGCAAAGGGATTCTCTTTTTTAATGATGCTCAAGGCTTCTTCGTATCTTTTATGGGCGATCAGTGTTACATAGGATGCCACCTCCGTATCAATGGGGCATGTATACTGGCAGGGTGAAGAGACGATCTCCTTGCAGACGACGGCCCGGCATTGTTTTTTCTCGATGTGTTCACGATATTCATGCATGAAATACCGAAGGGTGGCCAGCATGGGATTGGGCGCAGTCTGCCCGAGGCCGCACATGGAGACATCCTTAATTACCTTTCCAAGCTCCTCAAGCGTCTGAATGTCTTCAGGCTTGCCTCTGCCCTCGGTGATATCGTTGAGGATTTCGTACATGCGCTGGGTGCCTTCCCGGCAGGATGAACACTTGCCGCAGGATTCCTCCTGTAAAAAATTTGTAAAGTATTTTGCCACATCCACCATGCAGGTGTTCTCATCCATAACAATCATTCCCCCGGAACCCATTATTGACCCCGCTTCATTCAGGCTTTCGTAGTCTATCGGCAGATCGAACATGGAACTGGGTATGCAGCCCCCGGAAGGGCCACCGGTCTGGATGGCTTTGATCCCGGCTTTCCCGGGTGGCCCTCCACCTATATTATATACAATCTCCCTCAGGCTTGTGCCGAGCGGAACCTCAACCAATCCCGTAATTTTGATCTTTCCCACAAGGGAGAATATTTTGGTACCCCTGTTTCCCGGGATCCCGATCCTGGTAAAATGTTCGGCACCCTTATCAATTATCAAAGGCACGTTGGCAAGGGTCTCCACATTATTGATACAGGTCGGGAATCCCCATATGCCCTTCTCAACAGGGTAGGGAGGCCGCTGTCTTGGCTGTCCCATCTGCCCCTCAATGGATTTGATCAGCGCGGTTTCTTCTCCACATACAAAGGCGCCTGCTCCCCGGACGATGGCAACATCAAATCGTATCCCCGTTCCGAGAATATTTTCGCCGAGTATTCCCAGTTCCCGTGCCTGCCGTATGGCAATCATCGTATGTTTCAATGCCAGTGGGTATTCACTGCGCACGTATATATAGCCCTGGTTTGCGCCGATGGCTATTCCGGCAATGATCATTCCCTCAAGGATCAGATGTGGATTCCCCTCCAGAAGGCTCCGGTCCATATAGGCCCCGGGGTCTCCCTCATCCGCATTGCAGACAATGAATTTTTTGTCGGCATGGGGCACCGAGTTTCGGGCCGCCTCCCATTTTCTTCCAGTTGGAAATCCGGCGCCGCCCCTGCCTCTGAGTTCGGCTTTCTTGATCTCTGCTATGATACCGTCCGGATCCGGGTTGGAAATAACTTTTTCAAAAGCACCATAGCCACCCCTGCGGATGTATTGATTGATCCGGATGGGATCCAGGTTCTGGTTATTTCCAAGGATGGTGCGCGTCTGGTTTTTAAAGAAGGGAATTTCGTTCTGGGAGCCGTAGCATTTGTGCTTACCCGATTCTTTATAGAGCAGGTCATCAATAACTTCTCCCTTGATTGCTGCTTCAATCACCCTGGGGATATCTGCCAGGGATATCTTTGGATATAAATGTTTGCCGGGTTCAACAACAATGAAAGGATCCATTTCACAAAAT
>CAZVLG010000101.1:0-6317 GCA_964627835.1 uncultured Bacteroides sp.
TCCTACAAATTAACGGTCTGCACGGAGGAAAACGGGGAGCCCATCCAGGGTTATTCCCTGCCGCTGGCGAGCGACAGCCTCTATATTAATCCGGTTACGGGTGATCTGATCTGGCATACCCCGGTCGACACGGGGATCTACAATATTGCCATTGAAATAGAGGAATGGAGAAGGGGGGTCAAGATCGGCAGCATTGCACGGGACATGCAGATCGATGTCTACAATACCGACAATCGTCCGCCGGTAAATATGGAGTTGAGGGACTTCTGCGTGGAGGCCGGGGAACTGGTCATCTACGATATCATAAGCACCGACCCGGATTCAGACCGGGTGGTCCAGTATGCAACGGGAGGGCCCTTTCTGTTTGATGAGAATCCCGCTTCCTTTGATACCCTTCTCACAGGGAATGGATACTCCGTTTCCAGGTTCTCATGGCTCACTGCCTGCAGCCATATCAGGCACCAGCCCTACAATATCATTATAAAGGCAGAAGATAACAACCCCGAACTGAGATTGGTCGATATAAGCAATTTTCACATAAAGGTGGTCGGTCCGCCGCCGGAAAATCCAACTTCCACTGCCACGGCCAATTCCATTTTTCTTGAGTGGGAGGCACCCGGATGCCAGAACATTGAAGGGTATGAGGTCTATCGCCGTACCGGCAGCACCGGGTATGTCCCCGATTCCTGCAGCAATGGGATTCCGGGAGACCTGGGCTATTCCATGATCGCATACATTCCTGGCCGGGACAGCACCGGTTACACCGATAACAATGATGGTGAAGGCCTGGAGCAGGGAACGGAATATTGTTATATGGTCCTTGCCGTGTATGATGGGGGAACACTGGGTTACCCCTCTGCCGAGGTCTGTGATGTACTCATCCCGGGTACACCCGCCGTTCTTCAGGCCAGCGTGGAGCATGCGGACCCGGCAGGCGAGATCAGGATCACCTGGGCCAAACCACTGGAACTGGATACCATACCCGCCAACGGACCCTATGAATACATCCTGTACCGTTCCGACCTGGATGCCATGGGAAATGATCTGAATCAGATCTATGCATTCACTACATCCGACCTGAACGATACGAGTTATCTCGACGTTCCGCTGAATACCATCGAATTTCCCTACTCCTACAAGCTCGAATTGTATAATGATGAACAGGGCAACCGTTTTCTCATCGGGCGCCAGGAAGTAGTCTCCTCCACCTGGCTCGAGATCGAAGGAGCGGATAATGCTAACCGGATCCATGTTCGCAAGAACACCCCCTGGGTAAACAATGAATTCATAGTATACCGCCAGGATCCCCTGAGCCTGGATTTTGATTCCATTGGCTACTCGGCCTCCTCGGTATATGTGGATGGGGGACTCGCCAATGGACAGGAGGTATGTTACAGGGTCAAAACCATAGGCAGCCGTACCGTTCATGGGATTGAATATGAGGCCATTAATTTCAGCCATATTGGCTGTGGTACGCCCCTGGACACCGTAGCTCCCTGTCCCCCTCAACTGACGGTCGAATCCTTCTGTGACAGCAATTTTAATTTGCTGGTTTGGACCAATCCCAATCATACCTGCGCGGACGATGTAGTAAAATACAATATCTATTATTCCCCCCGTCTGGATACGGAAGTCCAGTTAGTAGACAGCACCCTCTCACCCATCGATACGATTTATTTCCACCTGCTGCCGGTAAGCCTGGCCGGGTGTTATGCCGTCACAGCCATCGATTCATTCAACAATGAAAGTATATTTTCAGTCAAGGTTTGCGTGGATAACTGTATCGATTATAAATTACCCAATGTCTTTACGCCGAACGGTGATGGAGTAAACGATTATTTCAGGCCCAGCAACTACTCTTTTGTGGAACGCGTGGACATGAAGATCTATAACCGCTGGGGCACCCTTGTCTACAAGACCGAGGATCCGGACATCAACTGGGACGGAAAACGCATGAATACCAACCAGATTGTGCCGCCGGGCGTGTATTATTATGTATGTGATGTTTACGAGAACCGGTTGACAGGACTTGAGGTTCGAAATATCGTGGGATTTGTTTATGTATTTACGGAGGCCGATGCCATTAATCAAGGTGAAAAATAAGTTCCTGAAGAGAAGGTGCCGGCGCATTGCTTTTGCGCTTGGTGGACTGCTGGCTTGTTTTACCATGGCAGGCCAGGTCCAGGAACTTTATCTGAAAGGGATTGCCCTGGCCGACCAGGGAGCATACCCCGAGGCCCGCAAACATCTCACAGAAGCCCTTACCTACGATGGCAGTAATGGGGACTGCCTCCTCCAACTTGCTGAAGTATGCAACCGGTCAGGAGATCAGCAGGCAGCCCTTGAATATTTGCAACGGCTTGAAGTTCTGGAGCCCGGTAGGGGAAGCTACCTTCTGGCCACAATCCATGCCAACGAGGGCGATGCCGGACAGGCGGTCAGGTATCTCGAATCCCATCTGAAATCGCCTTATAAGCTCCCATCCTACCGGATCCTGCTCGATGATTCCTTTTCGGCCATTGAGGATGATCCGCAATGGAAGGCCCTGTGGTCGCGGGACTGGTATTCCGAAGACGAAGAATTCCTGCAGGAGGTCCATTACCTGACCGGTGCCGGCGATTACCTGCATGCCCTGGAGGTTATCGAATCCAGGCTGGACGACAGGTTCGAATGGGATGCCCTTCAGGCTGCCCTTGGAAACGTTCTCCTTGAGATGGGACAATACCAGGGGGCCGTGCAGGCCTATTCGAGGGCCATAGAAATCAGTTCAGCTAATCCCTCCCACTATTACGGAAGAGCCCAGGCCTATATGGCCCAGAAAAAATATGGAAAGGCAATCCCGGATCTGGAGCGGGCATACCGGATGGAACCCGAGAAACTTGAACTGATTATGGAAGCGGGCCTGGTCCATTACAAGGCCGGACAATTGGGAAAGGCAGCTGCCTCTGTGGAGCGCTACCTTGGCTATTACCCCGATGACACAGAAGCCCGGTACCTCAGCGGCCAGATATATTTCGATTCCGGGAAATACCTGGATGCGCTTGAACAGTTCAATGCATGCCTCCGGCTTGAGAAGGGTGATCCCCGCTTCTTTGCGGCCCGGGGAAAGACCTATCTGGAAACCGGGACCTATCAATATGCCTTGAATGACCTTGGCATGGCGCTTGACCTGGATCCAAACGATCACGAAGTTTGGTTCCTGAGGGGACAAGCCCGCTGGCAGATGAATGACCCGGAAGGGGCTGTGGGGGACTGGGAACGGGCGGCCAGGCTTGGCTCGTTCGACGCAACCGTCAAACTGGAGGAACACGCCCGTCGAAAATGATATCCGATTCCATGGAAAAGCAATCCAAGAAGATAAAACCGGATCCGCTTATAATACGGGACCTCTGGTCAGATAACGATGGAACCGTATTGAAGGCCATCCAGAACCTTCGTACCGGGGGAAACATCCAGTACATTCCTGAGTTGATAAGGCTCCTGAGCCAGACAACCGCAGAAACCGTTGAGAAAGAGCTGGTCCGATTCCTTGCCGATGTTAAGGATACAGCCGCTGTTCCTTTGATTCTTGCCGGACTGAAAAATCCTGATCTTGAGGCAGCAAAGGCGAATATTGTATCTGCATGCTGGCAGAGCGGAATGGATTACAGCCGGGAACTGGACCTTTTTATCAGGATCTTTCTTGAAGGCGACTATCAGATTGCCCTCGAATCCTTCACCGTCATCGAAGAATCGGTAATAAACCTGGACCCGGATGAAATTGAAAATGCACGGAGCCATCTCCTTGAGGGACTGGAGATTTTGAGCGAAGAAAAAAAACCGCTTGCCAGGGAACTTGTTAAACTTCTCCAGGTCTGAGCCTGAAGTCCCCATAAATACTGCGAGAAAACCCCTCCCTGGCCATGTTGCAGGGGACTAATGATGGCTGGAGAAAAACTTCATGAACTGGCTTCTTTCATATACCATGGGATCCGGAATATTACTGTAGTTCATGATCCCCCTGAATGCTTCCAGGCCTTTGTAGTTCTTTTCCTCCATCCAGCTGCCAAGTTCATCCAGCATTTTTGTGATATGGCCCGGTCCGTTTCTGTAAATGGCAGAACATACCTGTACCGCCTTGGCACCGGCAAGTAACTGTTTGATAAGAGCCTGGCCGTCATGTATGCCGGTAGATGCTGCGATGTCAATATGCTCTACCAGTGAAGATACAATCGCGACCCAACGCAGGGAATAGCGGAGGTCAGATGGGGAGCTGAAAACCTCAGAGCTGGTCATTTTCAGCTCCTTGACATTTATATCGGGACTGTAGAAGCGGTTGAACAGGACCACAGCATCGATGCCCCTGTGGTACAGGAGGTCCACCATGTTGACAAGGTTGGTGAAGTTCTGGCCCAGCTTCATAATGACCGGTATATTTACGCGCTTCTTCACCTTTTCGGCGATATCGAGGTACAATTTCTCGTAATTCTGGGAAGGTGCATCCTTTCCAGCCGGAAAAAAATAGACATTAAGCTCCAGTGCATGTGCCCCTGCCTCTTCAATCTTGGAGGCAAAATCTATCCATTCCGAACCGGAGACACAATTAATGCTCGCAAACACAGGGATTTTACTTCCTGATACGGCTGCTTCTATAAGATCCAGGTAGCTGTCAATGCTGTTGGTGCGGGTATAGTGTTTGAGATAATCGTCCGCTTCCGGATAATTGCTCTGTTCGGACAGGTGGCCTGCCTCGAACAGGATTTGCTCCTCAAACAGGGATTTTAAGACAACGGCGCCGGCCCCTGCTTTTTCCAGTTTTTGTATTTTTTCGACTGAATCCGTTAATCCGCTGCTACTAACAATCAACGGATTACGAAGTTCGAGTCCCACAAATTCAGTCCTAAGGTCTGCCATTTGGATAATGTTTAGTAGATTCTTTGTCCAAATATAAGGGTTCCAACCCTTATCATCGTACTGCCTTCTTCTATCGCCACGGAATAATCCCCCGACATTCCCATGGAGACATGCCTGAAATCCGGCTCCGAAGAATAATACCTTGTTTTCAGGTTCCGGAAAACCTCATGCAGGTATTGGAACTCGGAACGGACCTGTTCCATGTTCGTAGTATAGGTGGACATCCCCATGACCCCATCGATCCGTACGTTTTGAAGAGAGCGGTACTCCGGGGATTCTGCGAGTTCCAGAACCTCCTCCCGCGTAAACCCGAATTTGGTTTCCTCGCGGGCAATATGTATCTGCAATAGACAGGGAATGATGCGATTTAACTTCCGGGCTTCCCGGTCAATGGTCAGAAGCAGTTTCAGGCTGTCGACGCTCTGGATAAGGTCTACAAATCCTGCGATGTACCTGACTTTGTTTGTCTGCAAATGGCCCACCATATGCCATTGGATGTCTCCCGGCAGGAGGGCTTGCTTCTCGGTCAATTCCTGAACCCGGTTCTCGCCGAAGATCTTTTGTCCCGCATGATAGGCTTCCAGAATATCCTCTGCCGATTTTCTCTTGGAGACCGCAACGATGGTAACAACTTCCGGGATGCCTGATTTAAGTTTCTGGAGATTGTCGGATATGCTCATGCAGGGCGGTTTTCAGTCATGTAAGTTTATGAAGGATCAGTCCACTGCGCAGTTTCGGTTCGAACCAGGAGGTTTTGGGTGGCATTATATTATCGGTATCCGCAATTTCCATCAGTTGCTCCATACTGACGGGGTAGAGTGCAAAAGCGACCTTCATTTCCCCGGAATCCACCCGTTTCTCAAGCTCCTGCAGTCCCCTGATCCCACCTACAAAATCAATTCGTTTGGATTTTCTGAGATCGGTGATATTCAACAAGGGAGCCAGGACCTGCTGGGAGAGAATGGTAACATCAAGCTGTCCGATCGGGTCGTGGTCATTATAGGTTCCTTCTCTGGCGGTCAGGGCATACCATGCCCCGGAAAGATACATTCCGAATTCATGATGCTTTTCCGGTTTATAGATTTTCTTCCCTTCTTCCCGGATATGGAACGAGGCCCTTAACTTTTGAATGAATTCCTCCTCACTGAGTCCGTTCAGGTCACTCACTACCCGGTTGTAATCTATGATCTTCAGCTGGTCTGCCGGGAAATGGACCGCAAGGAAATAATTGTATTCCTCCCCTCCCGTATGGTTGGGATCCGCCTTGCGTCGCTCCTCACCAACACCTGCTGCAGCTGCGGTCCTGTGATGGCCATCCGCAACATAGGTAAAAGGAACATCGGTTGCGAACAAGGTCTCAAGCTGTTCTATGTCCCCCGCATCAATTATCACCCAAAGCCGGTGCCCGATGCCGTCATCCGCAA
>CAZVLG010000102.1:0-7810 GCA_964627835.1 uncultured Bacteroides sp.
GAATCCGCCCGCCCCCCAGCCCAGGAGGGGCAGGATCTCCTTCCAGGGATTGCTGCCCACCCCCTGACCGAGCGCCCAGTCCGGCACGGCAGGGATGCGCGGTATGAAACCCCTGAAAAAGGTTTCCCAGCCGGGAAAAACGACGGCGGCCACCCAGAGCACGCCTAGGATCATCACCAGGACCATCAGGCTCATGACTACTTTGATCCAGTCGAACTTCCCCATCCAGGCAACCAGGAATGCAAAAACGGTCACGATCCAGCCCCCGATCGAATAGCTTACCGGTAAAAGGCTGCTGAGAAATACACCTGATGCGGTTGCCAGGGATCCGATGGCGATGGTGGCCGAAACGAACTGGGCCACCAGGACGATCCATACGGCCCAGTTCCGGGGACCCGGCATGCGGGCGAACATATCGATCATGCCCTCGCCGGTGCATACCGTATAGCGTGCACCGCTCATCCCTATCCAGAACTTCAGGAAGATCCCGCTGATCACCACCCACATAATGCCTGTTCCGAAAATGGCCCCGTTCCGGGTGGCCAGGATCACCTCCCCGGAACCGATGTATTCCGAGGCCCATACGATGGAGGGACCCAGGACCGCCAGGATGGCGAATCCCGTCAGGGGAGTCCTGATGGAAGATTGTGACTGCACCGTCTAAAGATAAAAAAAACCTGCCACGCGATGCATGGCAGGTTGAGTTTGGTTCTTCAGCGGATTTTATTTTTTCTTCTTTTCACCCGGTCCCCCGATGGACTGGGAAATGGATTGGCGCATGTCGGTATCGGACTGGATGTTCTGGAATTTATAGTAGTCCATGATGCCGAGGTTCCCCTTGCGGAATGAATCGGCCATGGCCAGCGGGATCTCGACTTCGGCCTCGATGACCTTGGCACGGGCTTCCTGGGCCTTTGCAAGCATTTCCTGCTCGAGCGCGACGGCCATGGCGCGGCGCTCCTCGGCTTTTGCCTGGGCGATTTTCTTATCCGCCTCGGCCTGGTCGGTCTGCAACTGGGCCCCGATGTTCTTTCCTATATCCACGTCGGCGATATCGATGGATAGGATCTCAAAGGCCGTACCGGCATCCAGTCCCTTATTCAGCACCACCTTGGAAATGGAATCCGGGTTCTCGAGCACGGCCTTGTGCGAATCGGCGGATCCGATGGAGGATACGATCCCCTCACCTACCCTGGCCAGTACGGTATCTTCCCCTGCTCCCCCGACGAGCTGTTTGATATTGGCCCTTACCGTTACCCTTGCCTTGGCAATGAGCTGTATGCCATCTTTCGCAACCGCGGCAACCGGTGGTGTGTCGATCACCTTGGGATTTACGCTCATCTGGACAGCTTCGAAGATATCACGGCCGGCAAGGTCAATGGCGGTGGCCATCTGGAATGAAAGGTCCAGATTGGCCTTACTGGCTGATACGAGGGCGTGAATGACTTTTTCCACATGCCCGCCGGCTAGAAAGTGGGCCTCCATTTCATCCCGCTTGATGTCTCTGAGTCCCGCTTTATGAGCCTCGATCATGGCCCGCGCAATTATGGACGGAGGCACTTTCCTCCAGCGCATCAGTATGAGCTGCAGCAGGGAGATCCTCACCCCCGATATCAGTGCGGAGAACCAGAGTCCGACCGGTATGAAGTAGAAAATGATCCATAAACCAATGATGGATCCAACGATGATTACAATGTAAATTCCAACTTGTCCCATATTTATTCTTCTTTAATTAATTTAACTATGATTTGAGTGTTCAGTACTTTTATTACTTCAACGGGGGTATGCGGATCGAGGAAGCCACTCTGTGATTTGCCTTCGACAGCGATCCCGCTGACCATGACCTTGCCGATCGGGGCCATGCGTGTAATGCTCTCCCCCCGGTCTCCCACCTTGACCTTACCCCCTTCCAGTCCAACCTCCACCTTGCTGTCGCTATCCTTATGAAGCATCAACCTTCTCCAGGTTTTGGCCCTGAGCACGTAGGCACCGCCGCCGACCGTTATGACCAGGGTGGCAACCAGGGTATAATTACCCACCGTATTGCCATGACTCGTATAGGCAAAGTATACGGCGGTAGCCATGAGTATGGCTCCCCCGATACCGGCAATGGTTACGCCCGGAACCAGCAGGAATTCCACGACGAAAAGAAAGATCCCCAGGAGGATCAGGAGGATGATTGCAAATATCGACATCTCGGATAATAAAATCGTTTATTCTATGGTAGCTGTCAGTCCCCTGTCCGCCAGGGCATGCCTCATGGGTCTTAGAGAATCAAAACTCCCTGATTTCACGTCACATTTCCCCTTGTAATGCACAAGGTAGGTGCACTGTTCGGCCTGTTCGGTAGTGTGTTCGCATACTTCGATCAGGCTTTCGATCACGAAATCAAAGGTGTTCACCTCATCATTGTGCAGAATGAGTGAATTTTCCCCTTTCCCGTCCACCTCGCTGAAATGTTCAACGATCGGGAATTCCTTGGCGTTTTCCTTTTCAGCCATGCTTTGTCAGTTTTACCTCAACAAAAATAAGAATTTCTTTCTGTATCCGTCCCCCGGTAATGGATTATTCTTCTTCGAGGGCTTTCAGTTTGTTCAGGCTTGTTTTCCGGCCATCGTAATAACCTATGATAAATGCATCCGGATAACCCTTGGCGCGGACCTTCACGAGGGCAGAACGCGCCTCCTCCAGGCTGCTGAACTTGCCCGCGAAATAACGCGTCATATTTTTGTCGGGAATGGATTCGGTGGTAATGGGTGTTAGTCCGCCAAAATGATCGTATGAAATTTCCTGGCTGTAAACGGCCAGCTGGATACGGTAGAACAATCCCCCGGGAGGAGAGAATTCCCGCTCGAAGGGTTTTTCTTCACTATAGGGTGAACGCTCAAGGATAATCAGTCCCCCGGCCCCCGCCTCCAGCACCTTTTCTGAACGACCCGACTGCGATGCAGCCACAGCAGGGTCGCCCTTTTGACCCGTATCGTTCTTTTGTTCCACGTCGTTTTTTTGATCGGCGTCGTCCTTCCCCCCGGCAGGTTTCCTGATCTGGGCGAGAAGCGATATGAACTCATCCGTCAGGTTGTAGCGGTAGACCGTAATGCCGTTCAAAACGGTATCGGGTATCAGATAAGGATTTACTGGGTTTCTTTCAACTTTCTCGGGTATGCTTACACTCAGGTAGTGAAAATGCTCATTGGCCAGCATGTTGTAGATCTCCACGCTGTCCTCGGTCTCCACAATGGTCCTTTGCAGCCGCCCCCTCAGGAGCGGGTCATCCATCCGGGCAGCCTCTTTTCTCCATTCGATGCTGAGCCTGTGAAGGGAATCGGCCCGATGCTGATACCGGATGGCCTGGTCAAGCATCCGGTTATAGGTCAGTTCATTCAGGAAGATCAGGATGGTGTCGGGGTAGGGATCGGGGACCGCCTCGGAAACCTGGCCCGGGACTCCTTCGGTGACCTGTGCCGGGTAGGCTTCCGGAAGCTGGATTTGTTCGGGTGGCTGAACAGAATCCGCCACGGCAAGCGTATCGGTGGAAACTTGCGAAAACACCGGCAGGAAAAGCGCACAATACAGCATGATCATTGCACCGGCCCTGAAAATGGAGGATTTGAACATCTTGTTGATAAATATGTTGCAGATGTACATAGATTTGCATTCCAATACCATAAAGGCATAGAGCGAAAATAGCAAATATATTTTGCTTTTGCCGGAATGAGCGGGGATGGATTTTAGGTCAATCTTTGTAATTTTACGTTCTGACTAAATTTATCTTACAGATGGCAGAATTAGGCGAAGGGATGAAAGCCCCGGATTTTAAGGGAACCGACCAGCGGGGGAACAAGGTCTCACTGGAAAGCCTGAAAGGTAAGAAAGTGATCCTGTATTTTTACCCCAAAGACAACACACCCGGCTGCACGGCCGAGGCCTGCAACCTCCGGGACAATTATAAAGAGCTGACAAATAAGGGATTCGAGGTGATCGGGGTCAGTGCCGACAGTGAGAAATCCCATCAGAATTTCATCAGTAAATACGAGCTCCCCTTCAACCTTATCTCGGATACGGATAAAAAGGTACTGAAAGCCTATGGAGCATGGGGCATCAAAAAAATGTACGGAAAGCAGTACGAAGGGACCCTTCGTAAAACCTTCATCATCGACGAAGAAGGCATGATCATCAAGATATTCAACAAGGTCGATACCAAGAGCCACACGGAGCAGATCCTGGAAGCCTTGGGCTGATACCGAAACCTGTTATTAAAACGTAAAAACACTAATCCTAACCATCATAATGAGCGAAGAATCAAACGGAACCAAGATCAGGCAGGAAAAACTCAAGGCCCTGCAACTCACGCTTGATAAAATTGAAAAAGGATACGGTAAGGGCACCATCATGAAAATGGGAGATTCTGCCGTCGTGAACGTCCAAGCCATCCCTTCCGGATCCATATCCCTGGATATTGCCCTGGGTGTCGGCGGATACCCCCGGGGAAGGGTGATTGAGATCTTCGGTCCCGAGTCATCCGGAAAAACCACCCTGGCGATCCATGCCATCGCCGAAGCCCAGAAAGCCGGAGGAATTGCTGCCTTCATCGATGCGGAGCATGCCTTTGACCGTTTTTATGCCGAAAAACTGGGGGTTGATATCGAGAACCTTTATATCTCTCAGCCCGATGACGGGGAACAGGCCCTCGAGATCACCGACCACCTGATTAGGTCCGGGGCAATTGATATCGTCGTGATCGATTCCGTTGCCGCCCTGACCCCAAAGGCAGAGATCGAAGGGGAAATGGGTGATTCCAGAATGGGACTCCAGGCCAGGCTGATGTCACAGGCATTGCGGAAGCTCACCGCCAATATCAACAAGACCAATACAACCTGCATGTTCATCAACCAGCTGAGGGAAAAGATCGGGGTTATGTTCGGCAATCCGGAAACCACTACCGGCGGGAATGCATTGAAATTCTACTCCTCTGTACGGGTTGATATCCGGCGGATCGGCCAGCTTAAGGAAGGGGAAGAGGTGCATGGGAACCGGACCCGTGTCAAGATCGTCAAGAACAAACTGGCGCCACCTTTCAAGAAAGCGGAATTCGACATCATTTACGGAAAGGGTATTTCGCGTACGGGCGAACTAATCGACCTGGGAGTGGAGCTTGATATCATCAAAAAAAGCGGTTCCTGGTTCAGTTACGGGGATACGAAACTTGGACAGGGACGGGATGCCGTCAAACTGCTGCTTGCAGACAATCCGGAACTCGCAGAGGAGATCGAAGCCAAGATCACGGAGGCTTTTAATCTTGCGAAAGAATAAAGCCCCGATCCATGCCGATGCACAGATACTGTCCAACAGGCTGGTCATCAAATACACCGAAGCATTCAACCATTAAACCATATTGCCATGAACCGTTCTATTCTTTTCAGCATTCTGTTTGCAGCCGTTCTCCTGGCCGCCTGCACACAGGTTTCGCAGGACACCGCTGTTGAAGGCGATTTTTCCGGGATCCTCACCCAGGAGGAGATCGACGGAGGCGTGCTCACAGCCGAAATTCTCTGGAAATTCGGGAGGCTCGCTGATATGCAGCTCTCTCCCGATGGAAAGGAAGTGCTTTACAATGTAACCCGCTACGATGTCAAAACCAACAACAGCATCACAGACATCTTCAAGGTTTCCACCGACGGTGGTGACCCGGTCCGGCTGACCGACGGGAACGGGAAGTATAACAGTCCCCAGTGGTTCCCCACCGGTGAAAAGATCGGCTACCTCACATCCGCATCCGGTTCCTCCCAGCTATGGGAAATGGACCCTGCCGGGAACGGCAAGAGGCAGGTATCCTCGGTGGAAGGGGACATTAACAGCTTTGCCTATTCGCCCGATGGATCGCATATCCTCTTCACCATGGATGTGAAGCTCGATAAGACCCCCCAGGAGATCTATCCCGACTTGCCGGAAACCAATGTGCGTATCATCGATGACCTGATGTACCGGCACTGGAATGCCTGGCACGATTATGCATACAGCCATATATTCGTGGCCGGATACGGTGGCGGGGGACTCGGAGAACCCGTCGACATCATGGAGGACGAACCCTGGGATGCCCCCCTTGCTCCTTACTTTGATGCTGCTGAGATGACCTGGAGCCCGGATGGAAATCAGATCGCCTATACCTGCAAGAAAATGAAAGGCAGGGAATATGCCCTGAGCACCAATTCTGACATCTACCTCTACGACCTGGCTTCCGGAGACACCAAAAACCTCACGGAAGGGATGCCCGGGTACGACAAATACCCTTCCTTCTCCGAAGACGGAAGCAAACTGGCTTTTCAGAGCATGGCCACCCCCGGGTACGAAGCCGACCAGGTAAGGCTGTTCCTGCACGATATGGAAACCGGCAAGAAGACATACCTGACCGAGGATTTCGACCAGGATGTGGAAAGCGTTCAGTGGAAAGACGGAAAACTTTATTTTATCAGTGGTTTCCACGCCACCTTCCACCTCTATGAAATGGACCCGGAAAGCAGGGAGATCCGGCAGATCACGGAAGGTCCCACTACCTACGGGTCCTTTGCCATGGCCGGGGATGTGCTGGTGGGGACCAGGCAGGACATTGACTACGCCACGGAGATATTCAAGGTGGATCCTTCCACCGGAGAGGCTACCCAGCTGACCTTTACCAATAAGAACATCTATGATCACATCCGGGTGCCGAAATACGAGGCAAGGTGGATCAAGACAACGGATAACAAGGAGATGCTGACCTGGGTGGTCTATCCGCCCGATTTCGACCCGGAGAAAACATACCCGGCCATCCTGTTCTGCGGCGGCGGTCCCCAGAACGCCGTTAACCCGGATTTCCACTACCGCTGGAATTTCCAGCTCATGGCGACACACGATTACATCATCGTCGCTCCCAACCGGAGGGGACTCCCGACCTTTGGCCACGAGTGGAACCTGCAGATCTCAAAAGACTATGGTGGACAAAACATGAAGGATTACCTCAGCGCCATCGATGCGATGGCAAAAGAGCCCTATGTGGACGAAGAACGGCTGGGTGCCATCGGGGCGAGCTACGGTGGGTATTCGACATTCTACCTGGAAGGGATCCACGAAGGAAGGTTCAAGACCTTCATCTCCCATTGCGGGATCTACAACCTGGAAAGCATGTATACCGCGACCGAAGAAACTTTTTTCGTGAACTTCGATAACGGCGGGCCATACTGGGAAAAACCCACACCCAGAAACTACCAGTTCTCCCCTCATAAATCCGTTCAGAAATGGGATACGCCCATCCTGATCATTACCGGCGAGATGGACCTCAGGGTGCCCTATACCCAGAGCCTGGAAGCCTACAATGCGGCCCGCCTGCGGAACATACCGGCCAGGCTGCTGGTGTTCCCCGAGGAAACCCACTTCGTGACCAAGCCCCAGAATGCCATACTCTGGCAGCGGGAGTTCTTTGGCTGGCTCGACCAGTGGCTGAAATAAAGGGAATTAGTCTTCCGGTTTATCTTATAAGCTATTTTATGGATCCCCTTTTCGGTAACCTTTAACAACCTTTCTGGGTTCCTGATTGAGATCCTCCTGCCTGGCCTGTTCCAGTTTTTTCAGGTATTCGAAAATTACAAGGATCTGTTCATCGTGTTCATCCAGCCTGTATTCTGTGTTTTCCATCTTTTCAAGTATTTCTTTATGAGTAGCAAGCACCTCACGCATCTTAGTAAATACCCTCACGATCTGGATGTTGATCTGAATAGCTCTGTTGCTGTGCAGGACACTTGCCAGCATCAGAACACCATGTTCAGTGAATGCC
>CAZVLG010000103.1:0-14396 GCA_964627835.1 uncultured Bacteroides sp.
ATGTGCTTTTATCCGGACGGGATGCACATACGGATGCCTGCAGAAGGATTGTTCAGGGAACCCAGACAATGACCGTCTATAAGGTAATTGAATCACTTGCATCCTCAACTTCCAGGATCGCTGTCTCGCTTGCCAGGGACGAATCCATTCCCAACACGCTAACAACCGTGAATAATGGTTCAAAAATGGTTCCAGCCATCCTGCTATCCTCCATTATTCCCGTTGGGGAGGAAAACATCCGAATGACGGTTATCTCGGATGGATTTCTGGATGAAAAGGAAGTATTTGGCAATCAGTAATGCAGGGAAAGTTCAGAGCAGTATCCCATCCGGTCAGGGCCCAATTAAAAAACAGCCCTGCGGTTCCTATTTCCCGTTAAGGTATTCTTCGATCCTTTCCTCAAATTCCTCTTTTTGAATAACCAGCCGAATAATCTCCCGGTAAATATGTTTAAGATTTTTCCTGGCAGTTAAAAGGTCTTTTTCGTTCCGGATATTTTCCGTCATAGTTAGAGAGTTTTGCATATTCCCGGATTTTCCTGTAATACTATTTACATGAATTGTTCCATATTTCATATACTATTGATCAATAACATTTTAGATCTCGAATTATCGATTATTT
Organism: uncultured Bacteroides sp.; assembly: GCA_964627835.1. Lineage (GTDB taxonomy): Bacteria > Bacteroidota > Bacteroidia > Bacteroidales > SM23-62 > SM23-62. The sequence continues at coordinate 622 of CAZVLG010000103.1, forward strand.
GTTGGCGTGGATTTGTACGAATCCAAGCAGGATATGTACGTTTTCGTACAGGTCTGAAATATCGATCCGCCAGGGTTTGACCAATTTTTTTTTTGTATGTTTATGATCCATTCAAAGTGTTACGCATTACTTTATATATTACCCTGTTCCTGCTTTTGGGATCGACCGGATTTGGCCAGGGAATCCGCATCGACCGTAAACTGAACCCGGACAAATCAAAGACTATACGCCTGGATAAACCTGTGGTGGTTAAAACCTTTAATGGGACAAAGGTAAAAGGATTGATAAGTGATATGGAAGATGATAACCTGGTCCTTGGAGGAAAGAAAATTGAATTGGATAAGATCATGATGATCTCCGGGGTTGTGATTCGTAATTCAAGGGAAAAAGCAGCGGGAGTGGGACTGACGATTGGGGCCGTGGTTGTTCTGGTGCCGGCATTGTACTATGTTCTTGGCGGTATTGCCTGGGGTATGCCCAATGGAATATTTATCGGCGCAACCGTCATGGTTTTTGATCTTTTGCTTGCTTATGTAGGAACCAACCTGATGGGTATCTTTCCACGGAGGTTCAGCACGATGAACTGGCAAATTGTCCTGTCCCCGATGGATGACGATCTATTAATTCCACCTCCCCTGCCCCTGCCCTCTGACTGAAAAATCCGCTCAAGGAAGAAGGCGGTATTCATAGTTCGATGTCGACGTGTTCATATCTGCACTTTTAACTTATCTCCGAAATCATAATATTTGTATCCTGGCCGTATCAAGCTGTCGTATTGTATGCAGTTGTCGACATAGAGACCACGGGGGGCAGTCCCGCAGCAGAAAAGATCACAGAGATCGCCATTTATATTTTTAATGGCGAGAAAATTGTGGATGAATTCATCACACTGGTAAATCCCGAGAAAAACATACCGCATTTCATCACTGCTCTTACCGGGATCAGTAATGAAATGGTTGCAGATGCCCCGAAATTCTATGAGATCGCCAGGGATATCGTGGAGATAACCGCTGATAAGATCCTGGTGGCCCATAATGCCAGTTTCGACTACAAATTCATTAAATCCGAATTTAAAAGCCTTGGGTATGATTTTAGCAGAAATAATATATGTACCCTCAGGCTCAGCCGGAAACTGTTCCCCGGTCACAGATCTTACAGCCTGGGAAACCTTTGTGACAATCTCGGCATTAAGATCGAAAACAGGCACCGGGCAGCAGGTGATGCCCTCGCAACGGTAAATCTTCTCCGGCTCCTGCTGGGGCGGGCCAGGGATTCGGGACATGAAGATATCCTGAAAGGCTCCGTTTCCACAAACCTTAAAAACCTTCATCCGGACCTGGATCAGAAAGTCCTGGATCAACTGCCGGAAGATACAGGGGTGTATTATTTCAGGAATGATCAGAACCAGGTAATTTATATCGGGAAGAGCAAAAATATCCGCAAACGTGTCATGAGCCACCTCAGCAACAACGGATCCAGGCGTTCCATTGAACTGAAGGAAAGCATAGCCGATATAGATTATGAGCTGACCGGAAGCGAACTTATCGCCCTCCTGGTGGAATCAAGCGAAATCAAAAAGCATGGCCCGCGGTACAATCGTGCCCAGAAGCGCAAGACCATGCAGTATGGTTTGTACAGCCGCAAGGACAAGGAAGGTTATTACCACCTCGAAATTGACAAAACGGCAAATCGTATCAATCATAATCCCGAAACATGTTTTCAGAACAAAACAGAAGGGATGGCCACACTTGCCAGGTTGATCGAAAGGTACTGGCTCTGCCAGAAACTCTGTGGCATGTACGATACGGAGGGTGCCTGTTTCCATTATGAAATCCGCCAGTGCAACGGCGCATGTATCGGGAAGGAGTCATCCGAAATATACAATAAGCGGGTAATGAAAGCCCTTTCCACCTTCTACTATCAGCAAAAGAACATGCTGATCATCGATAAAGGCAGGCAGGAGAGCGAGCGGTCGGTGGTTCAGCTAGAGAACGGGAAATACTTCGGTTTCGGTTTCCTCAGTACGGAAAGCAGTTACCTGCAACTAGATGATATCAAGGACTGCATCCGTATCTATGAAGACAATCGGGATGTCCAGCAGATAATACGGACTTACCTGAACAGGTACGAGGTTGAAAAAATCATCCGGTATTGAACCATCAGGAAAGGGCGCCGTCCAGCAATTTTATGACTTTCTGGATATTATCGATGGTTTCATCGTCAAAGTCTTCCAGCTTTACCTGGTTATTCTGTACATCAAGGATGAAATCAGCAGCCAGTTTTGCTCTTGAAAGTTCATTCATCTCTATGTACTGCGAATTGGATTCAGTGATCCCGACTCGCTGGTGCAGGACAAAGTTCTTAAAATCGATGGTCGAAAAGATGTCTTCAACGCTCCCGATAGATACCATGCGCAGAAGTTTCTGGGAGGCGGCTTCCTCATTATTGTTGAAATGGTTCCGCCTCAGGTCCCGGTAAATCCTGTTTCCATCGGGATCATCATCGAGGAGAACAATGAATTCAAGCCTCCAGCCCATAAGCAGGTTCACCAGGGTTGGTACATTATTCACATCGGTCGAGGGCAGGAAATACAGCTCCTTTTTATAACCCGCCAGGCTGAAAATGGTGCTCAGATAATAGTAGGTGGGTGTGTCCTCGATAATCACATTGTTCTTCTTTTTAACGAATTGATGGTCACTCAGCTTGGTGCCCATCAGGGTGTAGATCGGCGAAAGGGTGTCGGTGGAAGCTTCATTCAGTGACCTTGGATCAAATATCACCGTCTCGCTCTTCATATCGTCCTCAACGGCCCGTTGAACCGCCAGCAGACGATACAGCTTGTTAATATTGACCAGGTGAGGCGAATGCGTGGAGTATATGATCTGGATATCCTCCTTGATATCTTCGAACACGGACAGTACATCCTCCTGGGCCCTTGCATGGAGGCTGAGCCCGGGTTCATCGATCAGGAACACCCTTGATTGTTCCCTGTTCTCAATTGCATTGGCCTTGAGCTCGAGATAAAAGGACAGGAACCACCTGACGCCACGGCTGCGTTGTTTCGGATAAAGCCGTTCCTGTTCATCCTTGATCCAGAACTCAAGGTAGGGCATCCCCATCTTTTCAGGGTGATTCTGGTCGTAATGCTCCAGCTCAAAATGAATTTTTATTTTATTGTCCTTGCCCAGGCTTTGCCTCCAGTAATCCTGAAAATTAAGGGATATCTCGTTATTCAGCTTTTCGATCTTCTGTTTCAGTATCCTGCTGCTTCTTTCTTCAAAAAATGCTGCTTCCAAACCCGATACAACCAGGAAATTCCTGGCCGCTTTAAATCCCTCAACACTGCTGTTGGATGTAAAGATATCCTCAAGGTCTATCCGGTTGGGCAGCAGGCTGCTGAAATCCTCAAATAATTCGAATATGGGAATATGCCTGAAGGATTCATCGGCGAGTTCAGATTCGGTGTAATAGGCAGCCTGTCTGCGGTTTTCCTTGTCTACCAGATCCTCCGCTTCCGAAGGATCCATTCCCTTCAGGATTTTAGACGTTACTGCCAGTTTGAAACCCGCCTTGTTCCGGGCTTTTTCAAGTTTCTTGTCATTCTCCAGGTGCTGTGAATTGGCCAGGTCAAGTCTTCCCTTGATCCCCTTCATCTCTCTTTCCGTCTGCAGGCTGTCGAAATAATATTGAATGTCCAGCAGTTCCTTGTAAGAGTCTTCCCAGAGCGTTTTGGCCTCCTCAAGTTCATCCAGGGCATCAAGGCATAATTGTGCAAATCTGGATTTGTCGGTGAGATCAGCCAGTTTCTGGGAGCGGGACTCAATGGAAGCTTTCTTCTTATCCAGACGCTTATTCAGCCGCTCTTCTTCAAGCAGCATCTTCTGTAACTGGTTCTTCACTTCTTTTGTCGGATTCTTATCGTGGTCCTTCCTTGCACGCGCCAGCTTCGTAGAAATTGCATGCAGGTCCTTCAATGTTTCTTCCTTCTCCATAAGGATCACCCCGAGCTCCTCCTCTGCTTTTCTAGCTTCATCAATGACATGATGCAGCTCAGCCAGGGTTTTTTCCTCCTGGGCTTTCCTTCGGTCTTCCAGGTCCTGGTAATAATCCTTAACCTCATCATCACCGAAACTGAGGTAGCTGGATTTATCCGTAGTCCAGGTACGGGTCAGGGTGATCATAGTGGACTTGTGGATAATTTCCAGGATCTTTTCGGGAATTTTCTTCTCCGAGAAGTAATTCTTTAATTCATCTTTTGAAATGCTGAAGGAACAGGATACCTCAGGCAGGCTGAGGTCACTGCGAAGAATGTCATCCGAGATAATCCCGGTATAAAAACTATTCAGGGCTTCGAGGATGGAAGTTTTACCGGATTCGTTCTGCCCGATGAGCCCCGTAATATTATCCGAAGCCAGCTCATGCCAGCCAGTGTCGACGATAGACCGGTAGTTTCTGAGTTTGAATTTCTTAAACCACATCCGGGATCAGATTTTAAGCCCGATTAAAAGGACATCATCCACCTGTTCATAATCTCCCTTCCATCTGATAAAAATGCGTTCGAGCTCTTTTTTCTGGGCCTCCATGGATTTTCCTTGGATCTTTATCAGGGAATCCTTCAGGGTTTTGTACTTGAATTTTTTATCGTCAGGACCACCGAACTGATCCGCATACCCATCCGAAAACAGATAGATCAGATCACCCTTTTGAAGTTTTATGATATGGTTCGTGAATGATCTCTCAACAACCGCATTTATCCCTATGGGCATCTTGTCACCGCGAGTTTCAAAGAGTTCTCCTTTCCGGATCAGGTAGAGTGGATTGAAGGCCCCGGAGAACTCCATTACCATATCCTCAAGGTTGATCACACAGAGGGCAATATCCATCCCGTCCTTGTTTTCATGGATGTCACCTGTCTGGTGAAGGGCTTTCATAACATTCTCCCTCAGGCGGTTCAATATGGTGTTTGCTCTTGGAACGCATTTGCCAACAATCTCATTCAGGAAGGATATGCCGAGCATGCTCATGAACGCTCCCGGAACCCCGTGTCCCGTACAATCGGCAGCAGTAAAGGCCATCCTGTTTCCTTTCCGGGCATACCAGTAGAAATCGCCGCTTACAATATCCCTTGGTTTAAAAAGGAAGAAACTCCGGGGGAATATCTTCTGAAAATACCTCAGGTCAGGCAGCAGGGCGGTTTGAATGGAACTGGCATACTCAAGGCTTTCACCGAGTTCTTTCTGTTGCTGCTGGATCTTGTCCTTCTGCTCACTGATCTTGGCAATAAGATCCTGTTCGATTGCTATTTCCTTTAAATAATCCATGTAAGCAAATGCCTGAGTGGTAAAATTAAAAAAAATGTGAATAATACATAATACTGGATAAAAGGCAAATTTCATTACACGAATGAACCTGATACGGCCTGGATTATCATTTCATACCATTATATTAATTTAGTTAATTAGCTGATTTATAAGAAAATAGAATAAATTGACATAATTTGGCAGGTATTTTGTATTTGAATAAGCAGATAAACCGCAAATAAATAAGAGCCATGAAAAAGTTAATTATCATTACAGGAATTCTGCTCTTGGCGGTTGCTGTTTTTGCCCAGCATGAGTCGAAGGAGCGTGCAAGGCATAAAATACAGAATCACAAGAGTGAAGCGGCTGCCAGGCAGTCTGCAGACAGAATTCAGAAGAATACTACCCATACGACCAGGACGGACAGGCTGGAGCGTACATATTCCGGCAGCACCCGGGCAGGCGTTAAAAGGGTTTCAACGGAAACCAGAACTGCTGAAAGATCGCCCGCAGCGAGGGAAAAGGGAAATTCCGTTTCCGGTCACAAGAACATGTCCGGCCCTCTCAGGACGAATGGCAGGAAGGACCCTGTCGTGGAGAAGAGAAAACCCGGAAATGGAGATGTACGAACCGGTCCGGCCCGGTCGCCCGACAGTGGGAACGGGAACTATGGGAATAAGCATGAGAAACCGTCGGTTTCCAGTGGACGCCATGCCGAACAGCGCAGGCATTATGCTACGCCCAACCGGATGCCAGTTAGGAAAACCAATGGTGCAGCGGTCCATCATGTCCCCGTTCGATTCAAGAAGGTACACCATTACAAGGCCCCCTCAAGGGTGGAAGTAATATGGAGCCACAACATGTACAGGGAATACAGGATACTCTACCCGGAATTCCGCTACTGGTATTATCCGGCAGGTTACAGGATCGTGACGGTGCCTGCATACAATGCAGGGTTCCACATCGGTGAGGTCAGGAACGTCTACGGGAGGATCCATGAAGTATGGTACTCCTGGTCAGGCGACGAATACCACCTGTATTTTGGGGGAACCTACCCCTACCAGGACTTTACCGTTATCCTTTCGGGAAGGGATGCCCGCCGCTTTCACAGGCACCCGGAACTGTTCTTCGAAGGAAGGTATGTCTGGGTTACCGGGCTGGTGAGCACCTTTGAAGGGAAACCCGAGATCATGGTGAAACGCAGGAGCCAGGTCCATTTGTATTAGGTAAAATTTACCGTCTTCCGGTGTCATTGCCACGTCGCTGCATTTTGTGGCAGTAACCACAAAATAAAGGCTCCTTTGGCAACAACACCATCAGACTGTTTGCAAATTTTACCTTATACAAATAGTGGATAAAGAGACATTAACCCCGGTGAGAGCCGGGGTTCTTCATTTAATCCAGCAGGCTGGCTGCCGCATCGTCAAGGAACCAGGAGAGGCTGCCCCGGCGCGCCTGGATATGGGCTGCCGGATATTCCTCATAATTCCCACTGCGACAGATGATCCTGGCCAGTGTCTTGGCTTTGTCCTTTCCGGTCACCAGGAAAAAAATATGATCTGCATTGCAAATCACCTTGCCTGTCAGGGTAATCCTGCGTTGTCCCGATTCTGGGTGCACCCCTACCCCACAAAGATCATCCGTCCACAGCAACTCCATCTGGTCCGGGAAGATGGAGGCGGTATGCCCATCCTTTCCCATGCCCAGCAGGATAAGGTTAAAAGCCGGCAGGTCATCGACTGTTGGGACCTGCCCGTTCAGAAGATATGCGTACCGGACGGACTCTTTATAGGGATCGTTCTCCCCCTGCATCCGGAAAACATAATCGTTGGAATGAGAAATGTACCGGAGCAGGGTTTCGTTTGCCATCCGGTAATTGCTTTCCGGGTGGTCAGGGGGAACACATCGTTCATCCACCCAGTAAAAGCGTACATTATCCCATATTCCCGGATCGCTGTTACGATAGGATTTTACCATATGCTCAAACAGCATCCTTGGCGTACTGCCTCCGGAAAGAGCTATATTAAACTCCTGGCCGGTAATGATGGAATCCTTGATAAGGTTTTGTACCTTTTCAGCCAGGATCCGGGAAAGGCGTTCCGCGGTGAGGTATGTATAGATCTCTGCTCCTTCTGCTTCCATGGCATTATAATTCACAATATACGCCATCGTCGGCAAGGTTTCTGCAGGGGTATCGCCAGGTAAGCCCCTCCCTGAATAATCCATCTGCTTCCCTGGGTCCCCAGGTACCGGCCGGATAGCCGTAAAGGGCGGCCAAGGGATTCTCATTCCAGTACTTCAGAATGGGGTCTACGAACCGCCAGGCAGATTCCACGGCATCACCCCTGGCATATAAGGTGGAATCACCCAGCATGCAGTCCAGCAACAGCCGTTCGTAAGCGGCAGGCAGATAGACATCCGACAGGCTTGAATAGTGGAAATCCATGTTTACATCCTGTACTTTGTAACCGGCACCTGGGACCTTCATGCCAAACTTTAACAGGAGGCCCTCATCCGGCTGTATCCGGATGATCAGCTGATTATGTGCCGTGGCTCCTTCATTGTGACAGAATATATGATGCGGGGTACCCTGGAAATGAACAACGATTTCCGTAACCCTTGTTGGCAAGCGCTTCCCGGTCCGGGCATAAAAAGGCACCCCTTTCCAGCGCCAGTTGTCGATATGGAATTTCAATCCCACATAGGTTTCGGTCCGGCTCCCGGGATCCACTCCATGCTCATCCCGGTATCCCTTCATGCTTTCCCCCCTGACCAGGGATTCCAGGTACTGTCCCCGGACCACATCCCTTTCTATATCTTTATCGCTCAAGGGCCGGATGGAGTCCAGCACTTTTACCATCTCGTTGCGGATGGATGCCGACTCTGCCCATACAGGCGGTTCCATGGCAACAAGGGCCACAAGCTGCAGGATATGGTTCTGGAACATATCGCGCAGGGCACCCGAGCCATTGTAATAACCTCCCCTGTCTTCAACTCCGATCGATTCAGCAGACGTGATCTCGACATGCCTGATGTAGTTGCGGTTCCAGATGGGCTCAAATATCCCGTTTGAAAAACGCGTAACCATGATGTTCTGGACGGTTTCCTTGCCCAGGTAATGGTCAATACGGTAAATCTGCTCTTCCCTGAATACTTCCCTGAATTGGGCATTCAGATCCCGGCTTGATTCGAGATCATACCCGAATGGTTTCTCCACGATGATCCTTTTCCAGCCCCTGCCCTCCTTTGCGAGTCCCTTAGCAGCCAGGCTTTTGGCTACGGGAGCATAGAGGCTGGGCGGTGTCGCCAGGTAATAGATCAGGTTGCCCTGTGTACCCGACTCGTTCCCGAGTTTTTCAAGTTTTTTCTTAAGCGCTGTATAGGAAGCAGGATCCGAAGTTTCAAGAGAAATATAGTGCAGAAGCCGGAGAAATGCAGTTTTCTTTTCAGGTGTGTTGCCCGGGGGACTCCCCTCCACCGCATTCAGGGCTGCCCCCATCTGTTCCCTGAATATCTCATCCGTGTAAGGTTTCCTGCCTGCACCGAGCACGGCGAAGTCAGCGGGCAGAAGATCCTGAAGGTAAAGATTGTAGAGGGCAGGAATCAGTTTTCTGCGGGTCAGGTCCCCGGATGCTCCGAATATAGTTAGCAGGTGAGACTCAGGTTTTTGCATCAGATAGGATTTTTATATACGGGTCCCCCCAGGGCTGCCGCCTGAGGCTCCACTCAAAGTTAATCCAAATCCAGGGAAATGTCGAAAATGAAAGTTTAATGAGATGTTAATCGCTTGATGGAAGCCCAATATGTCTTCAGAGGCGATCCATCACGTTCTGTACCTTCCTGGTTATGGCATCGCTGATCTCCTTGATCCCGTCACCAAGTAATTTGCTCATTGTTTCCTGCGGGTTTATGGCAAAAACTTCAGTGCCCTCTCCAGCCTGCTGTACTACGAAATTACAGGGCAGAAGAACGCCGATTTTATCGTCCAGTTCCAGGGCCTGATGTGCATAATTCGGATTGCATGCCCCCAGTATCACATAGGGCCTGAAATCAAGATCAAGTTTCTTTTTCAGGGTATCCCTCACATTGATCTCCGTGATGATTCCAAAGCCTTCTTTCTGGAGTTCTTCGGTAAGTTTTTCAAGGGCTTCGGAAAACCCAACATCCATCTTTTTTGCAATGTAGTATGCCATTTCTTATGTTTTATCTAATTATGTAGATACGAAGATACAAAAACCCGGCGGAACATCGGTTTCCTTCCCTGCAATTTGCCTCACTGGTGGATCCCACCGTCCACAACATCGGCTGTGGCGATGGTGCTGCTGTATTTGACCGAGTATGCCGTGAAGAACCCGATGGCATTATTGTCAAGATTGGTCCGGATATTGGCAGGCGGACCGCTGAACAGCGGCGTCTGGGTAAATATCTGGCTCTGCGCCTCTACAATGTATTTGTAATATTCCTCGGTGATCCCGTTGATCTCAAAGGTTATTGTATCACCGATCCTCACCACTTCTTCAGGTTTCTCATTGCTCAGGAACTGGGAGGTGATCCCGTATGTATAATTCCCATTGAAGAAATCATCATTCTGGACGATCATTTCGTAGAGGGTATCCGTAAGGAGTTTTCTGTTTTTATGGACCTTAAAAGAGTACCAGTCCTTTTTGGGAGAGTCCCAGGCATAGACCTGTACCTCATAGCCAGTGGTTCCGAAGGCATTGAAGTACCTGAGGCTGATGGAATCGATCGGATTCACGGTATTCATGGTGGAGCTGGCCGAATATTGCTCGGGAACACCGTTCCCGTCAATGTCTACGTCGCGGACATTAAGTGTATAGGTCCGGCCGGGGATGCCGTGAAAGCCGGCCGATGTAAAATAAACGCCGGGCAGGGTACCGGATTCAACCAGTGGATGAACGGTTTGTCCGTCGTCAATGCTGATGCTTGCTCCCCTGACGGCCGGTGCGGGCTGGTTGTAAAAATAATCACTGCTTGTGCTCAGCCGCACCCAGTGTGCGGCAGTATCCGTAGTCACGTATCCCTCCACAACCAGCCGGGTAAAGCTCGAGTCCACTTCCAGATCAATCCTCTCGGTGCAATTCCAGAGAGAGATGCCCAGGATAAGCAGGACCGCGTATATGCTCTTGTTTCTTTTCATTATACCGCAAACATTAAAAATGGAAATTAAAAGTGATTGCCGGGATGATGGGAAACAGGTAGGTCATCTCGGCATGGGTAACATTGGGATCGAGTTCATCCTGGACAAAATTGATGGCCCAGGCATTTTTCCGGGCATAGGCATTGTATATGGAAAGATTCAGGTCCCATCCCCATTTCCGGTCCGGCTTCTCTTTCCCGGCAAAGGAGACCGAAAGGTCAAGCCGGTGATAATCGGGCATCCGGTAGGCGTTCCTGTTGGAATAAACAGGCGCAATAATTCCCATGTATTCAAATCTTCCGGTCGGGAATGTTACCGGCAATCCGGTGCTGTACACCCAGTTCCCGGACACCCAGATCCGCTTCCCAATCTCATAATTCAACACGATGGCCAGGTCATGGGGTTTGTCATAAGGGGCCGCGTAGGCATCTCCATTATTGATACCCGGCACCACACGCTCGGTCCTTGAATAGGTATAGCTGATCCATCCGCTAAGCCGGCCTGTATTTTTACGCAAAAGGAACTCAAGCCCGTAGGAGGTTCCTTCGCCTATTCTCAATTCCCCCTCCATATAGGGATTGATAAGCAGGTTTGCATGATCCTTGAAATCAATGGCATTGTCCATTTTCTTATAATAGGCTTCGACGGAAGCTTCCAGCCTGTCTCCCCACAGGTTCCGGAAATAGCCGATGGCTGCCTGGTCGGAGATCTGTGGATCAACGTTGGGACTGGAAGGGAACCAGACGTCGAGGGGTGTACCGGCTGTCGAGTTTTGGGCCAGATGGATGTACTGCCGCGTCCTTGAATAACTGGCTTTCAGCGATGACACATCGTTCAGCAGGAAGGACATTGCCAGCCGGGGCTCGAATCCGCCGAAATGATTAAAGAATTCAGCGGATCCATATACCGAGGAATCCATGGCTTGATAGTCCTGGTCGTAGTTGTAGGTCGTAGACGGACCTACATTATGGAAACTGCTGAAGCGAAGGCCGTAACTAAAATTCCATCGCTCGCCCAGCGCCGATTCTGCCGAGAGGTAAACACCGTTCTCCAGTGCATAATTGGCTGGAAGGATGAACTCGGTGAAAAGGCTTTGTTCCCCGAGGCCCTTCGCCGTTCCCGGCTCAAAATCATGGAATGTGCTGACGGCCCCGAATTTAAGAGTATGCTCCGGTGTAATAAAGTAATTCAGGTCTGCCTTGACGGCATAGTCCTTCATCCTGGATTCCCAGATAAAGGAATTGGCATCTCCCTCGGGGGTTCCAAGTTCATACTCGTACCGGCTGTGAATAAGCGTGAAATTGCTGAACAGTCTCGGGGAGAAAAGATGGTTCCAGCGCAAGGAATAATTCTGGTTGCCGAAAGCCATGCGTGCAAAAACATTGGCAAAGACATCCCGACCCAGGTATCCCGATACAAAGAGGCGGTTTTTATCGTTGAATATGTGGTTCAATTTGACATTTAAATCATAAAAATAGAGGGTGCTATTCCGGACATCTTCTTCTTTGGCGAAGGGAAGGAAAAGATCGGCATAGGTCCTTCTTCCGGCAACCAGGAATGAGGTTTTGTCCTTGATGACGGGACCTTCAAGGGTCAGCCTGCTGGAAATGGTCCCGATCCCCCCCGTGCCGGAAAATTTCTTCAGATTGCCTTCTTTCATCCTGACATCCAGAAGGGAGGATAATCTTCCCCCGTAGTCCGCCGGTATGTCTCCCTTATAGAGCTTTATATCCTTGACGGCATCGTTGTTGAACACCGAAAAGAAACCCATCAGGTGGGATGCATTATAAACCGTGGCTTCGTCGAGCAGTATGAGGTTCTGGTCGGGATTCCCTCCCCGTACCGAAAAACCCGAAGCGCCTTCACTGGAGGCCTGGACACCGGGAAGAAGCTGGATGGCCTTGATCACATCGACTTCCCCCATCAGGGTCGGGATGCGCTTGATGGTCTTGATCTGGAGTTTGTTAACGCTCATCTCGGCCTTTTTGACATGGGAACGGGCACCTTCTGCGCTGATGGTCACCTCTTCAAGCTCATGGATGTCTTCATTGAGCTCGATATTCATAATATGGTCCTGGTTCAGGTGGATGGCCCTGGTCTGGTATTCATAGCCGATGTATGTAAATTTTAATTCATAAAATCCCGGGGGAAGGCTGAGGGAATAGAACCCGTAAACATTGGTAACGGTGCCCTTTCCCAGGTCTTCGACGATGATTGCAGCGCCGATCAGCTCTTCGCCGGTGGACAGGTCCTGGATATGCCCGCTGATGGAATAGCGTAAGTCGGTTTCCTCTTCGCTGTTTGCGGAACTTGATTCTCCTGCAAAAGCAAAAAGATCATTCCCTACCTGTGCGAACAGTTTCCCGCTTCCCTGCGGGAACAGCATAAACAAAGAATATAATAGGATTGTGAGAATATATGGTAGCGGTCTCATAAATAATTGCAGGTTTTACATTCATAGACAAATTCCGGTCCAAAAAGTTGTATACCAATGCAAAGTTTATATTAAGAAATCCCTAACTGAAATCTTAATAGATGAATACAGGATAATCATCGGTGAATTAAAAAAAATAAGCTGTGAGCCGACGATACGTTCTCCTGACTAATCAGACGAATTAGACCTGGCAAGATTGTATGCCCCGGATGATTGCTTATAATTCTTCCATCCGGTCCCGAACCCAGTCCCCGACTTCGGAGGTACTCTTCGGGTCAACAGCCTTTATGTCGCCGGTAACCATGCCCTTTTCAAGCGCGAGGCTTACGATGCCCCGAATGTCCTCTGCGGATTTGACCAGCCCGAAATGATCCATCATCATGGCAAGCGAAAGGATCGTGGCAAAGGGGTTTGCCAGATTCTTGCCGGCGATCTGCGGCGCCGAACCGTGAATGGGCTCAAACAATGCAGTACCTTCTCCCACCGATGCAGACGGGAGCATGCCGATGGACCCGGTAATGACCGAAGCTTCATCCGTCAGGATGTCCCCGAACATATTTTCGGTCAGGATAACATCAAAGTAGGATGGCTGAAGGATGATCTGCATGGCCGCATTATCGACGAACATAAAATCAAGGTTCACTTCCGGGTATTCCGCCGCCAGCTTCTGGACGGTTTCCCTCCAAAGGCGTGAGGTCTCGATCACATTGGCCTTGTCAACCAGCGTGAGTTTCTTCCTGCGCCTGCCGGCCGATTCGAAAGCCATTCGCGCGATCCTCTCAATTTCACCGGTCGAATAATTGCAATGGTCCCATGCCCGGGTGCCGTCTTCGCTCCTGCCTTTTTCACCGAAATAGATCCCCCCGGTCAATTCCCGGAAGAC
>CAZVLG010000104.1:0-8678 GCA_964627835.1 uncultured Bacteroides sp.
TGCGGATCTGGAAAAAGATCCTTGACGGATCATCAAGCGCTGGAAGGCCGTTGTCTAAAAGTTCGGGATGCGGGGGAAGCGCCCCTCCCAGCCACATGATGAAGATTACCCAGATATTCAGCAAGAGACCAACCCAGACAACCGTATTGGCCCTTTTTTTCCCGTAGAGTTCAGAAATGAAGTCCGTACAGAGGAAAGTAATGGGATATGGAAGAACACCAACAAAAACCACGAAAGGAATATGCAGTCCCATGACGGTAAACGACAGATCTATCTGCCTCGAGATGCCAAGTATATTCAGTACGGCGAGAGTGCCCAGGAATAATCCGGAGAGTACGATAAAAACAACTTCCCTTCTTCGTCTGATATGCGGTTCGGCATTGTCCCCAAAGTCAAACATACACAGGTAGATGAAAATTCAGGCACCCATAAATCCTAACAATTCCAACGGATGCCTGAAGGTTATTAATCTGCGATTTAAAAATATAGAAATATCAACTAAAATTAACCAAATTTTTATATAAGCTATATTTTGTATGCTTAATATGCATATATCCTTGATCAGAAGATCGATTGGCCTTATTGTGCATAATGAGTACAAAACAGGATGCAGGAATGGATCCTGCCAGCCGGGATCAGCTCATTCTCTTTTTAAGGAATTCAAATAACAACTATGTCATTATCAAAATAATAAGTATCTGGCAATTGGCCTGTTTCCGGATTCTTCAATCAGCGTTTGCCGCCGCCGTATCCCGGCGGTTCAGAACTGTTGAAAAAGAATGCATCTCAAAAACTGACCGAATTCTTATATTTTTCATATCTTGAAAGATTATTTTAGTTAGTAAATACAGGCATTAAACGGAAAATTCATACCCCTGATAAATGGCCAGAGGATTTTACAAAGCCCTGAATATTGAATCCGGTGAAGAAGCGAGTGTAATGCTCCTTATCTTTCAATCCGTGTTCCTGGGGATTTTTTACGGGACGTTTGATATCAGTGCGCATGCCCTGTTTCTTGGGGTATTTGAACAGGCCATGATTCCAAAGGCTTTCCTTGTTTCCGGTGTGATTGGGATTATCCTGACCTCTCTTTACGCCTGGCTGCAATCCAGGATCAGGTTCTCGATTTTTTCGATCTTCAACCTTTTCTTCGTCGCCATCCTTACCTTCCTGATGCGTTTCGGATTTAACCTGATCGACAGCAAATGGACTATTTTCGTAATTTTTATTATGATGGGGCCGATAAATATCATCGCCCTTCTTGGTTTCTGGGGCACGGTGGGAAGGATATTTACCCTTCGCCAGGGTAAACGGCTTTTTGGTTTGATTGACACGGGACAGATCATCGGGATCATTGTCAGCAGTTATGCCATCCCTTTGCTGCTGTCTTTCGCCGTTGAAACAAGGGACCTCCTGTACATCAGTGCTTTCAGCGTGCTTGTGGCCCTTCTTTTCCAGTTCATCATTTCGGGGCGTTTCTCAATGGATAAGAAAGCTGCCGCAACCGAGCAGGAATCCAGCGGCGGCACCAGCCTGATCGGGATGTTTAAATCGAGATATATCGGAATTATGTCCCTTTTCGTTGTCCTGCTGATCTCAGTGACCATTTTTGTGCATTTCTCCTTTCTGGGGGTGGCCAGGGAATCCTATCCAGAGCATAACGATCTGGCCGCCTTCTTCGGGTACTTCAACGGAACCCTGATGGTGTTCAGTGTCCTTATCAAGACTTTCGTTTACGGGCGCCTGATGAAGACCTGGGGATTGAAACTGGCTCTCGTTATCTCCCCGATACTGATCCTGATATTTACCCTGGTGGCTGCTCTTATCGGTGGGGTATTCGGACTGGCCACCAGTTTCACCATGTTCTTCCTGATTATCTCTGTAAGCAAGCTCTTTACAAAATCTCTCCAGGATTCAATTGTGGCCCCGTCCATGAAAATCCTGTATCAGTCCCTCGACGCAAAGATCCGTTACAGTATCCAGGCCAGGATCGATGGCACCATCAATGAAATATCTGTTTTGATTTCCAGCCTGATAGCCTCAGGGCTCGTTGCCCTCGCTTTCTTTTCGATCGTCCATTACACCTACGTATTGATCGTACTGCTTGTTGCCTGGACTTTTGTTTCTTTCAAACTTTACCAGGCGTACCAAAAATCGCTCAATAATTCCCTTGCACAATTCAGGCAATCCGATGCAGGTACCGAAAAAACAGATATCGGCAGCATCCTGACAAAGGATCTTAACAGCACTTCTCTTCCTTCCATCCGGAATGCCCTGGGATTCATAGAGAGAATCGATTTCGAAGGATTCAGGAATGCCCTTGCCGGTATGCTGAAATCCGCCTCGGATAAAATCCGCCGTCTGAGCCTGAAGAAGATCGATGAATTGGACCTGCCTATTGCCGATGATGGACTCGAACCCGGCATACAGCAGGAAAACAAGGGAAACAATAAAGATATTGCCGCGAACCTGATGAAACGCCTGGAACAATACAGGAGCCGGAAGCTTTCGGCCGATGATATGTTGTTGCTGGCTAAATCTTCCAGGCCGGATGAACGATTTAGTATTGCGATGGCCCTTTTTGAGCTGAAGGAATTCGATCACCATGCCGTGCTGAATACCCTGTTGCGTGATCCGGACCCAAGGGTGCGTGCCACGGCCATTCAGGTCGCTGCTTTCTGGAAGGTATCGGAGGCAAGTCCCGTATTAATCGATTTCCTTCAATCCCCCTTTTACCGGCAGGCATTCGATGCCCTCGTGAGGATCGGGGAAGGTGCGGTGGAAAGCCTGGAACAGAGTTATTATAAATCAGGCATTAAGCAACAGGCTCTAAATCGCATTACCAGGATACTTGGCCGGATAGGCAGTCCGGAAGCAAAGCGCTCTTTGCTTGGCAAGCTGAATTACCAGAACCGTGAGGTGGAATCAATCGCCCTGCAGGCACTCTTAGACCTGGAATATCAAGCCGACGAAACGAACCTGCCAAGAATCATTGACGGGATCCGTTCTTCGGTCCACCAGATCGCCTGGAATCTTGCTGCAGAAAATACCATCGTTGAGAACGAACTCGGAAAATTTCTTGAAAAAGCGCTGGGGGAAGAAATCAGGATTGCTTACAATCGATTGTATAACCTGCTCTCTCTTGCCTATGACCCGAACACCATCCATCACATACGGGAAAATCTTGAATCGGGTACCAGTGAAGGGATC
Organism: uncultured Bacteroides sp.; assembly: GCA_964627835.1. Classification (GTDB taxonomy): domain Bacteria; phylum Bacteroidota; class Bacteroidia; order Bacteroidales; family SM23-62; genus SM23-62. The sequence continues at coordinate 3,211 of CAZVLG010000104.1, forward strand.
GGATTTGCGATCGAATTGCTGGATCTGTTTGTTGCCGATGAGGTGAAACCGGTGCTTTTCCCCGTGCTTGAGGACACTTCCACGGTTGAGAAGATACGTCAGCTCCAGGTTGAGTTTCCCATTGTTATTATGGAACCCCTGGAGCTGTTGCTGGGAATCATAAATCGTGATCCGAACCTGCTCGGTCCCTTTACCAAGGCAGCGGCCATCAATGCATTTGAAAAGATTAAGGAGGCGGAGCTCTCGGACGACCTGCTTGCCCAGATATTCAACCCGGATGAACTGTTGAGTGAAATGGCGGCCCTGCAGGCAAGCAGGATGGACAGGTCCCGGTTTGAAAAAATACTCACCCGGCTGCCACAGGATTCCAGAAACAGGTTGACCAAACAGATCAGGGACGCAGAGGATGGCTGGGAGAATCTGATCTGGGACAGGATACAGGTTCTTTTAAGGAATGCATACCTGGCTGAATTACCCACCAACCTGCTTTACCTGATGGCAAAGGAGATGGAACCGATACAACTGATGCCGGAACAGGTGTACGATCTGTCGGAAGAAGGGGCTGAGACAAAAGTGGGACTGGTCCGCAAAGGGAAGGTCGAACTGCGGATGGCTGAGAAAGAACTGGGAAGTTTTTCGGCAGACGATTTTATCGGGATCCTGCCTTTTCTGGTAATCGAAAAGAATCAGGTCCAGATATATTCACCTGCTGAGACAACCATCCTTATTGCCGGCCAGTTTGCAATCGACGAAATGATGTTTGATCACCAGGAGCTTGCCCTTGCCATGTACCGGTGGGCAAGGGAACAGGAGGACAAGTGGAAAAGTATAACCAAGGAAATGGTTTCATAGATTCTCAATTTATAAGGAATGGCGAATAAACAGACAACCATATTCAGACAACTGATATTCAATATTGTATTACCTGCAGTCACTGCATTGCTCCTGCTGGGTTTCCTGAATTATACCAATACCAAGAACATACTTGTTAACGCAAGCAAAGAAAAAAACCTTATCATATCCGATGAAATAACCCATATCCTAGAACTGCAGGATATGGCCCTCGAGATTATTGAAGGCGAGCTTAATCAGAGAATGGAGTCCATCAGCAACCAGCTGGTTAATGAAATTTTCAGGAATACCCAGAACATTGAAACGGCCGACCTGAAACAGATCCGGAAACAATTGCATATGAATCCGGAGTTTGAGGACATTTACATCATTAATCACAGGGGGATCGTTGTAAATACAACTTTCCTGGAGGATAAGGGGCTGAACTTATTTGACCTGGGGATCGAGCATAAAAACCTCCTGCTGGGGATCATGGGCAGGGGGGAATACGTTTCTGAGCGATTTGCCATGGGGGCGACCACCAGTATAATGAAGAAGTATACTTATCAAGCCACCCGTGATCAGAAATATATCGTGGAACTCGGGGTAAGGTCCGCACAGGCAGACGAGATCATTCAAAAGATCAAGGACCGCCTTAATGGCTTCGCTGGAAAACAATCCGCCATACATTCCGCAGACCTTTTCATCGGTTCCGACACTCCCTTTTCCCTGAATGCTGACGTTAAACTGGATGAGGCCCACCATGATATTTACATGGAAGTCCTCAATGAACAGTCAAAAGTCAGTTTTGAAGAAAAGAAGGGAAAAACAAGGCTATATTACGATTATGTATTCATGCCGAGAAGGAATACGGATCTGTATGCAGGTGGGGTAATCCGGATCGTTTCCGATTATTCTGCCCAGCGCCGCCTCCTGAGAGTGGAATTGTTCAAGTTCATCGGGATATTCGGACTAACCCTGGTAGTTGTGGTCGTGCTGCTTTACAGAAAAACTAAGGTGATTACCGATCCGATCAAGAAACTTGTTCAGAACGTAAACCGGATCACCGACGGGCATCTGAATGAAAGGGCTGAAGTCAGTGGCAATAATGAGATCACCAGGCTGTCTGAAAAATTCAACCTGATGATCGCCCAACTGGAGGAATACTACAATGAACTGGAACAGAAGGTCCGGGAGAGAACGGCAGAGATCGAGAAGCAAAAGGAGGAGATCTCTGCACAGCGGGATTCACTGGAGGAGCAAAGGAATATGCTTTCCGATACCAATGCCAGCCTGCAGCAGGCATACTCGGAGATTGAGGAGAAAAACCGTCATATAGAGGACAGCATACGGTACGCAAAGCGTATCCAGAATGCCATTCTTCCGCCGGACCAGTACGTCAAGCGCCTGTTTACCGATTGCTTTATCCTGTACCTGCCAAAGGATATCGTCAGCGGCGATTTTTACTGGGTAAGCCATGCCGATAACAAGGCCTTTATCGCAGCCGTTGATTGTACCGGTCATGGCGTACCTGGCGCATTTATGTCCATTGTCGGCCACGACCGCCTTAACTATGCCGTGAATGTGGAAGATGCCAGCTGCCCGGCAGATATACTGAACAGCCTGAACAAAGGAGTCACCGATACCCTGAGGCAGACAAGATCTGAAATATCCGTGAAAGATGGAATGGACATTGCCCTGATAGGCGTTGACTTTGATAAGAATAAACTCGAATTTGCGGGAGCTTTCAATCCTCTGTACCAGATAAGGGACAACGAATTAATACAGATTCCAGGAGATAAATTTCCCGTGGGTGCCTTCGTTGGGGAAGAGCTTAATCTATTCAAGAATCATGAACTTGATCTTAAACACGGAGATGTTCTGTATGTCTTTTCCGATGGGTATGCCGACCAGTTCGGTGGGCCCAAGAACAAGAAGTTCATGTCGAAGCGCTTCCGGGAAATGCTGCTTGAGATCCACCATCAAACTATGGATAAGCAGCAGGAGTTACTGACTAAACGGATCCATGACTGGATGGGAGAGAATATGCAGGTAGACGACATCCTTATCATCGGTATCAGGATTTAATTGTATATAAAATGGAACCTGTAAAAAAAATCGTACTGGTCAGTCCGGATAAGGATGACTTGCAATCCGGACCGGATTCAGCCTGGATGGAAAAGCTGGGAGCAAACCTGGGCCTTGTCCTGAAGAAATATACAGGAGAAACCCTGCAATCCCTTAGCCCGGGCAGTAAGCAGGCCGGTGAGGCATTTGATAAACCGGTTTTCCTGATGGTGGTCATGCATGTTTCCTATTCATCCTCTGCAAAGTATATGAACTTCCTGAAGAAGGCTGCTGCGGATCATGGGGACAGGATCGTTAAGCTGATGAGGATCGATACATCCACGGCTATTGCCGAGAAAACACCTGAACTTTATGCAAATGCTGCCTCCGTCGAATTGTTTACCTCGGAGGAAGGCTCGGACCAGGAACTGTGGACGGACGAAGACTCTGACATTTACTGGTCACGATTACTGGACCTTGCTGCAGAAGTGAAGGCTTTGTCGGCACCGACTGTGCGCAAAGCTGTCGAAGGCACTGGCAGGATGATCTACCTGGCCCAGGCTGCAATTGATATGAGCAGGAACCGGGACATCATGAGAAGGGAATTGCTGGAACACGGATTCCAGGTTGTTCCCGATACCGACCTTAGGATCCAGCAGGCAAATCTTAAATCTCATATACAGAATCTTGCAGACAAATCGCGCATGGTCATTCACCTGCTGGGGGATGCCTATGATGAGACCATGAAAGAAACAGGCAAGTCGCTTGCCGAAATTCAGGTGCAATACATTACCGAGTATCTGGAGGCCATCGAAAACAACCCGGTGCACGCTGAAAAAGATCTGAACCGCCTGATCTGGATCGATCCTGATTTTACCCCGGCCGACTCAAAGCAGGAAGAATTTATCAGCCAGTTAAAAAGGGATATTGAGAGCCTGCACCGGACGGAAATAATCCAAAACCCGATAGAATTATTTAAGACACTGGTGATTAAAAGATTGCGCCAGCGTGATCCGGGAGTTTCCACGAAGCAGCAACGAGAGGCGGCCGGTGGAAGGTTCATATATATTATTCATGCCATGGATGATCAGGTAGAGGCTTCGGAACTTGCGGAAGGCCTGTCAAAGGGAGGTATAATTACCGGCATGCTCGATTATACAAAGGAACAAAGAGGTTTGCTGAATGATCATAAGAACTACTTGCAGGCATGCTACGGGGCCATTGTTTATTATGGTCAGAAGAACAGGGCCTGGCTCCAGTCAAAGGTCATGGACTTGCTTAAAGCCCCTGGACTTGGCCGATCGCATTCTCTTGAAACCAGGCAGATCCTGACAGGCAAGAAGGATATGCTTGAGGATTATGTGCTGCCGGCTGAGATATCCATAACCAGGGACCCGGACCTGCCCAAGGCTGTAAACCAACTATTGAAAAACCTGAAGTAATAGATAATGAGTAAGAAAACTCAAGACCAGAATCCAATGCCGGAGAAGGACCCCTCCCTCATGAATCCGTTTCCGGGACTGCGCCCCTTCGGCATTGAAGAAAGCCACCTGTTTTTCGGGCGTGAGGGCCAGAGCGAGGAGGTCCTCAGGCATCTTGCCGAAAATCGTTTTGTGGCGGTCATCGGAGCCTCCGGAAGTGGTAAATCATCTCTGATGTATTGTGGGTTGGTACCCATACTGTATGGAGGATTTATCACCAAAGCCGGTTCTCACTGGCAGATCATTACCACCCGTCCGGGCAACAATCCCATTGAAAACATGGCACGCTCCATCGCGGGGGCGGGGAAGGGAGCCACCAGTGATGAGCTTAAGGAGAAAGAAATCATTATCGCCTCCGCCATTCTCAGGAGATCTTCCATTGGACTCATGGAGGCGCTTCGACAATACGTCTATACCGGCGACAGCAACATCCTGCTGATGGTAGACCAGTTCGAGGAATTGTTCAGGTTTAAAAAGAGCCGGCGGGATGCCGTATCCTTCAATGAGTCCGAGGCCTATGTCAAACTTCTCGTGGAAGCCGTACGCCAGGTTGAGGTGCCTGTGTACATGGTACTGACGATGCGTTCCTATTTTATCGGTGAGTGTTCACAGTTCCAGGAACTGACAAGCCTGATCAACGAGAGCAATTACCTGATCCCCCAGATGACCAGGGATGATTTCAAGGACGCTGTTACGGGACCTGTTGCGGTCGGCGGGGCAACCATCGATCCCAACCTGGTTACCCAGTTGCTGAATGATGTTGGAGACAATCCGGATCAACTGCCTATTCTTCAGCATGCCCTGATGAGGACGTGGGAATACTGGCTGCAGCAGAAAGACCTGGAAAGGCCGCTCAGCCTCTCCGATTATGAAGCGGTGGGCCGGATGGAAAAGGCGCTGTCGGAACATGCCAACGAAGCGTTTGAAGAACTATCCCCCAGGGAGAAAATGATATGTGAGAGCATGTTCAAGACCCTGACTGAAAAAGGAGGGGATAACATCGGTATACGCCAACCCACCCGGCTTGAAGTGATTGCGGAAATAGCCAGGGCCACTCCCGAGGAGGTCATCCCGGTTGTTGAAGTTTTC
>CAZVLG010000105.1:0-10453 GCA_964627835.1 uncultured Bacteroides sp.
GCCACCTTCAGCGCTGCCATGATGGCAATGAAAAGAAAGATGGCCAGCGGATTGGAAATGGTCAGCAGGAAGATCGACACAAAATCCTGAGAAAGCCGGGTCCGGTTCATTTTCTGAAGGCGCAGTTGTTTAACCGGATTGGTATTGAAGATCCGGAAACCGATGTACAGCACAAAAAGTCCGCCCAGGATCTGAAAATAGATATGCTTCTCCTCGATAAAATTAATGATGATGGAGAGTCCGAAACCGGCAATGACGGCAAACAGGATATCTGCAGCCGCTGCTCCAAGGCCGCTTATAAACCCTGACATGTAGCCACGGTTCAGCGTCCGCTGGATACACATGATCCCGATGGGACCCAGCGGTGCGGAGACCAGGAGCCCTATGATAATACCTTTGACAAAAACTTCCGGGATCATTCCTTTGCTACGTGAAAATGCAAGCCATTGCAAAATAAAGAATAATCCTCCTAAAATACTAAAATCCCTATATTTGCCACTTCAACCGGCGGGCATGCAGAGAATAATCTTGGAACGGAAGTCCGGTCAGTGGACTGTGCTCCTCTTGCTCTCCATGATATGGGGGTCTTCCTTCATCCTTATGAAAAAGGGCCTGGAATCATACAGCCACATGCAGGTAGCGGCATTCCGGATCTTTTTCAGTTTTGTCTTCCTGCTTCCATTGACTCTCCGGAACCTCCGTGCCATCCGCCGGGATACTGTCCGTTCCCTTATCGTAGTGGGACTGGTGGGATTTGCCATCCCGGCTGTTCTATTTACCAAGGCGCAGACCCGGATTGACAGTTCCATTGCCGGAATGCTGAATTCACTGACCCCGCTGTTCACGTTAATTATGGGAGTCCTGATCTATAAAAGCAAGGCTAAATGGATAAATATAGCCGGCGTAATGATTGGCCTGGTGGGAGCTCTGGGACTGATCTGGAAGGGCAAGCTGGATATATTTAAAGATATGAACCTCTATGCACTGTTTGTCGTTGCAGCAACAATCTGCTATGGCATCAATGTCAATGAGGTTAAATATAAGCTGGAAAAGCTTACAAGTGTTCAGATTACCAGCCTGGCCTTTCTTTTTATCGGCCCGATCGCCGGGATCTATCTGTTGCTGACCGATCTGACTCCTGCTGCTGAAAAACCGGATTACCTGATCAACCTCGGGTACATTGCCCTCCTGGCCCTGTTCAGCTCGGTGATCGCTGTACTGGTATTTAACCACCTCATCAAGTATACGACACCACTGTTTGCTGCCTCCGTGACATATATTATTCCCTTCTTTGCCATTATGTGGGGGATCCTGGACGGGGAACAGATCAGGATCTTTCAGGTACTCTGGATGGGGGTGATCCTGCTCGGTGTTTACATGGTGAATAAATAGTATCTTTGTTTTCCGGAAAAATGACGAAATCAAGGCTCATATTCCTGTCATTTCTCAGCGGAATCCTCCTGGTTCCAGCATGGTATGAGTTGGGAACCGGCCTTATCCTGCTGTTTGCACTGATCCCGCTGCTATTTGTTGAGGATTTTCTCTTCGAGCATAAGATCGAACACCGGCCACATAAAGCTTTTCTTTACGCTGCTATCAGCTTCTTTACATGGAACGCAGGCGCCACATGGTGGTTATGGAATGCCACTGAAGCCGGTATGTTCCTTGCCTTCCTGGTCAACACCCTTCTGATGTCGGTGATTTTCTGGCTTTTTCATATCACACGCAGGAATACAAGTTCCTCCATGGGATATTTTGCCCTGATCGCCTTCTGGCTGGTATACGAGCACTTTTATATGAACGGGGAGATCAACTGGCCATGGCTCAACCTTGGTAACGGATTTGCCAACGACATCCATATCATTCAGTGGTACGAATTCACAGGCAGTCTCGGAGGCACGTTCTGGGTGCTCCTGGCAAATATCCTCGGATTCAATCTCCTCAAGCATATTATCCGGCACAGGAGCCTTAAAGGGAAGCTTGCAGGGGCAGGCATCCTGCTTTCGGTCATTCTCCTGCCCATTATCCTGTCCCTGATCATTTTCAGCACCTACAGAGAGAAATCGGATCCCAGGGAGATCGTGGTGCTTCAGCCCAATATCGATCCCTACGAGGAGAAATTCGGAGGGATGAACATGGTGCAGCAGATGGACATCCTGTTTCGCCTGTCCGATTCCCTGTGCACAGATAAAACAGACTTTATCGTCGCACCCGAAACATTCATAAACGATAATGTCTGGGAGGCGGAAATGAATATGAATCCGAGTATAGTCAGGGTCAGGGACTATGTGTTGTCAGATCACAAACAGGCGACTTTCATTATCGGACTTACCTATTACAAATTGTATCCCGATGCGGATCAGAAGTCAGTTACGGCCCAGGAAATCAGGGGGACGGGGGCATATTACGACAGCTATAATGCGGCAATGCAGATTGACACATCCAGTGTAATACAGGTCTACAATAAATCCAAACTCGTCGTCGGCGTGGAAAAAATGCCATATACACAATACCTGGGATTTCTCCGCAATCTTACCTTACGTCTTGGCGGGACCTTCCGGAGCCATGGAACACAGGAATACCGTGAAAATTTCTATACCCGTGGCGATAGTACGGGTATTTCTCCCGTGATTTGCTACGAGTCCGTTTTCGGTGAATACGTTACCGATTACATCAAGGAGGGATCACATTTTATTTTCGTTATAACCAACGATGGCTGGTGGGGAGATACACCAGGGTACCGGCAGCATCATGCCTTCTCCCGTTTAAGAGCCATTGAGACCCGACGCAGCGTTGCGCGTTCGGCGAATACCGGAATCTCTTCCCTGATCAACCAGAGGGGTGAGATCCTCCAGCGGACCAATTACTGGGAACCTGCCGCACTCAGGGGCAGCCTTAACCGGAACGATAAAATCACCTTTTATACCAGACACGGGGATTATATTGCCAGGATCGCCTATTTCTTCTCCCTGCTGATCGTACTTTACACTATTACCAGTATGATCATGGCCCGGAAAAAGTAGGAACCCGTCGTTCTGACCCTAATTCAATTCCCCTTTTTGCATTTCCGTCCATTTGATGTAATTTCCTGAAAGGTTTCTACATAAAAATGCAACCCATATTACTTTTCCCTGTCATTTAACACTGAAAACTCATAGGATAAATTGGCTGCGGCTTACCAGGACATACACCGGGAAATTATCGAATTAAGTAAGGAAGGAAATCCGAAGGCTCAGTATCAGTTGTATAAACTGTATTCCAAGGCCATGTTTAATATCTGTATCCGTATGCTGAATAATAAGGAAGAAGCTGAAGATCTATTACAGGAATCATTTACCGATGCCTTCATGAAACTCGAATCGTTCAGATATGAATCATCTTTCGGTGCCTGGATCAAAAGGATCGTCATCAATAAATGCATTAACAGCCTTCAGAAGAAAAAAGTAGAACTGGTTTTCCCAGACAATCAGGTCGAACCGGAATTCATCGAGGATCCGGTTGACTATGCACGGATCGAAATGGACGTAAAAAGGATTCATCATGCAATTGAACAGCTTCCCGACGGATACCGGGTGATCTTCAGCCTATATGCACTCGAAGGCTACGATCATACCGAAATCTCCGAGATCCTGAAAATCTCGGAATCAACATCGAAAAGTCAATATTTGAGGGCCAAACAAAAAATAAGGGATATTCTAAATACCAATCATAATGAAAGACCGATTAGAAAAATTCATCAGTGACAACAGGGATCAGTTTGATCTGCATGAACCGGACGAGAAACTGTGGGCTGGTATTCTACCGGGAGTGAGGCAAAAACGGATTTTCGGGATCGGATGGAAGGCTGTGCTCTGGCGTGCCGCCGCGGTACTGATTATCTTCGGTGCCTCCTTCCTACTGCAGGAATACCTGCACCAGCGACGTTCTATCACTTCTGAGCGGACAGAATCAAGGATCCTGCGTGAGATCCCGGAACTTCAGGAAGCCGAGATATACTATACCAGCCTGCTCAACGAGAAGTTCCGGCAGATCGAGCCGCTGATTTCGGCAAATCCTGAACTGGGAGAGAGCCTGGAACAGGACCTTTCTGAACTTGACAGCATCTATAAAGAGCTTCAGAATGACCTCAGGGATAATATTGCCAACAACGAGGTAGTAGAGGCTATGATCCAGAACTACATTCTGAAGATACAGATCCTGGAAGACCTGCTGGATTATATGGATGAAACATCAAAAAAACTTGAAGATGAAAATGCAGCGTTTGATATTTAGCAAATTACTGGTGGTTCTTATCCTCCTGCTCACGGCAGGTTTGTATGGCAAAGCGCAGACCTACTCGGAAAGTCAGAGAATCGTCCGCTCATTTCCGGCTGGTTCTGAAAGCCGGCTGGATCTCAGCAACAAATACGGGACGGTACATGTTATCCCATGGAAAAAAGACTCTGTGTATATAGCCATTGATCTGATCCTGAAATCAAGCAGTACATCAAAACTGGAAAAACTCAAAAAAAATGTAGATTTTGAATTTACAGATACGCGTTACTATATCGTCGCCAACACACGGTTTGGTTCCGGAGGCAGTAATTTCTTCTCCGACCTCAGGGATCTTTCCGGAACCATAATACCCAGCAAAAACGAAGTTAAAATCGATTATACCGTGCACGTTCCATCCGGCATGAACATCAACATCACGAACAAATACGGTGATATTTACATCGATGACATGAAAGGAAGCGTGAGCGTGAATCTTTCCAACGGGGATATCAAAGCAAACTCCCTCCATGGGGAAACCAGCATAAGCTTGAATTTCGGAAACGGGATGATCAACGAACTTAGCAATGCAAAACTTAATATTGCCTATGCTGACCTTGAAATACAGTCGGCCGGTCAGCTTAAAATCGACAGCAAATCCTCCAAGATCCGAATCGGGCAGGTAGAGATCCTGAAAATCCTGTCGAAGAGGGATAAATTCACGGTCAGCCGGATCGACAATCTTTTTGGCGAAAGCTGGTTCTCCGATATCTGGCTGTACAAGCTGAATGAAGAGATCAATTTGAATCCCAAATACGGGGTCCTGAAAGTAGATTCCATTTCGGACGATTTCTCTTTTATCAATGTCAACACCGAGTTTACGGATCTGAATCTTGTATTCAACAGGACAGCCAGCTACCAGCTTGAGATTCTAAAGCATAATGATGTGATGCTCCGGCTGCCGGATGCATATGGCGAGCTGGAGGTCATCGACCAGGAAGAAGAGGCAGTCCACTTAAAAAGCATGATCGGTCCCCGGCACAACACGGCCTCCAGGGTCAAGATCACCGCTCCTAAAAAATGCATCATCCATATACAAACCAGGTAATTCATACACCAATCCTATATTAAAATGAAAACAAAAACATCCATAAGAATAGTATTGCCGGTTTTGCTGGCGCTTACACTGGTGGCCTGCGAAAACACCTACTGGTCCTGCCTGAGGGGAAACGGCATTCCTGAAGAGGAAACCCGGGAGCTGCAGTATTATAACGGAGTGGTCTCGGAAGGGGAATTTGACCTGTTTTATGTTCCGGATACAAGCTATTCGGTTATCATAAACGCGGACCAGAATCTCATCCCCTATATCCGCACGCGGATCTCAGGAAATACGCTGATCGTGGACAACGGAACCCGGAAATGCCTGCGCTCGGAATACCCCATCCAGGTCTATGTTCATACCCCCGAGATACGGCTGATGAGCCTTGTCGGATCGGGAATGATCAGCGCGGAAACCGTGTTTGGTGATGAATTGAAGCTGGAGCTCGAGGGATCCGGTTATCTTGACCTGCGGGGGATAGATGTTCTTGACCTTCAGGTGTTGATCACCGGTTCCGGGGATGTTGTACTATGGGGAGTGAGCGATCTGGCACAATATACCATTACCGGGGCGGGGGCCATCTCTGCCTTGAACCTGGTTTCCAATACTTGCATATCAGAAATATCCGGCTCCGGAGCGATCTATTGTCATGCACTGAAAAAACTCGATGCACTCATTTCCGGAAGCGGCACGATTTATTACAGGGGAAATCCTTCGGTCAGCACGATCATATCGGGCACAGGTTCCGTGATCAGCGTTAACTGACCGCTCCCGGAAAGATTACTGCGATGAAACACTTGATCATAATCACATTACTGTTGATAACCCTTCAGGCCAGGGGACAGGATTTCATGAGATCCGCGGGGATCCGCGGGGGACTGACCTCCGGCATAAGCTTCCGGGCTTACCTGAATCCTGAGCTGGCCTATGAAGGATTAATGAGCTTCCGGGGAAACGGGCTTCAATTCACCATTTTGAGGCAGCACTTTGAGCCGGCACTCTGGCATATCAGCGATGGCTTTTTTGTGACCTATGGCTATGGCGGTCATCTGGGATTCACAAACAGCCTCTCCTATACACACATGTTCAGGACCGTTCACCAATCCGGCAATAAATTTTCGCCGCTGTTTGGACTGGACGGATATCTGGGAATGGAATATCATTTCCCGGGGATACCGGTCCAGGTGGGACTTGATTACAAACCCTTCTTCGAAATGTCAGTCCACCGGTATTTCCAGATGAGTGCCTGGGATGTTGCGTTTACTCTGAAATATAAATTCTAAACAATACCTGTATCATGAAAAAAGCATTTGCCTTAATGATCTGCGCTGCACTGCTTGTACCTGTTGTAAAAGCCCAGGAAGCAGACAACGCCAATAACGAGTTTAAAACCCTTTTCGGAGACCGGCCCATCTCGTATGGCGGATACGGGGCACTGACCATAAATTATTCCCAGATTGATTCGAAGGATGCCGTACTGATAGGGGCCAGGGGTGCCTGGGTCATAGGACACGGCTTTGCGCTGGGATTTGCCGGTTCCGGATTTATTAACGATTATTCCTGGAATCCCTTTCTGGCAGGAGGAAGGAATGTGAACCTGACCGGTGGGTACGGGGGACTCCTGATGGAGCCCATAATCTTTCCAAGGTTCCCGGTCCACCTCTCCGTTCCCATCCTGATCGGTGCCGGAGGCATTGCCTATACCTCGACATTCAATCCATATCCCTATGACTATGAGGATTTCGATCTTTTTGTCGAGGACGCAACAGGTTATCTGGTAGTTGAACCGGGAATAGAACTCGAATTCAACGTAGTCCGATTCTTCAGGCTGACCGTGGGGGGATATTATCGCTATACCTCAAAGATCCAGCTTTACGATACCCCGGAAGATGCACTCAACGGTTGGTCTGCAGGAATCAGCCTGAAATTCGGGAAATTCTGAGCAGGCATATTGAACCGAACTTCTTCCCCACGATACAGGCAGGCATCCGGGATAATCCGGGTGCCTGGTCTTATTCGGGACCCCTATTCTGAGAATCTTTCCAGGCCCGAATCGAGCCATTCTGCAAATGCCTGAACATCCAGGTTATGTCCCCTGGGCTCAGCAAGGGGTTCGCCAACCGGGTCGACCAGCACATAGAATGGCTGTGTATTGGTTTTATACCGGGTGATCTGCAGATCCATGTTCTTCTTACCAAGGGTCTTCTTCAATTTTCCGTCGAAACCGGATGTGGTCCATTCCTCTTCCGGCAGCCTGGTGCGATCATCCGTATAGAGGGCGATGATGATATAATCATCCCGCAGGTGGTTGAGCACCGAGGGATCGGACCAGACCTTTGCCTCCATTTCCTTGCAGTTGCTGCAGGCGTGTCCCTTGAAATCGAGCAGGACGGGCATATTCTTCTTCCGGGCATAAGCCATGCCTTCCTCATAATCAAAGAATCCCTCCAGTCCATAGGGAAGCTCAAGGAAATCGGAGTATTTAGCCCCGTTAAAAATATTTCTTTCGGTGCCGGCCGCACCCTCATTTTCGGAAACAGCTGTGATCCCCCCGAGAAGGTTAAACTCCTGGCTGGACTTCGGCGGGATCAGGGCGGATATGGCGTTAAGGTTCGCCCCGAACAGTCCGGGCAGCATATATATGACAAAACTGAAAGAGGCAATGGCCAGTACAAGCCTGGGAACACTCAGATGGCTTAGCTCAGAGTCATGGGCAAACCGGAGCTTGCCGAGCAGATAAAATCCGAGCATGGCAAAGATCACGATCCAGATCGAAAGATAGACCTCCCGGCTCATGATCCCCAGATGATAGGTCTGGTCAATGGTGCTCAGGAACTTCATGCCAAAGGCAAGTACGATAAATCCCAGGACAACCTTGACCGAATTCAGCCACCCGCCCGACTTTGGCAACCCTTTCAGCCAGGAGGGGAATATGGCGAACAGGGTAAATGGCATGGCGAAAGCGAGGCCGAACCCGAACATGCCCAGGATCGGTTTGAGTGCAAGTCCCCCAGCCGCCTCGACCAGCAAGGCGCCAACGATGGGGCCGGTACATGAAAATGATACAAGCACCAGGGTGAAGGCCATGAAAAACGCCCCAAGGTACCCGCCCTTGTCTGCCTGTCTGTCCGCCGAGTTCACCCAACGGCTTGGCAGCACCAGCTCGAACATACCGAGGAAACTTGCCGCAAACACCATAAACAGGAGAAAAAATATCAGGTTCGGTATCCAGTGAGTCGAAAGGCTGTTGGTAAGTTCAGCACCGGCACTTGAGATGGAAACGATCACGCCGATGGCGGTATAGATGGCAATAATGGATATGCCGAATATCAAGCCCTTTACAATGGCTTTCGCCCGGTTCTCGCTGCCCTGCATGAAGAAGCTCACGGTCATGGGTATCATGGGAAAGACACAGGGGGTCAGGATGCCCGCCAGTCCCGCAAGAAAAGCGATCAGGAAAAAAACCCACAGAGAGGCATTATCGGATTCTGCCCACCTGGCGGAGATGGATGCTGTATCTTCAGGTCCTGTGGATCCTGTAAAGGAAAAACTGAACTCTTCTTCCGTGGGAGGAAGACATCGCTCATCGTCGCAGCACATGTATTCCAGGCTTCCGGCGAGGGAAAATTCCGCCCCGGTAAGGATCCTGATCCGCTGCTTGAAGACGGCTTCGTTACTGAACATGGTCAGGTCCATGCCAAAGCTCGGATCGTATTTGACTTCCGCCTCAGAAATTTCCTCTACCCCGCCAAGCAGTCTGTAGTTTCCTGAAGTCTCGAAGGAAAACGAGGTCGGGATCGGGCCTCCCTCGGGAAGGTGCTGTGAATAAAGATGCCATCTTTTTTCGATGTCTGCTGTAAAGACCAGGGTAAATTCTTCATCACCGGTCTTTTCATAAGAGAATTTCCAGTCTATCGGGTCCAGTATTTGCCCGGACATCGGGATGCTCCCCGATAACAGGATGAAAAGGAAGCATAGACTTATCAATCTGCGGTACATGGATTTTTTATTTGTAAAGATATTGCTTTGAACAGAGCATTGAAATCTGCACCCTGTTAATTATCGGTTAAAGCATGGACTGGGCTATACCGGGATTTCCTCACCATCCTCGGTGAACAATGCATATTGAAGCAACTGGAACGAAGGAATACCCGTAACTATTATTTTACACCCAAGTTCTTTTGACCATTGTCTGCGCGGGGATTTCCTTCCCTTATTCAGGTAGGCCTCGATAAAGGGATGGACCTGCAACTCCATTTTCTTAAGTTTATATTCCGCCACCCGCTCCATGATCTGGTTCTTCAGGGCATCTATATAAAGAAGGCTGGGGCCGATCTTTCCCGTACCGTTACAGGTCGGGCATTTTTCGGTAACCTCGATTGACATTTCAGGACGCACTCTTTGACGGGTGATCTGCATCAGTCCGAATTTACTCAGCGGCAGTATGTTATGCTTGGTTGAATCGCGTGCCATCGCCTCCTTCAACCGTTCATAAACCCGCTGACGGTGTTCCTGGTTGTTCATATCGATGAAATCCACCACAATGATCCCGCCCATGTCCCTTAAACGCAACTGGCGTGCAATTTCATCTGCTGCAGCCAGGTTGGTTTCAAGTGCATTGGTGGCCTGGTCACTGACGGCTCTTGAACGGTTCCCGGAATTCACATCAATGACATGCAGGGCCTCGGTATGTTCTATAATCAGGTAGGCTCCGTTTTTATAGGATACGGTTGTGCCGAACAGCGATTTGATCTTCCGGTTGACCCCTAACTGCTCGAAAATGGGCTGGGAGGAAGAATACAGTTTAACGATTTTTGTTTTTTCCGGAGCAATGGTACTGATGTACTCTTTCGTATCGCGGTAAAGTGATTCGTCGTTTACGATGATGCTGTTGAAAGAGACATTCAGGATGTCCCGGAGCAGCGCAGTTGTCCGGTTCAATTCGCTGACCAGCAATTTCGGAGGGGTAACATCGGCAATATTATGAAAGGCCGATTCGAATTTCTTCACCAGTCCCCTGATCTCCCCATCAAAGGTTGCCACCTTCTTGTCCTCTGCGACCGTCCTTACAATCAGGCCGTAATTCCTGGGCTTTATGCTCAG
>CAZVLG010000106.1:0-4388 GCA_964627835.1 uncultured Bacteroides sp.
TTTCCGGACACTGCTCATATTGTTCGGGATGCCCGCCATACAGCTCCTGATCTTCGGTTATGTGGTCACAAACGAACTGAAGGACATCCGTATAGCGGTCTTTGACCAGTCCGGCGACCGCTATACAAGGGACATTACCAATAAGATCATTTCCTCGGGGTATTTCATTTTTGACGGATACCTGGAAAATACAGCCGACATCGAACAGAAATTCAGAGAGGGTAACATCATGCAGGTCATCATCTTTGAACCCGGTTTCGGGCAGAAACTAATGCGTGAAAAATCAGCAGACATACAGCTCCTGGCAGATGCATCGGATGCCAATACAGCGAATCTGGTAGTCAGTTACACTTCTGCCATAATACAGGATTATATCATGGACCTCCGCAAAACAGCAGGGGGAAAGATGCAGATTGTACCTGAAATAAAGATGATGTACAATGAAAACATGGCAGGAGCCTACATGTTTGTTCCCGGCGTCATGGCCCTGATCCTGATGATCGTTTCAGCGCTTATGACCTCGATAACCATCACGAGGGAAAAAGAGTTGGGGACCATGGAAACGCTCCTGGCATCCCCGCTGAAACCCCTGCAGATCGTTCTGGGAAAAGTAAGTCCCTACGTTGTACTGTCGTTTATCAATGCAGCAAGCATCGTGGCCATGGGGTATTTTGTGTTTGGTCTTCCGGTGCACGGGAACCTGGGACTGCTCCTCCTGGAATGCCTCCTGTTCATAAGTGTCGCTCTGGCGCTGGGTATTTTTATTTCAACCATCGTCGATACACAGCAGATGGCGATGTTTGCTTCCATGCTGATGCTGATGCTGCCAACCATACTGCTCTCCGGATTTATTTTTCCTGTTGAGAACATGCCCGTGATCCTGCAGTGGCTGAGTTATATCGTGCCTGCAAAATATTTTATAATCATTGTTAAAAGCATCATGCTTAAAGGCACGGGCCTGGCATTTGTCTGGAAGGAGACCCTTGTACTGGTCTTTATGATGCTGTTTTTTATTGTCAGTTCCGTTCGGCGTTTTAAAATCAGGCTTGAATAATTGAGTTATGAGAACCATCCTCTTTTTATTGCAGAAGGAATTTATTCAGATCTTCAGGAACCGCTTCATGCTTCCGATCATATTTGTTGTGCCCCTGGTCCAGATGGTCGTTCTTGTATTTGCCGCAACCCTCGAGATGAAGAACATTGAAATGGTAGTCGTGGATAAGGATATGTCCACAGTGTCACGCAGGATGACAGCCAAGTTCGAGGGCTCACCCTTTTTTAAAGTGATGGCTTTCAGCTTCTCGATGGATGAGGCCGAAGACCTGCTCAGGGCCAACAAGGCGGATATGGTGTTGCATATTCCACAGGGCTTCGAACAGGATCTAAGGAAGGAGAGCATGGCCAGGATTCAAATTCTTGTCGATGCGGTAAATGCAACTACTGCGGGACTGGCAAATGCGTATGCTTCGAATGTGATACGTGATTTTAACGAACGAATCCTGGTTGAGGAGATGGGACCGGTCCCGGGAGGAATCAATCAGGTCAAGATAAGGCATTCCTTCTGGTATAATCCTGACCTGAACTACAAGATCTTCATGTTGCCGGGCATACTGGTCATACTGGTCACCATGATCGGCATGATGTTGTCAGCATTGAACCTGGTTCGGGAGAAAGAGCTGGGAACGGCCGAGCAGATAAACGTGACGCCGATCCGGAAATACCAGTTCATTATCGGCAAACTCATACCATTCTGGGTTATCGCAAATTTCGAACTGAGCTTCGGATTGCTGGTGGGCAAACTTTTCTTTCATCTGCCTCTCGAAGGGAGCCTTGCTTTGCTTTTTCTTTTTGCTTCGGTATATCTCATGCTTGTCCTGAGCATCGGACTATTCCTGTCCACCCTATCAAATTCCCAGATTCAGGTGATGTTTCTTTTGTTCTTCTTCTTCATCACATTTGTGCTGATGTCCGGTATATTTACCCCGGTGGAAAGCATGCCCGACTGGGCCATCAAGGTGAATACGTTCAACCCGCTGGCCTATTTCATCCGTGTGATCCGGATGATCTTGCTGAAGGGGTCCGGATTCCCGGATATTGCAAGGGAATTCTATTCCCTCGGCATTTACGCAGCCATAATGATGCTGCTTGCCACATGGAGGTACCGGAAGGTGGCCTGATATCCTAATCCTCCAGAAGGGTATCCAGTACAGACTTGAAGTAGTCCCCATCCCAGCGTGCAGCCCCGGCTTTCCTTATAACGATCTTTCCTTCAGGAGAGATCAGGAATGTAGTGGGAATGGAAGAGGAGCTCAGTTTCTCCGGCAGATTTTGAACCATTCGGTATACGGGAAGGTCATAATTATTTTCATCCAGAAAACCTCGAATCCGGGGGGCTTCCTCCTGGCTTGCAATAACCATTGCCATCCGCTCCCCATATGCATCGTAAAGCCTCTGGATATTGGGCATTTCTGCCCTGCAGGGCGGACACCATGTGGCCCAGATGTTCAGGAATAAAACTTCCCCTTTGAAGGTGCTGAAAGAGACAGGATTACCCTTCATGTCCACCAGCATCCATTCATAATCCTCATCCGTAAGCTGGATCTGCCTCTGCTCGCTGATGACGGAAGGCCGGTGCATAATGAGCCTGTTCAGCCCGGTGGCTAAGTGTTTCCTGGAAAAGGGCAGGAGAAGGGCCAGGATAAGAAGGTAGAAGAAGAGATTGCTTGTGATCCGGAAAGCAGACTTCTCCCGGAAATATTTTTGAATTCTATCCTTGATCTTCATCCGGTATCGGTTTGAGTTCGAGTATGTCCGGTTCGACCTGCAAGGCTTTCAGTACAAATGGGAAGCGATTGAGATCAAGGCAGAGGTAAAAATCCGTCGATGGGGCATATCCCTGGTTTCCGGCCAGAAAAAACCTTTTCCCGCTGCTTGTCCGAATGAGCTCTGTCATCCGGTCGTATTCGGGTTCTCCGCCGTTCAGTTTTTGCAGGATGTACTCGGCACAGAGCGTATCTTCTTCGACCGGGTATTTTGCTGCATAACCCATGCATACAAGGGATACCTGGGTGGGTTCATTCTTCTGGATGTACCGGACAATGGCATCCGCATTTACGAAACTTCCGGTAAGGATCCCGTCCGTTCCCCTGGCGCTTATCAATCCCCTGGTACCGGCGCTGGTCGTCTGGACGATCGTTTTGCCCCTGAAATCAATGTGTTCCACCTGGCTGGGTGAATTCCCAAACTGAAAACCCTTGACCATCTGTTCGTTCCGTTCGCCTATGAGTATCCTCTCCGGGTCTTCTTCCTTCAACCTGAAAGCAGTTTCCACTTCCCCGACACAGAAGAGTTTTTTTGCCCCGCTGCCGATAAGGTAGCAGGCCGTGGTAAATGCCCTGAAAACATCAATGACCACCGTCAGTCCCCTGGCCTTCCTGGCACCTTCTTCGAGATGAAGTATGTTAATTTCCATACCCGGTGCATTTCATTGCGGCCAAAATTACAAAGAATAATGAGAGAAAATAAATTCATACTTTTGGGAACGGATAAAAAGGTATTATGAAATTCAAAGACAAGGTGATCTGGATAACCGGTGCCGCATCAGGAATAGGAGAGGCTCTTTCCTACCAGTCCATTAGCTACGGTGCCAAACTGATTCTAAGCGATATCTATGAGACCCGGCTCAGGGAAGTAGCAGATAAATGTAAAAGCATGAACGCGGAGGTGCTGTCCCTTCCCCTTGACCTTTCCTCAAGGGAATCGATAGAGGAGGCCGTCCCCCTCGCAATGTCCCGCTTCGGCAGGGTCGACGTGCTGATCAACAACGGGGGCATCAGCCAGCGTGCTTTCGCCTGGGAAACTCCGCTTGAGGTGGACTACAGGATCATGAACATAAATTTTTTCGGTGCCGTCATTCTTACCAAAGCGCTGCTTCCATCCATGATGGAACAGGGAGAAGGTGCCATTGCCGTAACAAGCAGCATTACCGGCAAATTCGGTTTTCCGCTGCGGTCTGCGTATGCTGCGTCCAAGCATGCCGCGCAGGGATTCTTTGAAACGCTCGGTATAGAACTATCCGGGAAAAATATCCATGTAACGGTGGCCATGCCCGGGAGGGTGCAGACCAATATCTCGGTTCATGCACTTACCAAAGACGGAACTCCTCATGGTGAAATGGACCCTGGACAGGCCTCCGGCATTCCTGCTGAACTGTGCGCCCGAAAATATCTGGATGCCATTCATAAGCGTAAGCGGGAGGTCCTGATCGGTGGCAGGGAATTGATGATGGTGCATATACGCAGGTTCCTGCCGCGCTTGTTTTTTCGCCTGGCCAGGAAGATTGATCCTGCATGATTACCCGGAATTCATTATCTTGTATACACCATTAC
>CAZVLG010000107.1:0-4181 GCA_964627835.1 uncultured Bacteroides sp.
TCTTATGATTAAATCATTTTACACTTTTCTCCTGCTTGTGATGTGCGGCATTGTACTGCATGCTCAGGATGCCGTAACGGTCCGCATGAACGCACCTGCCGAGGTGATCGCAGGACAGGAATTCCTGGTAAGCGTCGATATTGAAAAGGGAAACCTGGAAGAGTTTTCCAGGTTCCAGCAGGAACTGCCTGCCGGCTTTAACGCCGTGCAGGAGAATTCAGGATCTGCGGATTTCAGCTTCGATAACCAGAGATTGCGTTTTATCTGGTTGAAATTACCTGCCGAACCAAATCTGAATATCAGCTACAAGGTGAAGGTTCACGAGCGCCTGAAAGGTACCCTGAACCTGTTTGGTGAGTTCTCTTATGTTGAAAACAATGAACGAAGGTCCATTGTCATTGACAAGCAGGTAGTGGCCATTATGCCCTCACCGGATATCCCGGCAGATCAGCAGGTTGACATAGCCAATTTTGCAGCTGTCATGGCCCGTGAAAAAGCGAGCATGGCTTCCGGGATCGAGGTGACCTGTATCCGCCAGACCCCTTACCCTTCGAGGACGGGGGATGACATCATGGTCAACATGCTGGTGTATAAAAAGAATATGAACAAGTTTGCCAAAATAGAAGAACAGATACCCCCGGGATTCGAGGCAAGGAGCATGGAGTCGCGTGACGGGCTGTTCACATTCAAGGATGGGGTGGCCAAGTTTGTATGGATGAACCTTCCCGATGTTCCCGGGTTCAAGGTTTCCTACCGCCTGATCCCTGAACCGGGCAAAACCCTGAGCGATCTTAAAATTACAGGCGTCCTGTCCTATATCATGGAAGGCCGGAACGTGGAAATTGACATCATCCAGCAGGACATTGACCTTTCAGAGGTGGATGACAGCAAGATAGAGGCCCTTGTGGCGGCCATTGACAGAGGAGAGACCATGCCGGTCACCAAACCTGAAACCGAGAAGGTCGAAACCGTAAAACCCCCGCCCAGGGAGGGAAAACCGGTTGAGGAAGAAAGAAAGACCGTTACACCGGCCGGCTCGTCAAGGATCCCGCCCGCACAGCTCCTGCCGGTTTACGATGGGGTATATTTCCGGGTCCAGCTTGCCGCCATGAGGCATTTCCAGGATGCGGAGGGTAGCTTTGCCGCCTATCGCCTTTCAAGGCCTGTCCTGATCGAACAGCATCAGGGACTGTATAAGTACACAGCCGGGTCCTTCCCCAACTACAAACAGGCACAGGATTTCAAGAATACGGCGGTTTCGAGGGGAATTGAAGGTGCCTTTATCGTTGCCTACAGGAACGGAAAAAGGATTGATGTGATGGACGCCCTCCAGGCTACAGGGGGAAAATGATCAATGAATGAGGATCCGGCAGGTCATAAAGGGTATTTTAATTTTCGCAGCATTGTTGCCGGGCCGGTATGTTTTTTCACAGGAAATTGATTTTGATTCCCTCCTTATCCGGGAGGTTACAGTCGAGAACCCGACCTATATGCCCGTCATTGGTTTTGCTGCCGGTACCATGCATTTCTTCGGCGATGTCACCAATGCCTACCCAACCCCCTTTACCCAGAAATATGGATTAAGGATCAATGTTTCCACGCCTCCCTTTGACAGGCAGAGGACTTTCCTGGTCAATTTTTACCTGCTCAGCGGAGAGGTGACAGGGAATGAACGATCCATCAGTGACCTGGACCGGAACCTTAACTTTAAATCAAGCATTACTGCTTTCGGCATAAACCTCGAATACAATTTCGGTCACCTGTACAGGGAGAAGACTCCGGTCCTCAATCCCTTCCTGTCAGTAGGCTTTGAACCATTCATGTTCAGTGCCAAGGGCGATCTACTCAGGGGTTCGGATGCCTACCATTACTGGTCGGACGGGACCATCCGGGACTTGCCGGAATCCTCGGGAAATCCGGTGTTCAACCAGGTGCTGATGCGCGACTGGGTATACGAAACGGATCTCCGTGAGGCGGATCTATACGGACTGGGCAACTACAGCCAGTTCAGCTTTGCCATCCCGATCAATGCAGGCATCGATTTCAATGTTAGTCCCCGGATAAAATTCAGGCTCGGCACCTCCTTCCACCTGAGCTTCACGGATCTGATCGATAATGTCAGCTCGGAAGGGGAAGGCATTACAGGCAACAAGGCCAGGGACCATTTCATGTTCACTTACCTCAGCCTGCATCTTGACCTATTCTCGGAGCCCAAGGTCAGGACGGAGGAACTGTTGTTCGCCGAACTCGATGATTTCGATTACCTGATGTTTGACGATGATGACGGGGATGGCGTCCTAAACGGGGCGGACGAATGTCCGGAAACCCCAGCCGGGGTGGAAGTGGATACATTGGGTTGCCCCCTCGACTTTGATGCGGACGGGGTACCCGACTATCTTGACAGGGAAGACTCGCCCCCGGGTGCGATCGTCGATGATAACGGGGTTGAGATGAGCGAGGATGAGCTTATCCGCCTGCTTGCCACCCGTGAGGCTGTGCCCCGGAGCGAACTGGATCTTTATATTACTTCCCAGGAGGCTCAGCAGCGGATGACACTGACTGACCTGCCGGAGAAATTCCAGGTCCTGGACAACGACGGGAATGGCTACCTGAGCTTTGATGAACTGCTCCTGGCCATTGATGATTTCTTTGATTACCAGTCCTTCATGGATACGGATGAGGTTTACCGGGTCATCAATTTCTTTTTTGCCCAGTAGCGGCACTCTTAGCCCATCTTACCCAAACGCTCCATGTCCCGGTTCAGGTCCTTTTTCTTGATGGCTTCCCGCTTATCGTACTGTTTTTTCCCGCGGACCAGGGCGATCTCGGTCTTGGCAAGGCCTTTTTCGTTGATGAATACCCGGAGGACCACGATGGTCAGGCCTTTTTCCCGGGTCTGCTTCTCCAGCTTGTTCAGTTCCCTGCGGTTCATCAGCAGTTTCCTGTCCCGGTAAGGATCGTGGTTATAATGGGTTCCGTGTTCGTATTCGGAGATCCTCATATTCTTGATCCAGAGCTCATTTTTAACAAAATAGCAATAGGAATCTCCCAGGCTGGCCTTGCCCTGGCGGATGGATTTTATCTCCGTACCGCTGAGCTGCATCCCTGCGACGTATTTCTCGAGGATCTCGTAATCGAAGTACGCTTTTTTATTCTTTATGTTGATCTTGTTGGCCATCTCCTTACCGGCCTGCTAAGTTAATAAGAAATTTTACGAACTTTACCCGTATGGGTGACCCCGGAAGAAAGACAAGGCTCATTACCGTACTCGGGCATACGGCCGGGGGGAAGACCCGGTTCGCCGCCTGCCTGGCCGGCAGGATAGGGGGAGAGGTGATCTCGGCGGATTCCAGGCAGGTATACCGCCGCATGAACCTCGGTACGGGGAAGGATTACGCGGATTACCTGGTTGATGGGCGCCGGATCCCCTGTCACCTGGTCGACATCCTGGAACCGGGATACGAATTCAATGTATTTGAATACCAGAAGGACTTTCTAAGGGTATACGGCGAGATCCTGGAGCAGGGAAAAAAGGCGGTTCTTTGCGGCGGAAGTGGACTCTACATCGAAGCCGTGCTGAAGGGATACCGCCTGATCCGGGTTCCCGTAAACAGGGCCTTGCGGTCCGAACTTGAGCAGAAAAGCATGGAAGAGCTCTCTGCCCGCCTGGCTTCCTTTAAAAAACTTCATAACAAGACGGACACGGAGAACCGCAAGCGTCTGCTGCGCGCTCTTGAAATCGAATACTATTACCGGGATAATCCCCGGCTTGACGATGCATACCCGGAACTGCATCCCCTTATCCTGGGCATTAATTTCGACCGGGATCTGCGCCGGGAAAGGATAAGCCGGAGATTGCAGGAACGATTGAAAGATGGTATGATCGAGGAGGTAGAGGGACTGCTGGCGGAAGGCATTCCTCCGGGGAAACTGATCTATTACGGCCTGGAATACAAGTACATAACCGAATTTCTCCTCGGCAGACTGGAATACGGGGAAATGCTTTCCGGCCTGGAAACCGCCATTCACCGGTTCGCAAAACGGCAGATGACCTGGTTCAGGGGAATGGAGCGCAGGGGACTCCACATCCACTGGCTTGACGGATATACACCCATGGAGGAGAAACTGGAGAGGGCAATTGATCTGCTCAGGGAGGCCCAATCGTATCCTACAACTTGATA
>CAZVLG010000108.1:0-2525 GCA_964627835.1 uncultured Bacteroides sp.
CGGAAGAATATCCAACAGGCAGAAGGCTGAGTTCATTGAAGGGCTCCCGGTCCGGATGGCACCATAATATTTCCGGGTTTGGGGACCGGTGATCAAAGGACCAGTTGCAATAGGGTATGATGACGGACTTGAATTCAAGCCCTTTGGCCTTATGTATTGTCATGATACGTATGGCGTCCTGGTCATCCGAGACCGTCAGTGATTTTTCTTCCCCGTTCTCATCCCACCATTCGAGGAAGGCATTGATATCCGCAGCACCGTCCCGGGAATAGTCCAGCACCAGGTCCTGAAACGCAAGAATATAGGGGGTCTCGGACGGATGAGTATCAAGGGAGAACAGCGCAATGATCCGCTCGGTCAATTCGGTCAGGGTAAGGTATCGAAGCGATTCATCCAGGAAGGGCTCCGGCAATGCCGGCGGTTCATCAGTTCTAAAGCTGCCCAGCAGCCCGTCCAGGTTGCCTTCACCGGCCGAAATGCGGCCGCTGAACAGGTTGTATTCATAAACCAGCTGGGCAAGACTGACGCGGTCTTCGGGTGAGACCAGGAACCTCAGGGCATTGATCAGGATCCTGACCGAAGTGCTGTTGCTCAGGTAAAGTGACTCGTTTGATATGACATCGTAAAGATATCCTGAAGCCTGGTGCAGGCTCTTGTATGCAAGGATCGCATCCGCGATCCGTTTGCCGTCCTTTTTGCTGCGAACCAGAATAGCTGTTTCAGATGGTCCCACCCCACGATCCTGTAACTGTTCAATGGCCCGGATCACCTCCATATCGGCCAGATCTTTCCAGTTTCCATCTTCGGGATCCGCCATCAGGGCAACACGGATGTATCCACCCTTTTTGCCGGGTTCGTCCGGAATTTCCTGGTCCACATCCGCATATGCCCTGGATGCCTTCTCAGCATATGACTCTGCGCCCCCTCCTTCCTGATCAAAATGGGCACAGAAAATTTCCCGGGCTTTGTCAAAGAACAAGTTATTAAAACGAACGATGTTCTCCCGACTGCGCCAGTTCTGTCGGAGCCCCTCAGCAACCAACTGTTCCGGGTTGAAATCCTGCTGAATCTGCTCGGAAAGGATCTCCCAGTCGCTGTTCCGCCAGCGATATATGGATTGTTTGACATCACCGACCACGAGGCATTTGTGATTGTATGCAAGGCTGTTCTCTATGAGGGGGCGAAAGTTCTTCCACTGAAGCCCGGATGTATCCTGGAATTCATCGATCATGTAATGATGAAAGTAATTTCCGATTCTTTCATAGACAAAGGGGGCATCGTTCTCGCCGATGATCCCATTCAGGAAACGGGCTGCATCGGAAAGCAGGAAAATCCCCTGAGATTCCGCACAGGTATGCATGCGGCTGGAGATATCCGTTAAAATACCGAGGGCATAGAGAAAGCTCCTGACCGATTCAGCTGATCTGTATTCCAGGTACCGGCTTTCAAATAAGCCGATGCACTTTTTGAGCAGCTCATTCATGCCGCTGCGGTAGGCCGATTGAATCCGGTCGCTATGCGGAGATTGCTTTGCATGCCATTCGGTGGGTTCATCCGCCGATTTAAGGATCGTATCGGATGGGTATTTGAAATCATCCCTCAGGATCCTCTCAAAAAAATACCCTACCCCATACTGCCCTTTGAAATCATCGGATCTGAGTGCCTCTCCCTCCATGATCCGGATGGCATCACGAGCATATTCCTTCAGGGTGTTCTCGAAGCTGAATTTGATCTGCATCATTCCCGCCCGGAAAGAAGAATATTTATCCTTATCGACCAGTTGCTTCACCAGTTCCGGGCTTCCCATCTGGAACCGCTCCCTGCTTAATTCCCTTCCCAGCACCATCAGGTCTTTTTTCAGGTTCCAGTGTTTCCCCTCCTGGATTTTGTCTCGCGCAAACTCCACAAACCAATCCAACAGCCCGGATTCCTCTTCAAGACTGTCAAGCATTTCATCAATGGCTTCAGACAGGATCCTGTCCGAATCAAGCTCGATCTGGTACCCGCCTGAAAGGCCGATTTCCCTGGTAAAAGCACGTATGGCGCGCTGGAAAAACCGGTCAATGGTCTCAATGTGGAATCGGGAATAATTATGCAAGATGGTTCCCAGTATGATCTCCGCCCTGCCGGTAACTTCATCCTCTGAATAGCCATTCTCCGAGGCAACGAAATCCATCATGCCCGGGTTTTTACCGGAAGCAAGTTTGTGCAGCTCATCGAGGACCCTGTTTTTCATCTCGTCCGTTGCCTTATTGGTGAATGTCACGGCAAGGATATGCCTGTATAATTCGGGATCCGTAATGACCAGGCTGATAAGATCACGGGCAAGGGTATAGGTTTTCCCCGATCCGGCAGAAGCTTTATAAATGGTGAGAGCGGCCAGTATCTTAGGTTGTTTGTATTGGTCCAATAAAGATAGTTAAAATACGCGCTGTGCGACAGGATTTACTGCTTCCGGCCGGGCACTCCTGTTCAGGACTAGCGGGATGAATTTTGGCGCGGATTTTGAGGCATTTCAATGCAAA
>CAZVLG010000109.1:0-8961 GCA_964627835.1 uncultured Bacteroides sp.
GCCTGGGTAATATTTGGCTTGCCACAGTTGAACATGGACTTGTAAAACTAACGGAAGACAGAACACAGCTCATGGATGGAGCTAAGATGAAAATAAAATCCTTCACCACAACCCAGGGTTCTCCCAGTAACAGGATTGAAAGTATAATTGAAGATGGCACAGGGAACCTATGGCTGGGCACAAATGAAGGATTGTCAAAATTTAACATGCAGTCCGAAACATTCACAAATTATTTTGTGCGGCATGGTCTGCCTACAAACAATTTCAGGTATGAGAGTGCTTTTAAAAATAAAGACGGAGAATTGTTTTTTGGCACCCGGGAAGGTTTGATATCCTTCTTCCCGGATAGTATTCAGATCAACCAGCAAGTAGCACCCGTTATGCTGACGGATCTCAAAATAAATAACCAGGCAGTACATCCGGGTAATAATTCCGTGCTGCAGAAATCCATAACATATACGGACAAAATAGAGCTTAAACATAATCAGGATCAATTATCTTTTGAATTTGCTATACTGAATTATTTGGATATTGAATTGAATCAGTATAAATATAAACTTGAAGGTTTAAACGATGACTGGATATATGTAGGAAAAAGGACCAATGTTGATTTTACAAACCTGAGACCCGGGCATTATACCTTCTTCGTCTCAGGTGCAAATAATGACGGAGTATGGAACGAGGCCGGAGCCTCTCTGCAGATCACGATCCATCCCCCACCCTGGCGAACCTGGTGGGCATATACTGTATATGGATTCATCCTGATTGGAATCACCCTACTATACCGTCGATACCTGTTGAACCGGGCAAAGCTGAAGACTGCAGTTGAAATTGAAAGAATGGAAAAAGAGAAGGTAGAGGAGATCGATCAGATGAGGTCCCGTTTCTTCGCTAATATATCCCATGAGTTTCGTACACCACTTACATTACTGCTTGGACCGATCGAGGATTTAATAAAGAATCTACCAGCTTTATCATCGAAAAATAAAAGCCTGCTGCAAACCATGAGAAGAAATGCACGGAGGCTTCAGCACCTGGTTAACCAGTTACTGGATATTTCCAAACTTGAAACAGGCAAAGTCAAAATGCAAGTATCAGAAGGGTATCTAACTGATTTTATAAGAACAACTGTGCTATCTTTTCTTTCACTTGCTGAGAGTAAAAATATCGGATATGAATATATACTGCCAGACAAACCGGAACTGGTATACTTCGATCCTGACAAACTTGAAAAGATCTTTATCAACCTGGTTTCCAATGCATTCAAATTCACTCCCAATGGAGGGAGTATCAATATCACCCTGAAATACATATCGTCGGAAGACAGTGATGCCCCTTCATCTGCTGAAATATCAGTTCAGGATACCGGAAAAGGAATTCCTACGGGAAAATTGGAAAATATTTTTGACCGCTTTTACCAGGTAAGTGATTCCGACTCAAGGGAACAGGAAGGAACCGGGATTGGTCTGGCGCTTACAAAAGAACTGGTGGATCTTTACCATGGTGAGATCTTTGTAGAAAGTGATATCGGCAAGGGCAGCATATTTACTGTAAAACTTCCTGTTTCAAAGATGTTTTTTAAAGAAGATGAGATAATGAAACTCCCTTCCGGGGAAGAGAAAAAACCTGTTGAGCCAATGGTCGACTCAGCCGCACTGAAAAAGATAGATTTTCCTGAAGCTCATACCGGGGGAAAAGACAAAGCAGCATCTGTTGTCCTGGTCGTTGAAGACAATACTGACCTTAGAAATTATATAACACAGAATCTGGTCAATGAGTATCATATCCTGGAGGCAGAAAATGGCAGGGAAGGATTCGCCAAAGCCACCGAAAGTATACCGGATCTGGTGATCACTGATCTGATGATGCCCTTGATGGACGGCATGGAGTTGAGCCGCATACTTAAACAAAGTCCTCATACGAATCATATTCCGGTCATCATGCTCACTGCCAAGGCCGACAGGAAAAGCAAGCTGGAGGGTTTGAAAACCGGGGCTGATGATTACCTCATAAAGCCCTTTGATGCAGAAAAGCTTCGCGTACGAACTCAAAACCTTATTGAGCAGAGACAGAAACTTAGGGAGAAATTCCAGGAAGAATTCAAAGTCAAACCGCTGGAGGAGACCGTCCGGGTTCCGGGGGACAAACTCCTGCAAAAAATCCTGGCCATCCTGCGCCAGAACATAGGCAATCCTCAGTTTAAGGTAGACAGTCTGCCAAGGGATTTGAATATGAGCCGTACCCAAATGTTCAGAAAGATTGCTGCATTGACTGGTGGCAGTCCCAAGGATCTGCTCCGGATCATGCGGCTGAAAAAAGCTGCCGAACTCATCCTCACCGGAAAGCTAAACATTACCCAGGTCATGTATGAGGTGGGATTTCAAACCCCTTCCTACTTTGCGAGTTCATTCAGGGAATATTTCGGTGTAAATCCTGCCGGGTATAAAGAATCCCTGGGTTAAATTATTTAGAAATTATCCCAAACTCCCTTCCTGTATAAACCAGGCAATTGACCTGCAAATGATTGATCCACTCAATTTATGGGACTTTTCTTACCTATTTTGAGACAAAAGTGATAGACAAGGGCATATTCCAGGTTGTAAATTTATTGATAAGGTCTTCGGTATTTCCAGTTTCATCTTTAAGTGTTCTTAACGCGATTAAACTGTAATCCAATGTAATAATTTTTCAACCCTAAACATCTAAGCCATGAAAAAGATTTACTTGCTATCACTGCTTTCAATCTTTTCATTGAATCTGTTTTGTCAGATTGATTGGACTAAACACCCTGACAACCCGGTTATGGTCCCTGGATCTGCCGGGGAATGGGACGAGCATCTTGATGGTATTGGTTCTGTCATCTTCTATAAAAACCTCTACCATATGTGGTATAGAGGTTTCAACAATTCTGGAGGTAGTATTGGACATGCGACATCCCCCGACGGGATCATATGGACGAAAGATCCAAATAATCCAGTATTTGAAAAAGGCCCCTCCGGAAGCTGGGATCAGGACGCTATATTTTGCGGTGATGTAACCCATATAAATGATACACTGCACATGTGGTATACCGGCTTCAAAGGGGATTGGCTGAATGCATCGATCGGTCACGCTACCTCGGAGGATGGTATCAAATGGATAAGGGATGCAAATAATCCCGTTCTGACAAAAGGAGCTGCAGGAAGCTGGGAGGATGCTTTTGTATGGATTGACGAGGTAATATTAGTTGGAAGTGAATACCACATGTGGTATGCAGGCTATGGTCAAGGAGGACAAGGCGTTGGACACGCTACCTCACCGGATGGCCTTCTCTGGGTAAAGGATACTTTAAATCCTGTTCTCGAACCGGGAATGTCAGAAGAGTGGGATAATCCGAATGTGTGTTTCCCTGCGGTGTTATTTGACGGAATAACTTTTCATATGTGGTATACCGGAGGAGATATGGCTAACGGGCAAATCCATGACATTGGCTATGCCACTTCACCTGATGGTACTATATGGACGAAATATGCAGGGAATCCTGTATTGAAAAAAGGAGCAGAAGGAAGCTGGGATTCCAGATCGGTTTGGATTCCTCATGTGATAGATAGCGCAGGTATCAAATATAAAATGTGGTATATGGGTGGCACAGAATATGAAAATGATAAGTTTGGTTACGCGGAATCATACAGTCCTGCATGGAAACAGATGAAATCCATGGACATAGCAAGGGGGGGGCAAAATTCATGTGTTTTTGATAGCATGATTTATGTATTTGGGGGTACTGATGCTTCAGTTGATAATACTTTAGATTCAGCTGACGCATTCAATACGGAAGCAAACGAATGGACAGATCTGGCAAAAATGCTTGAAGATATATATGGGTGTAATACTGAGGTTGTTAAAAATAAAATCTATTTGGCTGGTGGATGGCGTAATATCGGTGTCAGTAATTGGATCACAACAAACTCCACGGTGGAATATGATCCTGAAGAAAATACCTGGCAGGAAAAAACGGGTAGTCCGGAAAAAAATGGCGGTGGTGCTTCTTGTGTGCTAAATGACACCATCTATATTCTGGGAGGTACCAGCGGCTATGATCCTTTGGATTCAAAGAAGGCATGGTATTACGCTCCCGGAACGGACAGTTGGGGTACTCTGCCAGATATGATATATGATCGGCCAGGTGGTTCCTCTGCCATAATTGATAATAAAATATACGTGATTGGAGGGACATATGGGTCAGGATGGAATAACCCAACCGGAAAGTCAGAAGTATATGACCTAAAGTCTAAAACATGGACAGAATTACCAGATATGCCGGTCCCGGTAATTTACCATATTAGCGTGGTTCATAATCAGAAAATTGTTGTATTTGGAGGGGATAGCAGCAGGACTCCCGAGGGTCTATATGGTACAAGCATTGGCACAAATTTTATCCAGGAATATGATCCGGCAACCGATTCCTGGAAACTTATGGAAGGCATGCCTTTTAAGCGTTCTAGAATGGCTGGTGAAAAAGTTGGTAATTATGTTTATCTCATTGGAGGATACCTGAATGGAAGGGATCTGGATGAACCGTTATCAGAGGTCTGGAGATTTAACCTCGATTCTCTTAATGCATATGATCCATCTGGGGGTATTGAAAAGCTTGCTGAATTATCAGTTGTCGATCCCGTATCCATTTATCCCAATCCCTTTAATACTAACCTTACAATAGAGATAAAAAACAACATGCCCGTAAATAAAATAGAAATCCTTAGCCTGGATGGCAGGCTCGTAAGGATCCTTGATAATATCCAGGTAAATTCGATAACCATTAACCGTGAAAATTTACCATCCGGCTTGTATTTTCTCAGGATCCATGCAGATGAAGTATATCTGAAAAAAGTGATGGTTCACTGACCGGGATGCAATATATAATTGTGGTTCTATTCCAGTGTCACAAATTAATTTGAGGCAAATCAGCGACTTCACGCCTTTCTGATTACCGCAGAGGACAATCCCATTCCTTTTGTAAGCTGCTTTAAATTATACAATTGCTTCAAATCTTCTACAAATTGGTTCGACAATGGAATAGTAAGGGGAGCCTGAGTAAACCGACCGGATTTTTCCGGCCGGTTTTTTTTGCCCTGGAAAATTCCCCGGTTATTAAGAACGGGAATGATGATCACACCGTCTGAAGGATGTCCCATACAAAAGCCCGTACTCCGACTTCCTTGTTGATCTCATCCAGTTTCCGGACACGCTCCAGGAGGGGTTTAACTTTTTCATCATCGATAATGACCAGTGCGGCAGAATTCATTTCCGGCCAGGTATGTGTGCCCATCCTGGGCTCTCCGGTATCTGTGCCCTGTCCCCGGACATCATTCCACCAGGTATAGCCCCTGATTTCAAGCCGTTCAAGCATATATTCCACTCTTTCGGTATGGGCCTGGTTGAATACAATTAAAACAGATTTCATATGAGGTGATTTTTTATTCATCCATGAAAGTGAAATGTTTCCGGAATTTCAGCTTGTGCTTTTTTGCTGACTTCCTGATCAGGGAGCCATAAAGAACCGGAATGATGATCAGGGTCAGAAAGGTGGAGAAAACAAGTCCCCCGATGACGGCAATCCCCATCGGGCTCCATATTTCTGATCCTTCACCTGAGCTTACGGCCAGCGGCAGCATTGCCAGGATGGTCGTAAGAGAGGTCATCAGGACCGGCCGCAGGCGTGATTTTCCCGACAGGGCTATGGCATCGTGCAGTTCATAATCCCGGTCCCTCATCAGGTTAATGAAATCGATCAGAACGATGCCGTTTTTCACCACGATCCCAATCAGGAGCACGGCGCCCAGTGCCGCCACGACGCTCAGGGTGGTGTTGGTGATGAACAGGGCCAGTATGACACCGGAAAATGAGAACGGGATGGTGAACATGATGATCAATGGCATCACAAATGATTCAAACTGCGAGGCCATAACCAGGTAGACCAGGATGAGGCCGATCATCAGAAGCAGGAACAGGTCTGCAAATGCTTCCTGCTGGTCCTCATAGGCCCCCCCGACGACAACCAGAATATCTCCTGGAATAGTGACCTGGGCCAGTTCATTGTTGATCATACCGGCCAGTTCTCCCAGCGAAATGCCGACCGGTTTGACCGATACCGTGACCAGCCGTTCACGCCTTTTTCGTTCAATGTTGGGCGGGCTCCAGTATTCCCTGACTTCCCCCAGTTCGGCTATTTTAATTTTATTCCCCAGGGGGGTCATGATGCTAATTTCCTCGATATCCGAAATGGAATTCCTGTATTCCTCGCTGAACCGGACGATAATATCATATTCATCCCCTTCTTCACGGTACCGTGATGCGATCATCCCATCCACACGGTTGCGGAGGTACATGGAAACTGTTGCGGTATTCAATCCGTGCTGTGAGAGCTTATCCTTGTCCAGTGCAATTTGCAGCTCCGGCCTTTCTTTTTCTCGGCTGATCTGGACATCCTCCGCCCCTTCGATCCAGCTGATCAAATCCTTCAATTGATCGGCCAGCTGGTTGGTCCTGTCAAAATCATATCCGTATATTTCCACATTAACGGTATTGCCGGCCGATCCCATAAAATGAGCCTGCGTGTTCAGGTTGTAATTAATGATTTCCGGGATCTGGTCAAACTGCTGGCGCAGATTGTCGGAGATGTCCCACACGGACCTTTCCCGCTGATCCAGGGGACTGAGTTTGAGCCTGAAATTGATCACGTTCGAGCCGCTCTGGCTGAACATGGATATAAAGCCTCCTTCGTCGTCGGATCCCGTTGATGCGGATATAAGCTCCACCTCCGGGTAATTTTCATGTATGATCTGCTCAACCTTGCGGGTGGTTTTCATCGTTTCCTCAACGCGGACACCCGTTTGCAATTCCACGAGAATATTTAACTGGCCTTCATCCGATTCCGGCATAAAGTCGGTTCCGACGAATTTCATGAGAAGAAGGGAAGCGAAGAACACCACCAGTCCGCTGATAATGACCAGTCCCCTGTGCCTTAAAGCCCACCTCAGGTTCTTCTCATAGAAGATCTCTACCTTTTCGAGAAACAATCCAATGGTCGTGGAATACCCGAACCGCGGTTTCCTTTCTTTCTTCGGTGCAAGCCTTAAGAGCACTGAAGCAAGCATGGGGGTAAGGGAGATGGCAATGACCGTTGAGGTTACGATGGTTATGGAGACGATCCATCCCAGCTGCCGGAACATCACACCTGTCAGTCCCGTTACCAGGGTAAGGGGCATGAAAACGGCCAGGACCACAAGGGTCGTTACGATAACTGCCAGCCAAACTTCATTGGTGGCGTATATGGCGGCTTCCCGGGGACTTGTTCCCCGGTCTATGTGTTTGGAAATATTTTCCAGCACCACAATGGCATCATCGACCACCATACCGATGGCAATGGCCAGGGAGGCCAGGGATATCACATTCAGTGAATTCCCCGTGAAAAAAAGATATATAAACGAGGTTATGAGGGAGATCGGAATGGCGAGTCCCACGATAAAAGTAGCCCTCCACCTTCCCAGGAAAACAAGCACAACCAGGATAACAAAAACCAGCGCCCACAGGAGGGTCTTCGACAGGTTCCGTATGGCATCGATGATGAATTCAGAGGTGTCGAATATGGTGGTAATTTGAACATCCGGGGGAAGGGTCTTTGCCAGCTCGGCAAGCTGTTTGTTCACCTGCCTGGTAATCTTTACCGTGTTGGCCCCTGATTGTTTCATCACAAACATGCGCAGGCCCTGCTTGCCGTCGATCCTTTCCTCAATGGAAAGGTCCTTTACCGTATCCCTGACAACCCCGACATCTCTCAAATAGACCGGCTTTCCACCCCGGTTGCCAACCACTATATTGTCGATTTGCCCGCTTTCGGTAAACTGCCCAAGGATCCGCAACTGGTAATCCATCTGGCCCATCTTCACATTACCGGAAGGCATATCGATATTTTCCGCCTGTATGGCCGCCCCGATCTGTTCGACGGTAAGATTATAAGCATCCAGCCGTTTGGGATCTATGTCCACGTAAATTTTTCTTCGTGGCGCCCCCGCCAGGTTAATCGAACCGATGCCTTCAATCCTGTTCAGGGGATTGATGACCCTCTCATCCAGAATTTTTTCCAGTCCCGTGTAATTTTCTTCAGCCGTGATGGCATAAAACAGGATGGGCATCATGCTCGTGTTGAATTTGAAGATACTGGGACGGTCACAATCCTCAGGAAGTATGTCAAAGGTGAAATCGATGGCCGATCGCAGGTCGTTGGAAGCCTCGTCCAGGTTGGTCCCCCATTCGAATTCCAGGAAAATCACCGAAAGGTTATCATAGGATACCGAGGTGACTTCCTTCAGCCTGTCGATGCTGTTGAAGGAATCTTCCAGCTTCCTGGTTACATTGGTCTCAATATCCGAGGCATTCGCGCCCGGGTAGGTCGTCATGACGGATATGGCGGGGAATTCCATTTCAGGGTAGAGATCGATGGGCAACTGCACAAGGGCGTAAAGCCCCAGGACAATGATCCCCACAAACAACATGACGGTCGTTATGGGCCTGTTTACCGCACTTTTATATATACTCATGGCTGGATTCTGTTTTCGTTATTACTCTGCGACAACTTTCACCTTATCCCCGTCGATCAGTTTTGCCTGTCCGGATACAATCAACCTGCTTCCAACCGACAGTTCATCGGATATGACTTCGATCTTATCGTCAAACCGCTTGTCTATCATCACGGTGATCCTCCTGGCGACACCGTTTTCTTCGACAAATACAAACCGTTCGTTCGAACCCTGCAATTTCAGCACGGCAACCGATGGCAATACCAGGGCCATTTCCTCCCCGATTTTCATGGTTACCCGACTGAACATCCCCGGACGAAGCAGCTCCTGATCGTTGTTGATCTTTATTTCCATGGTAAATGACCTTGTCGCAGGATCGATGGTGGGATGGATCATCATGATC
>CAZVLG010000110.1:0-6625 GCA_964627835.1 uncultured Bacteroides sp.
CTATAGTACGGAAAAAACCTATATCAATTGGATATACCGGTTTATTATCTTCCATAATAAAAGACATCCTGAAGATATGTGTGGAAATGAGATAGCGGAATTTCTCACCTACCTTGCAGTTGATAGAAAGGTTTCCGCTTCAATCAAAACCATGCATTAAATGCCCTTGTCTTTTTATATAAGAAGGTCTTAAAAATTCCACCGGAAGCTTTTGACTTTAAACATGCAAGAATCGGAAAACGCTTACCTGTTGTTTTTAGTTGCGATGAAGCACAAGATGTATTATCGAATCTTCATGGCGAATTTCATCTTATGGCTTCACTATTATATGGTAGCGGATTGCGTTTAACCGAATGCATGAAATTGCGTGTTAAAGATATTGACTTCAATTTCAATGAAATAATTATTCGCGCAGGTAAAGGAGACAACGACCGGAGAACGTTGCTTCCACGCTTACTAATACCACAGTTAAAGAGACAAATAGAAAAGGCAAAGATCAAATTGGAAGAAAATATGATGATAA
This sequence comes from uncultured Bacteroides sp., assembly GCA_964627835.1. Classification (GTDB taxonomy): domain Bacteria; phylum Bacteroidota; class Bacteroidia; order Bacteroidales; family SM23-62; genus SM23-62. The sequence goes on from CAZVLG010000110.1 coordinate 524, forward strand.
AAGGATTTACAGGTGCTTCTATGCCGGAAGCATTGGAGAGAAAATATCCAAATGCTCCAAAAGAACCGGCCTGGCAATATATTTTCCCCTCCAGGAAACCAGCAATTGACCCTTGTTCAGGAAAATTAAAACAACACTATCGCCACGAAAGCTTTTTACAAAAAGAAGTGAAAAATGCAATCAGGAAGTCACAGATAACAAAAAACGCCTCGTGTCATACTTTTCGTCATTCATTTGCTACGCATCTTCTTGAAGATGGTTATGATATCCGCACGGTACAGGAATTACTCGGTCATAAAGATGTACGAACCACTATGATATATACACATGTACTCAATAGAAATAAATTCAATGTTCGAAGCCCGCTTGATATATGAATGATACAGCTAACGCGCACTTTTTATTCAACACCCATTTTGCTCCGCTCCTCCCCGCCTCTCCGTTCAGTTTGCAATACATTTACTGATGATAAACCATCCTTATTGTTTCAGAGTAACCTTCGGCCTCCAACCGACCCAGGTAGACTCCGGTTGCAAGACCCCCGGCGCTCCATTGCAGACGGTGTTCACCTGAAGGAACTTCACCTTCGATCAGCGTCTCAACCTCTCTACCCCTGATGTCATAGACTTTGAGCGTCACGTATTCATTGTGAGGCAAGTAGAAGACTATCATAGTCGATGGATTGAACGGGTTTGGGTAATTAGCACACAACTTGATATTTACAGGTTTCTGTAATTCTGCACTTCCTTTTACAGATGTTACTAAATCCTTCCCGTCACCGACAACCTCGATCTCGTTCAACTGGTTTGTACCAACACTTTTGGTATGGAGATGGTCAAGATAGTTATCGCACTCGGTATCACCGTAGCTATTATCCCCTGGCAGTTGAAGTTTTTTCGCCTCACAATCCAGTCCCATCAATTTTGCCCCAATGCTGTCGAGTGCAACAGGTTCTTTTCCTGCAAGCATAACATGGCTTTCATACGGGACGAAATTCGGGTTCCAGACCCCTTCACCGCCCCATGCATTTTTTATCCCATCCACAACGGCAAAATGAACAGGCCGGGCGGCATTCAGATCGCAAATTGATCCTGGCAAATATGCAGCCGAAGAGCCATTCGTAGGATTGTGAATCGCCTGACGGCGGTAATGAATGCTCTCCGTTTCGTATGGCGGCTGCGGAACAGAGCCAACCTGATTTTTTATGGCACCAGTGAATCCGGCTTCTGCATGCTGCTTCAATTTCGGAATGGAAACATAGACATCCGCATCCTGTAAAACCTGATTCATGATAAACGACGGATAGTTATAATAATCGCCGCCGGTTGAAATTTCGACAAAACTACCTTTGCTGATATCCAGCAATTCGCAATCATAATAGTTCTTAATATCCACGTAACCCTGAAACACGGAATTGCTGAAAGAATCATAACTTCCAAGACTTTCTGCAATGATAATATCACCCCCAGAAACTCCCGCATCAATGATCAATTCCGTTACCGCTCGAACAACTGCAGGATGACTCCACATAGCTTCTGTAATAGGAACTCCATTCAATTTCGCGTTTGTTGCGTTTCCTGATCCACCGGTCAGATTAATTTTTATCACTACTTTTTTACCCGTACTGAACAGATCAGAAATTCCGCCAAGCTGCTCGCACAGATACTGTACCTTTTGTTTAACCCCGCCGTTAGCATCATCATATACGTAGCTATCGGCCGGCGTGTTTAAGGTGTTTGTAATCGCCACTGTAGCTAAGAATGAAGATTCTTTTTGATGGCTGTATGCAAAAACCCCGGAAGGCTTCAGATATGATACAACAAACAAACCGGCAACAGCGGCACCGGTCTTCGTTATAAAATCCCGCCGTGACGAATTCATGGCTTGAAAATTATCTGTCTCCATTTTTCTAAGAACTCCTGGTTAATAATTGGATTACTTTAAACCGTTACTCACAAGTATACAAATTAAATTCTAACCAGGATTCTCAATATTTTTTATTTATCCTCATAGGCTAACGGGGCAGTTAAGCTGCCGGCTATAACAAGAATGCTGCATAGAATTGGGTTGTCACATATATTTGAAACGATAGCCAGGTCGCGGTGACGGCCTTTGATGTCAGAAACCGCGTGGTCCGCGGCTCCGGTGCAACGGATTGTTATCCGCCGGTTACATTCTTCCAGGTTCAATCATCCAGATTAGGGACATCCCCACCATTACGAAGTATATCAGCCTTATCGCAGACTTGTCGATTGAATTAGATTTCCAATCGTACTTAAGAAGTAACATAGGCACACAATATGATACTTGCGGGCAAATGAAAAATTGCGCTAACTTTAACCAATCATGAGAACACTGGGAAACATCATCTGGCATATACCCTTCATGGGGTTTGTATCGGCTTTCTTTACCTTTTTGATCGGCGGACTGCTCACAATCACCGTGGTTGGCGCGCCCCTTGGCCTGGGACTCATACAATTGTCCAGGTTCCTTCTGACTCCGTTTACATCGTCCATGATCCGCAAGAGTGACCTGAAGACAGACCAGAACAAGCTCTGGCTGGCTTTTGGGATCTTTGTAAGAATCATTTATTTCCCCTTCGGCTTAATATTATCCATCATAACCATCTTCCAGATTGCTGGCTTATTCCTCTCCATTATAGGGATTCCGGTTGCCCTGGTACTGGCCAAATCACTAGGAACCTATTTTAACCCGGTGAACAAGATCTGTGTACCCATTGAAGTCGAGGACGAGATTCACAGGCGAAAGGCTGGAGCCCGGGTCAGCAGGGCACGCTAAATAATTCAACCTTTTATGAAGCATGCATTGATTACAGGGGCCTCCTCCGGGATCGGATGGCATATTTCGGCTGAACTGGCCAGCAAGGGCTATCCTATACTTGCCGTCAGCAACCAGCCCGAACGCCTATCCCTGTTAAAGGAATGGCTGGAGAATTCCTGTGGTGTTTCCGTGATTACGCTGGACTTCGATCTCGCTTCAGAGGGATCCGCCGAAGGGGTTTTCCGGTTCTGCGAGGAAGGGAACCTGGAGGTTGAGGTCCTGGTCAACTGTGCGGGTTTCCTGGTTTACGGGGAAACCATTCACGCTGATCCTGAACGTGTACGGTCCATCCTGCAGCTCCATACGACAACCCCCGCCATGCTCTGCCGGCTTTTCGCTGAGCAGATGGTCCGCCGTGGAACGGGATATATCTTGAATGTTTCATCCATTTCGGCGGTGATGCCCTATCCGACGATCTCCCTGTACGGTCCTACCAAGGCCTTTATCCGCCATTTTACACGTGCCCTGAGGTTCGAGCTCAAACCAAGGGGCGTCCGGATAACCTGCCTGATCCCGGGTGCCGTGGATACCCCGTTCACCGAAGGAAGTAATCTCAGCATCCCGAAAGGCAAACGGTTCGGACTGGTGAAACGCCCGGAAAAAGTGGCCGCTGCGGCCGTAAAAGCCCTGTTCCGGGACCGGGCTGAATGCATTCCCGGATTCCTCAACAAACTGATACTCCGGCTCCTCCCCTTCCTGCCTCTTTTTGTTATAGGACTGGTTTACAGATGGTTGTACCTTACTGGTTCCGGAGATAATAAATAACCATCTGAATGTGAGGAACATATGACATTGCAAGATAACCGGTGCATTCTTTGATAAAAAATCCGTGAATTGCAGTCCTTTTTTGTCGATATTGTCTTATTTTGTAAACGTTTTCATATTGCTCAAATCGAATTTTATCTCCAACCAATTGATATTCAACACTATTATGAACAGGATTTTATCAGGCATCTTCATTTTTCTGCTGGCCGGTATTCATGTGATCCACGCACAGACCCCCGCCTTTCCGGGAGCCGAGGGGTATGGAAAATATACCAGCGGGGGCCGCGGGGGCGCGGTTTACGAGGTTACAAACCTGAACGATTCGGGGCCCGGTTCCCTCCGGGATGCCGTCAGCCAGCCGAACCGCACCGTCGTGTTCCGGGTGTCGGGGGACATCGAACTTCAATCAGCTCTTTTCCTGCGGGAGGATAACATCACGATCGCGGGACAAACGGCTCCCGGAGACGGGATTTGCGTGAGGGACTATCCCACGATCATCCGGGAGGCGAACAACATCATCGTCCGTTACATGCGCTTCCGCTTGGGGGACCGCCATGGCCTTACCGGATCGGATGCACTGGATATCGACGATAGCCAGAACGTCATTCTGGACCATTGCACCATGAGCTGGGGACTCGACGAATGCTTTACCGCATATGGCAACCAGAACATCACAGCCCAGTACTGCATCATCGGGGAAGGCCTTAACGCCGCAGGACATTCCATGGGAGGCCTCTGGGGAGGCTACACCTCATACCACCACAACCTGATCCATACAAACGGCAGCCGGCACCCAAAATATGCCTATACCTACGACGAGGACATAACGGACTCGAGGAACAACGTGATCTACAACTGGGGTTACCAGTCCGCATACACTAATCCAACAGGCCGGGTGAACCTGGTGAACAACTATTACAAGGCGGGACCGGCCACCGGCTCCGGGGTGCGCGACCGGATCGTACAGGGGGAACCGACCAAGCGGATGTACATCACCGGCAACTATATGGCCGGCTACCCGGCAGTGACGGCCGACAACTGGAACGGAGGGGTGGACCCGCTTAACGGGGGCATCCCGATCCGGTACGACGTTCCTTTCACCGTTCCCAATCCCCTGCCCGAACAATCGGCCCAGGACGCATACCTGGAGATAATCCGGCATGCCGGCGCCTCCTTCCCTATGCGGGACGATGCCGATAACCGGGCCATCAAGAACCTGGTCGACAGCACCGGCTTCATCCTTACCCGGCAGAGCGATGCCGGGGGATTCCCCAGGCTACAGAGCCTCCCCGCTCCCACCGATTCGGACCACGACGGGATGCCGGATGCGTATGAGACTTCCGAGGGACTGAATCCGAACGATGCGTCGGACCGGAACGGGGACAAGAACGGGAACGGTTATACGAACCTGGAGGATTACCTCAACGGGCTGCCTCAGGATCCGGCTGGAATGCCGAAACCGGGATTCTTTACAACGGATCCCAGGTCGGAGTACAGGATCAATCTGAACTGGTACGATCTGAACCGGACGGAATCTGGTTTTATCCTTGAACGCTCGACCGACAGCACCGTTTTTGCAGTCATTGATACGGTTGCAGCCGGTACCGGGGCATACATCGATTCCCTGGTCGATCCTTCGACGACCTACTATTACCGGATCAAATCCTATAACGACACCTCGGAATCCAATTATGCGTATTCGAACGCAGCGGAGACCTTTCCGGCCGGTTCCAAACCTGTGCAGGCCGTTATGACCAGCCCGGAAGACGACCAGACGGAGATCTCGGTCGTCGGCACCACCCTGCGCTGGGAACAGGGGGAGTATACCCTGGCATTCAATGTTTACCTGGGTTTAAGCGAAACTTCCCTGGAGATCGTCGACTCCGCCACGACGGCAGCCAGTTACCATACCGGAAGCCTGGAATTCGGGACGAATTATTACTGGAAGATCGATGCCCTGAACGAAAACGGCATCACAGGCGGCGAGGTATGGAAATTCTCCACCGTCAGCGAGGCCGTCCCCGAACTGGTCCTCTACTGGCCGTTCAAGGAGGAGGACGGCATTGTTGTATACGATTCGACTGAAAACGACAACGACGGAACCCTGGTAAACGTGGACAACCTGTTGCGCGGAGACGGACCCTTTGACCGTTCGATAAGCCTGAGCAATTCCGGTCCCCAGGGCCACATCGAGCTGCCCGATAACCCCACCATTTCCTTCGACGACAATCCCTTCAGCATCGCCTTCTGGATGCGACTGGAGTCCGTCAGTGATTCCAGTGTCTATATTTTTCACAAGGGAAGTTTTAATTCGATTGCGGGAACGGAAAGGAATGGTAAATGGTTCGGGCTGGAAATGCGGGATGGTATTTTCCGCTTTTCCGTGGACGATAATGATAATAAATCGGTGCTTGGAAGCACCACACCCACATTCGTAACGGGGGAATGGGTACATGTCGTGCTCATCCGGAATGTATTTACCAAAATTATGAGGCT
>CAZVLG010000111.1:0-4865 GCA_964627835.1 uncultured Bacteroides sp.
TTCTTTGCATCTGTGAAGTAAAACGGGAGCACTCAAGCGGCATGACCGACTTTATGAAGATCCTGAAAGAGGAACGGTTCTATCCGGGGTCAAGCAGCAAATATTGCCTCGGCACCATACTGCTTAAAAATCCCATAAAATATAATCGCTTCAAGGGTAACATGCGTAAAATAAACAAGATTGAAAATGTTTACAGATCTTATCCTGCTGCAGGCTGACCAGGGCCAGCTTCTTGGAACGAACTTCTTTAATCCGGATGCCTTGCTTGCGCTCGTCATCCGGTTCAGCTTCAACTTCCTGGTCATTGGCATTATTGTCCGTGGACTGTATTATTCGGTTGCCAGGAGAAAGAACTATCTCTTTGCCTTTATCCTGATCAGCACCATCGTATTCCTGATCTGCTTCCTGCTCGACAGCATTAGCCTGGGCATTGGTTTTGCGCTGGGACTGTTTGCCATCTTCGGGATCATACGTTACAGGACCAATCCCATCCCCATCAAGGAGATGACCTATCTTTTCATTGTCATCGGCATATCCGTTATCAACGGCCTTTCCAATGTGAACATCAGTTACCTCGAACTGGTGTTCACCAATGTTATCACCATCATCGTGGTCTATTTCCTGGAAAGGGTCTGGCTGCTTAAAAATGAGATGAAGAAAGTTATTGATTATGAGAATATTGATCTGGTACAGCCCGGCAGGAGGGCTGAATTGCTGAAGGACCTGAGGGAGCGCACCAAACTTGATATAACCAAGGTCGAGATCGGAAGGATCAATTATCTCAGGGATTCGGTGCGTCTCCGGATCCATTACCGGGACGATACCAGCGAGGAGAATGGTGTCGAACTGATCAGTTTCGACGATGACAGTACGGATTAATCCCCAACAATTACCTGCAGCGACGCTTTTTAACGGGTTTTTCAGAGCCGCCCTGTCCGGCGCAAGATCATACGGATTTTCTATTTTACCTGCCAGACCGTATCCAGGACAGTCCCATCAACCCATTTCACGATAGCAACCGGTTTTTTCGAAAACTTCGGTTGTTCGGGTTTCCCACATATCTTTTCAGCCTCCTGCTTCAGGTCAGCGATCTCCCTGATAGGAAGGCCCGATCCTTTCACCTTACCGAGCAGGTCCTTTCGCAGTGGATTGATCGCTATGCCGCGTTCGGTAACGATCACATCGATCAGTTCCCCGGGTCCGCAAAGTGTTGTGACCCGTTCCCTGATCACGGGGATCCTGTCCCTGAACAGGGGGACCGGCAGTATGACCGTTTTGGAATAAAGGCAGTTCTGCCATCCACCCAGGCCATGAAGAAGGTAACCGTCTGAATGGGTGACCACGTTGGCGTTGAATTCCAGGTCAATTTCGGTGGCACCGAGAATGACCACGTCGACCATGCCGGCAAAGTTCCCTTTTCCATGGTGGTTGTATGATGTAAAGGGACTGGTCCAAACATGGGAAGGGTTTTCACGCATGGAACGAACTCCTTCCAGGTCAAAGGTCTGGCCATCAAGGATGTATTCGACCAGGCCTTCCTCAAGCATGGATACCAGGTAAGCATTGCTGCCTCCCCTGGCAAAACGGGCTTTGATGTTGTTCTGCTTCATGATTTTACGGAAGTACTCCCCAACCGCCAGGGAGGTCCCCCCTGCCCCGCTCTGGAAGGAAAACCCATCCCGTATGATGCCTGCTGCCTCGCAGAAGCGAGCCGTCAGTTCTGCCAGGTACAGCCTGTCCGGACTGCGGGTAATCTGCGTGGTGCCGGAGATGATCTGCTCCGGGTCGCCTATCTTCTTCATTTCCACGGTATGATCGACATAATTACCGTGGATCTGCCAGGGTGCGCATGGAAATTCAACCATGTTGTCCGTGGCAACGATTACCCGGTCGGCGTACTGGGAGTCAGCCAGGGCAAATCCCAGGAGCCCGCTTGCCGAAGGTCCGGAGAGACCATTCGCATTTCCGAAGGGGTCTGCGCAACCCGCACCGATCACGGCAATATCGATATGGACTTCCCCATCCTGTATGGCCTGGTAACGTCCGCCGTGGGATCTGAGCACGCCCAGTCCCTTCATTCTGCCTTCGGAAGTGAATTTTCCCAGGGGACCGTTCATGCTTCCTTCAATGTGATGGATGGTGCCGTCTTCCAGGTATTTTATGAGATATTCATGGCAGGGAAAAGAAGCCGATGGGAACCAGACCAGGTTCTTTGCACCCAGTTCATGTGCAGCATCGAAAACCTGGCTGGCCAGGAGGTCCCCGTTCCTGAAATGGTGATGTGTGGAAATGCGCATCCCGTTCCTGAGCCCGCATTTTTTCAGGGCCTCTTTCAGGGAAGCCACTCTTTTATCCCCGTTCCTGGGATAATCGTTGCAGCTGGTAATCGGGGCACCGTATTTAGATCCTTCCGGCTTGTATTTGTTAACTCCCCGGTATGCTACCTGGGACTTCCCATTGACCGTTTCCGGCACTTCCCGCCCGGCGGCATTTATTTTCAGTGCTGCACTCTTCATTTTCAATCCTCCGGGATTTTTGAGATCAGGTTAGACTGAACGGCAAGTTTGAGTATCCGCTCAGCACTTTTCACCACGGGCGGGTCGATCATCTTGGATCCAAGGCTGACCACACCCAGTCCTTTTTTTTCAGCCTTCCTGAAAGCAGAGACTATGGCCAGGGCCCTTTCAATCTCAGCAGCCGTCGGCAGGAATGCCTCCCTGATAAGGGATATCTGCCGCGGATGGATGCAGCCCATACCCTCGAATCCCAGGCTTCTTGACCGGATGGCCGTTTCCCTCAGCCCGGATTCATTGTCCACATCCGAATACACCGAATCAATGGCCTGGATTCCTGCGGCTTTGCATGCGTTCACCATGCGCAAGCGTGCGTACAGGGATTCCGTACCTTCTTCCGTACGCTTAACCCCGATATCGGCCGTATAATCTTCCAGTCCAATGGCCATGGCAACGATATTTTGACTTGCTTTCGCGATCCCGAAGGCCTTTTCCACCCCAAGGGCAGATTCGAGAATGGGCATCAGAAAAACAGGGTTTCCCGGATCCGGTAATAATTCATGTATCTTCGCGTCGACTGTGATCAGATCCTCCGGATCCGCTGCCTTGGGTACAAGGATCAGGTCGGGTCGCTGAGGTATGACGGCTTCCAGGTCTTTCAACCCCTCCGGCAGCTGGTTGATCCGCACCATTCTCTCCGCTCCGTAAAAATCAATTGATCGTAATGCATTCCTGACAAGGATCCTTGCTTCATACTTGGCACCCGCTGCTACGGAATCTTCCAGGTCAAGTATGATCCCGTCCGGTTTATGGATTCCGGCGTTGATCATCATGCTGGGCATATTGCCCGGGAGGTACAGGCGTGTAAAACGGAACCGTTCGGGTGTCGATCCCGGCAGCTCATCCAGGATCCCGGCGGGGAGGAATTCCTTGCTAGAAGGGAGAACCCGTTTCAGTGCCGCCTCAATCCTCGCTGCCAGTACAAATTCCAGTGCCCCGCTGTCCTGTATTTGGATCCTTGCGTTCGGTACATCAAAAAACTTCATCATCTGGCTGGCAAGCCGGTGTATCGATTTGCCGTAAAGGGCCCCCACCTTGCTTTGAATATCAAGGGCGACACCCCCCGAAGCGGTGATCTCTACCTTCACCAGGCAATCCGAGCGTATATTACCGCCGTGGTTTCCGGCGCTGCCAGTTTTAACCATACAAATAATTATTTCGTGAAATGATATCCAGCATTTAAAATCTGCACCTGCCTGTATAAAAACGCATCCTGCAGGATTGCAAGCATAAATATAGAAAGAGTTTCATTGATCAGCGGGATTCAGGGGTATGCTTAATAATATGCTTTACTTCACGGTAACCACCACGGCCTTTTCCCCGAATTTCCCATCCACATCGGTAGCAACGAAGGAAAACGTATAATTCCCCTGGGCAACAGGGCCCTCCATCGGCGGGATCGAGTCAAAATACAGATCAGGCGGAATTGAGGAATTCGGGAATCCGTATGCTTCCAGGTCATCCCCGTTGACCCGCACCGTGAAGGAAGCAAGGTCCGCCTTGCCTTTTTCCGCGATCCATTTGAACATAAGCACGCCGCCAGGATTGATTTCCACATTGGTGGTTATAAACCGATCGTTTATCAAACTGACGCTGGGTTCCTTTTGCTTAAGACAGGCAGAAAACAGGATCATCAAGGTAATCAGGGGGATGCGGATGATTCGGATTAATTTCATAGCTGGCTGAATTAAATACCACATATGAAACGAAATTAATTAATTTCTTAATTGAGATAGAAAAATGTCTCTGGATAATCTATGGATCCTGCTTGTCGCTCTTGCTGCAGAATTCTGTAAGTACTCCAAAGGTCGAACCCGGATGAAGGAACCCTATATTCAGGCCCTCGGCTCCCTTTCTGGAAGCCCTGTCTATCAGCCGGACACCTTTTTCTTCCGCCTCCTTAAGTGCTTCAGTTGCATTCTCCATGGCCAAAGCAATATGATGTATGCCCTGTCCCCGTTTTTCAATGAATTTTCCTACGGGTCCCTCAGGATCTGTAGATTCAAGCAATTCGATCTTGGTTTCACCCAGCCTGAAAAATGCCGTCCGGACTTTCTGGTCGGACACTTCCTCGACGGCATAGCATTCGAGTCCAAGAACATCTTCGTAAAACCGGATGGCCTCACTGAGATCGCTCACTGCGATGCCGATATGCTCGATATGGCTTGGCTTCATGATAATCAGTTTTTATTGGTTCGGCTTCCACCAGGGCCGTATGGATTCCGGGTACCGGCACAAATATACCCAAAATGCCTCTTAATGCATGAGCGCATCGTGCAGTACCTGCTGTAT
>CAZVLG010000112.1:0-3482 GCA_964627835.1 uncultured Bacteroides sp.
CGGAGGGCCGCGCCGAAAAGCTCGTCTACCTCCGGCATGACGTGGATATCTCTCCGTCCGTCGCCCTTCGACTGGGGCGCATCGAAAAAGCCGCGTCCGTCCAAGCCAATTTCTTTTTCCAGATCAACGCCGAAACCTACAACGCGTTTGCGCCGGAGACCATCCGCATCATAGAAGAACTGCGTGACTTCGGCCACTGCGTCGGGTTGCACATGGATGCCTCCCTGATCGAACCCGGGCGAGAAACGCTGGCCAGCCTGCTGGGACGGGCTGGATACCGGAGTGCATGTGTCGGGAAGTGGCACCTGGGACTGGATTTCAAGAAGAAGGACCCTGCCCTGCCCCTGTACGAGGGACCGGGATTCGACAATACCATCAGCACGGCGAATGTGGATTACGGGGGCACTGTCAACGGGGGTCCCACGGATCACGGATTTGACTATTCCTATATATTCCCGGCATCCCTCGACATGCAGCCCTATATCTTTATCAGCAACAAACAGGTGGTCAATACGGACCTTGTGCATATTGAGGGGGTGCCGGAAAGGACCCGGGAGCTTATGTGGCGTCATGGTGACGCCGAAAGGGGCTTCGAATTCGACGATGTGCTTCCCCGCCTGACCCGGCATGCGCTTTCCTTTATCCGGGATCACCGGCAGCAATATCCTGATCGTCCGTTTTTCCTGTATTTCCCGCTGACAGCCCCTCACCTGCCCTATGTGCCGGCTGCGGAATTCCAGGGGATATCCGGGGCCGGAGCCTATGGCGATTTCGTCAACCAGGTCGATCATAGCGTGGGCCAGCTGCTGGAGCTGCTCGACAGCCTGAGGATCACAGAGAATACCCTCCTCATTGTAACCAGTGACAACGGTGCCCGCTGGCACCCTGAGGATATCGAAAAATACGGGCACCGGGCGAATTATGTATTCCGGGGAATGAAATCGGATGCCTGGGAGGGCGGACACCGGGTTCCTTTCCTGGCAAAATGGCCTTACAGGCTTGAACGTGGGGCACGCAGCGACAGGATGGTCTGCCTGAATGACTTTATGGCGACCTTCGCGGAACTTTGCGGGCAGGCGCTTGACTGGAATGCCGGGGAGGATTCGTTCAGCTTCCTGGGTGCATTAACCGGGGAGCCGTCTGCGCGGGAAGAGCGCAGTTCCCTGGTCAGCCAATCCGTCTCGGAGGTCCTTGCCATAAGGAAGGACAACTGGAAGCTCATCCTCGATATGAGCTCCGGCGGCTGGAGCAGTGCGGAAATCAGTTCCGGACCGCCCATGCAGTTGTACGACCTGGACGCCGACATCGGGGAGCAGCACAACCTGTACGAAAAAATGCCGGAAAAAGCCCTGGATCTCGAAGCCCTGCTCGATATCTTTCGGAAGGAAGGGCGGAGCCGGTTTAAATGAGAAAGGGGGCGATGCACCGGACCTGAAGATAGAAATCACCCCCGGCGGCTGGAAAGGGGCGAATACCTGGCCTGGTACGTAAGCGGATGCATTGATTGCCATTCGCAGCGGGACTGGAACAGATTTTCCGGACCGGTAATTGCCGGAACGGAGGGCTCCATAGGCGATCCTTTCACACGGGAGATGGGCTTCCCATATGGGCCTCATGTACCGGATTGCTCTATGGGTAATATAAAAAACCTCCCCCGTTTCCGGGGATGGACCAGGTTTCCATTATCCTCCGTTGCTGGTGTGCAGCATACACTGAACGAATAAAGCCTCCCCCGTTTCCGGGGATGGCAGTTTTTTCCGTCATCCTAATGTTTACAAGTTCCTGTGTAATGAAAAGCCACCCCCGTTTCCGGGGATGGCTTGTCCTTCTGGCAATGAAGGGCTTGTTGGGGAGGGTGGCCCCGGCACTTGGCCGGAGACCACCTGGGGGAATGAGTCAATCGGACTGCTGTCAGCATTTGTCACTCTGGATGCCGTGGGTACGTTTTACTCGGACTGCTGTACCACTGCTCCGTTGGTTGCCGGGATACCCTTCTTAAGGTACACCGAATGGTACAGGACGGCAAACGCTGCGGTAATCCACATTCCGGCAATGAAGACCCCGACAAAGAACATCAGGAGTCCCGCAATAATGATCAGGAACGCCAGCAGGGCCATTCCAAAAATGGTCCATCCGTGTCCCCTGGTCATGGCCCAGCTGGCCTTCAGGGCTTCCAGGGCTTCCATCTTCTCATCAATAACCAGGTAGTTGACAAAGGCCAGGCGGCAGGCGAAAATTATGCCCGGGACGATCAGCATTACAATTCCGAATCCAATGATGATGAACTTGATCAGACCCGCCAGTACCGCGTTCCAGTAATTCCGCTCGAATACCGAGAACATATCCCTGATCTCGATCTTCTCCCGGCGTACAGCCTTGAGGAATACCCAGTCGGCGCTCATACCGATGGGCCCGGCAATAAAAACTCCGTAAGCTATCCCGAGCATGGCGATGGGAATCAGGAACCATTCGAAATGATCCGTTTTGATCTGCATCGCATTTGTAGGGATCTGAATAACTGTATACACCAGGGTCACCACGATCAGTTCGACAAAAGTGGTGAACGCCACGTTCCATCCCTTGTTGTAGTTATCCCCGGCACGGGTGTTTGATACAAAGGGATTGTCTGAATTTATTGTTTCCATATTTTAAAAATTATTTGGTTTTCTACGGGATCAAATGTATCACATGGCGCCGGAGCATTTTAGCGACCAAAGTAGGATTTTTAAAAACACTACTTTGGTAGGTAAAGGACTGTCCCGGCTGCATAAAAAGAATTTTGAAAACAATACTTTCGTAGGAAAGCTATTCTGAGATTTTACCTAAATTCGTTCCAGAAATCCATCCGGATGAACGAACCCTTACAGATTTTACTACTTACAGGCTCCCTGATCACCTGCATCCTTGCCATCATGCTCAGCAACCGGCTGGCCCGTAAATACAACCTTACCTACCTCTCGTCCTATTTTTACTATCTCATATTCCTTTTTATTTTCGGGATTTACGGAATCGTTGGGTCCCGTCTGATAAGGTTCTTCCTGGAAACCCACGGGATGGAAACCCAGGCCATTGAGTCGACCTGCATGTTCATTACCTTTCTCGGGATTCCTTTCCTGGTCCTTTCCTGGTACATGTTTATCCGGGTATCCCGGGAAATGGTCAACCTCCGGGTAGGCCCACTATTCAACCTATTCTTCTTCGGGATCCTGTCCCTTGCATTCATTAGCGTTGGATTGCTTCTGATAGAGCGCGACCTGCTGGGGGAAAACCGCTATGAACTCATCCGGGGCATTATGCTGTCCTGTTTTTCATCCCTGACCCTGGTTATTTATGCCTATTCCCTCGTATCGCTGTTCATTCATGCAGGGAAATTCCTCGACCGCAAGGACCGCTCGAACATCCGCCTGTTCGGGTTGATCTATGCGGTCTTTGCTGTGGCTATCGTCGCATTGCTGCATTTATCAGGAAAAGGAATCGTATTC
>CAZVLG010000113.1:0-9584 GCA_964627835.1 uncultured Bacteroides sp.
CGTATAAGGCTCCCCGGGCTCGATATCATAGGTCACCGTTGCCTGTTTCTTCCGGACCTTGAGGGTATCTGAGATCATGGCATTGTAATAACCCCTGTTGCGCATGTACAGACCGAGCTGTTTGTTGTTTCGCTCGGTTTCATAGGCATCATAAAGTACCGGAGCTTCGCCGATTTTCCTGAGCCAGCGGTTCCATCCACTGTCCTTTTTCCCGGAAAGGTTATACAGTGCCAGGTAAAACTTCACTCCCAGGATCTTCTTGTTCGGCTTCGGTTTTACATAGCCGTCCAGTTCCTTCTGGTCCACATGGCCTTCCTCGATTTTCAGCTTGTACTTGTCAAGCAGGTATTCGTCTTCCGCCACATACTTGGTCGGCCTGCAGGACGAAACGAGCAGTACCAGTGTACCGGCAAAAGCAAGGATGGAGAGACGGATCCTATATGACCTGTTGAAGCGCAACAGCGTCTTAATAAATTCGTATCTTGGAAGCAAATATACTCAAATCAGGCACAACCGAGCCGACTGCAGGGGCCTCATAATTAACAATGTCACCGCTCAGTATAAACCAAAAGAAAAAGATTCGCAGCCTGGGCCGGAAAAAATTCCGGAACGAACTCGGGCTGTTCCTGGTCGAGGGGGATAAAATGCTCCGGGAATTACTCGCACCCGGTCCCGGATGCCTGCCTTACAGGGTGGAGATGCTGGTTGCGACGGGGGACTGGCTGGCAGCGTTCGGGGAGAGCATCCCCGGGGGAATAGAAACCGTTGAGGTCGGCCCGGCAGAACTCAGGCAGGTCTCCCTGCAGCAGGAACCCAACCGGGCCATCGCCCTGGTGCAACAGTTGAAATACACCCCGGACGTCTCCCTGCTTGCGCAGGACCTTTGCATTGGGCTCGAAAATATCCAGGACCCGGGCAACCTGGGCGCCATCCTGAGGATCGCCGACTGGTTCGGGATCCGTGATATTCTCTGCTCCCCGGACTGCGTGGAGCTCTACAATCCCAAGGTAATCCAGTCCACCATGGGCTCCTTCCTCCGCGTCCGCGTGCACTACCTCGACCTGCCCGGAATGATCGGACGGATCCGTGAGGAAGTGCTGCCCGGCCTTGACGAAGGAAACGGAAGGCCCGGGACGGAGGCCGGCTACCCGGTTTATGCCACGGGCAGCCAGGGAGAAAACCTGTATGAGGGCAAATTGCCTGCACATGGCATGATTCTCCTGGGCAATGAGTCGAAGGGCTTGTCCCACCCGCTGCTGGAGCTCTGCGACCGGGTAATCAGCATTCCCCGGCAGGATCCCTCGCTGCACCCCGAATCCCTGAATGTTGCAGCTGCAACCGCCATATTATGTGCGGAGTTCAGAAGACAGTCCGGGTAAGAGGGCATCCGTTTCAGGGTGGTTCCGGGGTGGTTCCGGGGACTTATTCGAAATAGAAACAAAGCATGACCAGGTAGGAGTTCAGGCGTTCGATCGAATTGACATAACAGCTGTTTATCCCGCCTGCCGGATCGTGTACGAGGACATCCCGGAACCCGGCCGAAACCTTCAGCTCGGGTGAGAATTTGAAGTACTGAAGGAAAAAATCGATCCCGAACCCCAGTTCAACGAAGAAATCCATCGGGTGAAGCCTTATATACGGACCGTTCACTTCATAGTCTTTCCGGGAGGCCATATCGTAACGGAGGTCCACACCGCCAACGATGTAGGGACGGTAATTGTTCACCCGCCACGACTTGTATTTGACAAGCAGGGGGAAATCCAGGAAGTTTGATTCAACGGTCTGCCGGCTTATCAGTCCATCTTCATCGTAAAACGAAAATTCCCTGACCCCGAAAGTGATCCCTGGAAGGAACCTGAGGGAAAGGCGGTCGCCCATCCGCAGGTCCGACACGATGCTGACCTGGAAGCCCGGCTTCGGGCGGCTGATATCCGCGAAATAAATGGTATCGGTCACGAGCGAGGGCCGCTTGAACCCGAAGTCCATGGTGTTCAATCCCACCATAAAGCCGAAATGGATCCATTTGTAATCGTAACCCGGGTCGTGCTGGACCTTTGCCACCTGTCCGGATGCATGGAGGGCGAGGGAAAGCAGCAGGGCTATGGCAAGGTGTTTTTTCACGGAAATGTTTACCTCATTAAACGTTTTCGAAGGAATGTTAGTATTTGCAGGTTACTATGGCTGCGGATGATACTCCTCCCGGCCCTCCTCCAGTATCTTTTCCAGCGAACTGAGATAACTCCTTTTCAAATCCTTTATAAATCCAAAGGAAACATCGTCGACACGGAGTTCGCCCTTGGTAACATGCCCGAGTGCCGAGAAGTGCAGCTTCTGGTCCATCATATAATCGATAAAATCAGTTTCCTCAGCCTGGTTAACGGTAACCACGATCCTGCTCTGGGCCTCGCCGAAAAGGAACGAATCCTTCCTGACCTCGGCAGGGGAGGTTATGTCAAATCCCAGGTTTCTTGGCATGGCAGATTCGACCAGGGTAATGTAGAGTCCCCCGTCCGAAACATCGTGCGCCGACCGTACCAGTCCCCCCCGGATCAGTCCCAATACAGCCCGCTGGATCCTGTATTCATAATCCAGGTCGAATTGGGGAGGGGGACTTTCCCTGATCCCTTTCACCGAGTAAAGGTACTGCGAACAGGCAAGGTCGTTCACGGACTTGCCGATCAGGTAGATCATGTCTCCCTTTTCCTTAAAATCCAGCGACATCATATGCTGTTTTTCCTTGACGATCCCGAGCATCCCGATCACAGGGGTCGGGTATACCGGTTCGGTCTTCCCATCGAGGCTGGCCTGGTTGTAGAAGCTTACGTTCCCCCCGGTCACCGGGGTATTAAATTTCCTGCATGCTTCGCCCATCCCGGTAACGGCTTCCTTGAACTGCCAGTAAACTTCCGGATTGTATGGATTGCCGAAGTTCAGGCAATTGGTGATGGCCAGGGGTTCGCCCCCGCTGCAGACGATGTTTCGTGCAGCTTCTGCCACGGCGATCATGGCTCCGATTCTCGGATCGGCATGCACATAACGGGAATTGCAGTCCGTCGTCAGTGCCAGGGCCGTATCGGTGCCTTTTATATTTACGATCCCTGCATCGGAAGGAAAATTGGTGGACAGATTATTTGTCCTTACCATGGTATCGTACTGTTCCGTTACCCAGCGTTTGGAGGCAATGTTGGGATGCCTGACCAGCTCCCAGGAAACCTCCTTGTAATCCTCAGGTTCCTCCACGCTGTCAAGGTCAAATTTCTTATAGGCTTCGTAATAGGCCGGTTCGCTGAACTCCCGGTCGTATACGGGAGCGCCTCCGCCAAGTACCAGTGTGGAAGCGGGCACTTCCGCAACCAGTTCCCCGCCCATATAAAATTCGAGTTTGTCTTCCGCGATCACCTCCCCGATGATCTGGCAATTCAGGTCCCATTTTTCGAAGATCGCCTCCACGGCCGATTCCTTCCCTTTCTCCACGCAGACCAGCATCCGCTCCTGCGATTCGGAAAGCAGGATCTCCCATGCCTCCATGTTCTGCTGCCGGAACGGAACCTTCGCCAGGTCGATCCGCATCCCGCTCCCGCCCTTTTCAGACATTTCCGAGGTGGAGCAGATGATGCCGGCGGCCCCCATGTCCTGCATGCCCACCACGGCCCCGCTGCGGTTCAGTTCAAGGGTGGCCTCGAGCAGGAGTTTTTCCATAAAGGGGTCGCCCACCTGGATGGAGGGAATATCATCGGCCGAATCCTCCGTGATATCTGCGGAGGCAAAGGTAGCCCCGTGAATGCCGTCCTTGCCCGTCGAGGAACCGACGATATAGATCGGGTTCCCCACCCCTTTGGCAACGGCGGAGATCATATCCTCCTGCTTCAGGAGTCCCACACTCATCGCATTTACCAGGGGATTGGTATTGTAGCAGTCATCAAAGAACACTTCCCCACCGACCACGGGCACCCCGAAGGAATTCCCGTAATCTCCGATGCCCTTGACCACGCCCTTGATCAGCCATTTGGTACGATCCAGGCGCAGGTCCCCGAAGCGCAGGGAATTGAGCTGGGCGACCGGGCGGGCACCCATGGTGAAAATATCGCGGTTGATCCCGCCCACGCCTGTGGCAGCTCCCTGATAGGGTTCAATGGCACAGGGATGGTTATGCGATTCAATCTTGAAGGCACATCCCAGCCCGTTCCCGACATCCACCAGTCCCGCATTCTCCTCCCCCGCCCCGACGAGCAGGTTCTTCCCCTCACGCGGAAGGGTTTTCAGCCATTTGATGGAATTCTTATAGGATGCGTGTTCGGACCACATGACCGAGTAGATCGACAATTCGGTGAAATTGGGAGTCCTCCCCAGGCAGGTTTTGATCATCTCAAATTCATCCGGTGTCAGTCCCAGGTCTTTAGCGGTTTGAACGGTCACATCCATGAAATGGAGGTTTGATTGTATAGGGGACAAAGATAGTATTTAAAAGAAGAATTAAAACCGGTTCAGGTAGCCGAGATGGATCTTTGCATTGCCTATATTCAAGGGATTTTCGAACTGCTTTCCCAGCGCATATACCAGTGAGAAGATCCCGGCCCTTGTGGAAAGGTTCACCCCCGCTCCAAAGCCGATGGGAAAGTCGCTTAAGAATTCATTGCCGGTTTCTTTTTCATAATAGCCCCCGTCAAAAAACAGGAAAAAGTTCGAGTTCCGCTCGAACAGGAACCGGGCCTCCACGGTCAGCAGGCTGTAAAGGGATGCATAGACCGAATTCTCATCCACTCCCCTCAGGGTATGGATCCCGCCCAGGCGGAAAAGCTCATTTTCAAAAAGATTCTTGCTTCGAAGGTAGCCCGACCGGTTCTCCAGGTGCAGGCAGAACCGCCCCCCCAGCGGCTGGAAGTACCCGACTTCCGCCACTGCCCTGAGCTTGTTGGCAATCAAGTCGATGGATTCGTAGGCCTCATCGGGCAGGGCTGGGTTCTTCCGGATCTTCCGGCTGCCTATCCCCATCCTTGCCTGCAGGTTCCAACCCCGCCGCGGATTGAAAAGGTAATCCAGGTTCCGGTACTGCATACCCAGGCCGTACATGCTGCTCGAGACATCCGCATGGGCCGGAAGGCGGGTTAGATTTTCCATCCCCCAGGTACTGATCAGGGATGAATTGAAATAGTCGTAGAAGACATTGAAGTAACTGGCCCCGCCGAGAAAGAACCTCAGATCCAGCACCGGGTTTACCGACAACCAGGAGGTATCCTGCTTCAGCAGGGAGAAGTCCACCCCCACTCCCACCATGGATGAAAAGACATAGGGCCAGTCCACCGATACATCCAGTTCCTGGCTCAGGGGCTGCAGCGCTTTCCATGCAAACCGGAAAGACTCTCCCATCCCGAAAGAATTGATAAGGTAAAGGTGGAGGTCCCCCGTCACAAAAAGCCTCCCGGTCTGCTCATGGTTGGGGAACACCCCGATAATGCCGTTGAACTGGTTCGCGCGGGACTTCTGAAGGTAGGTATAGACATCTACGGCTCCCCTGAAGAATTCCATTTCCGCAGGCTTGATCTCTTCCAGGAAATCGCATTCCAGTATCCGGTCCCCGATCTGCCGTATCCTGTTCTCCCGGTAGATATCGTTTGACTGCAGTCCGCAAAGCCGTTCGATATAACGTTGATCTATGCGGACATCCCCCCTGACATGCAGCGTATCGATCCGGAACAAATCCCCGGCCTCCACCTTCATTCTTGCCGAGATCTCCTTGCCCCTGATCTGGATATCCTCCAGGTAAATGCCGGCAAATGGATACCCGTTGTCCTCGTACCAGGCAAGCAGCCTCTCCTGGGCAGCCGCCAGCCTGGCAGACCTTACCGGCCTGCCGGAAAAGGCGGAGCTTCGCAGGCCCGCCCTGCGGACTATGTTCCGCTCGATCGAATCCATAAAAAGGCTCCCCCATTCGAATCGGGGACCCGCATAAATCCATGCCTGAACTTCCAGTGAATCGTACTCCAGGCTGTCGAGCGAAGCCGCAAGGTATCCTTCCCCCCTTAACTCTACCAGCAGGTCCTTAATCACCCTGTAAACCTGCATGCTGTCGGCCAGAGCTTGAGGATCAGGCGGAAAACCCCTTGGCCCTTCCCCGCCGGCCGGGTGGATCAGGATCCGGTACTCCTGCGAGCGGGCCGGCGGAAAAAATATGCTCAAAAATAGTATGGCAAGAAGGATCCGGGTCAATTTGCTGGTATTGCTGTAATTCCCATTAATAACGTGCGATCGGTCTGAATATTTTTGTTTTATTTTGTAACTACCGGGCTTTCTGAACGTCATACCAAAATAACGAAAAACCTTTATACGATGAGAAAACTTGCCCTTGCACTGCTTGGCTCCACCCTTGCCCTGTCGGCCGTTTTTTCACAGGGACTGAACATTCCGGCCAGGAACTGGGGACTCAGTTTCGGGAATTCGACCCGCTTTACAGGGTTCCGTTTCAATATCATAGACAAGGATATCGAGAAGATAAACGGGATCAATATTTCTGCCTGGGGACATAAGGACTCCCAGCGGCAAACCGGTTCGGTCAACGGGATCAGCATCGGCCTGCCCGTGGCCATGGGAACCGCCAACCGGAACGGCATTAACATCGGCATTGCCGGTGTCGGAGCGAAAGAGAATATAAGGGGTATCAACCTGGGAATCCTGGGTACTGGCGCCGGGAACAATGCCGTCGGGATTAATTTCGGGGCCCTCGGGGCCGGGGCGGGCAACGATATGTTCGGGCTCAATGTCGGGGGATTCGGAGTCGGTGCCGGGAATGATTTGAAAGGGATTAATGTCGGGGGACTCGGAGCCGGTGCCGGGGGAGATATGATTGGGCTGAATTTCGGGGGACTCGGAGCCGGAGCCGGGGGGAACGTGAAAGGAATTACCATCGGAATGCTGGGTGCCGGTGCCGGGGGTGACCTCGGGGGGATCAATGTCGGGGGACTCGGAGTCGGTGCCGGGGGAGATGTCTGGGGACTAAGTTTCGGGGGACTGGGAATGGGTGCCGGCGGATCCGCCACCGGGATCAACCTCAGTGTGCTCGGCGTCGGCGCAGGGGAACACCTGAAAGGGATCAGTATCGCCGCACTGGGCGTTGGTTCCCCTAAAATGACCGGCATACAGGCTGCCCTTGCTGTCGGCGGAACAGAGGTCCGCGGGATAACCATCGCACCTGCCTATTTCAGGGTCTCGGGAGATGAAGCCGCCTATATGAAAGGCCTTTCGGTCTCGGCATTCAATCATATCCGCGGAGAACAGTTCGGCATAGCCATCGGGATATTCAACTACGCCTGGGCAGTCCACGGTCTCCAGCTCGGCATCCTGAACCACGTGAAAAGCAATCCCAGGGCACTGCGCTGGCTGCCCATCTTCAATACCTCATTTTGAGCACCCGCTCTTAAACAACCGGGACCCGGCCGGCACTGGCTGTTCCTTTTCAATACCTCGTTCTGATTGCCGTTCCCTGCGCGGCGCATCCGTTGGCGGCGAAATCTGCCGGCGCCCATCCGCCTGTTCCAGGTCCTTACTGGTTAAAGAAACCCTGCTTCCGGATCACTTCCAGGAATTGGTTTGAAAAGTGTACATTGTCCTTCCTGGTGTACCGGTTGTCGGTGAAAACCTGTGCCAGGGTTTCCTTCCGGTTCTCCTCCAGCAGGGCGGCCGTGAGAGCGGATGCTTCCCGTTCTTCGTAGATCCCGTCAATATCCCCGGCTCCATAATCCTGGTACTTCTCCTCATGCACCACGGCCCTCATGGACAAGCGGTCCGTCAGCGGAGGATCCTCGTCCGGATAGCCCAGAACAATGGCAGCCACCGGCACCACCCCTTCCGGTATATCCAGGATCTCTATGATCCGCCCGGCCATATAGGTGGCCGTCCCCAGGTAGCAGATGCCCAGGCCGTTCGCTTCGGCCTCCAGGGCCACGTTCTGGGATGCCAGCAGGGCATCGATCGAGGCGGTGAAAAAGGACAGGAAATTATCGTAGCCGGGGTCCGCCTTACGCTGGCGGCACCATTTGCTGAAACGGTTGAAATCCGCACAGAAAGTTATGTGGACCGGTGCCTGGAGGACCATATCCTGCTTAAAATGAGATTCCCATAACTGCCGGCGTATCCCCTCGTCACGGGTCACCACCATGCTGTAAACCTGCATGTTGCCGGTGGTGGAAGCCCTGCTTCCTGCCTCCAGTACCCGCTCGAGCACTTCCGGGGGTACCGGGTCGGGTTTGTACTTGCGTATCGAGCGATGCTGAAAAATTGGTTCGATCATGGTTCCTGGTTTTGGGACACAAAGTTCGACAATGAACGCGGTACGGACAATGATAAAAATCTGTTTTCGACGTTAATCCCTGAACAATGACCCGAAGGGATGCATGAGGCAGAGCAGGGTCCGGGATACCCTGTATAAATTAATAACCCGCTGATCCCCTGCCAAATCCCGGGGAAAAACGGCTGGCAGGGAACGCCCGGCCCGTTTCCACACCCAAACATGACAATTGACAGGGATTTCCTTTAAAAAAAATGTTTATTTGCAGTATGCATATATCCATTTAATTTATACTAAGATGAAGTTTCCTGAAATGAAAAAAATCAAGTATCTGGCCTGGCTGCTCGCCCTGGCGATCATCCTGGTCCCCGATGCAAACGCACAGAAAAGCAAGCAGGGGAGCGGTACCAAAACAAATTCCCTGAAAAGCAGCACCTTTTCCGGACTGAAATGGAGAAGCATCGGTCCGGCAATGACCTCCGGCCGGATCGCCGACTTTGCGGTCAATACCTGCAATCCGAAGGAATATTACGTTGCCGTGGCCGCCGGACATGTCTGGAAGACCGAAAATGCAGGCATAAGCTGGAAACCCGTATTTGACAGCTGCGGCGCCTATTCAATCGGTGTTGTTACCATGGATCCCAACAACCATAACGTGGTCTGGGTGGGGACCGGCGAGAACAACCACCAGCGGGCCATTGGATATGGCAACGGGGTTTGGAAATCGCTCGACGGTGGGAATTCTTTCAGGAATATGGGACTGAAGGCGTCGCGCCAGATCGGGGGTATCGTGATCGACCCGAGGAATTCGGATATCGTTTTCGTGGCTGCCGAGGGTTCTATCTGGGGACCCGGAGGTGACCGGGGACTCTACAAAACCAGCGACGGGGGGGAAACCTGGAAGAAAGTGCTCGAGATAAGCGAAAATACAGGCGTGAACAATGTCGTGATCGATCCCTTGCGCCCGGATATCATGTATGCCACCTCCGAGCAGAGGCGCAGGCACGTGTTCAGCAAGATTGGCGGGGGACCCGAATCGGCCGTGTATAAATCAACCGACGGCGGGGAAACCTGGAGGAAGATCATGAAAGGGATGCCAAAGGTCCACATCGGCGGAATGGGCATCGATGTTTCACCCGCCAACCCGGATGTTGTGTATGTGATCATGGAAGCGGCGGCGGACAAGGGGGGATTTTTCAAATCCACCGACCGCGGGGAAACCTGGAAGCGGGTAAGCAGCCATCACAGCAGCGGACAGTATTACAACGAGATTTATTGCGATCCCAACGTTGTGGACGTGGTC
>CAZVLG010000114.1:0-3190 GCA_964627835.1 uncultured Bacteroides sp.
CTACCGGAGAGCTAAAGACCAAACCCACCCAGCATTCTGTAAAGGTCCTGCTGGAAAATGGAATTCAACCTGATATCCTGGTATTGCGGACCGAAAAGCATCTGACAAGGGAAATACGAAAGAAAGTAGCCCTTTTCTGCAACGTTGATTACGATGCCGTCATTGAATCTATCGATGTATCCACGATCTACGAGGTACCATTATTGATGCAGAAGGAAAAGCTCGATCAGATTGCCATCCGGAAACTGTCACTGAAGGAAACCCGGTCCCCGGATCTTGGTCCCTGGACCGAAGTGGTGAACCGGCTGAAAAAACCAAAGGAAACCATTCAGATCGGCCTGGTCGGTAAATATGTTGAACTTGCGGATTCGTATAAATCGATTATTGAATCCCTGAGCCATGCTGGTGCTACGTACAAATGCAAGGTCAACGTCGATTGTATACACTCGGAAGATATTACGAGGGAGAATCTGGCGGAGTTTCTCGGGAAGCAGGATGGGATCATTGTGGCGCCAGGATTTGGTGACAGAGGGATAGACGGCAAGATCCTCGCCGCTAATTACGCCAGGACCGAGCAGATCCCGTTCCTTGGAATCTGTCTTGGCATGCAATGTGCCGTCATTGAATTTGCGAGGAACGTGCTGGGGCATCCCAAGGCGCATTCAACTGAAATGAGCCACCTGACCCCGGATCCGGTGATCGACCTGATGGAGGAACAGAAAGGCATTACAGAAAAGGGTGGTACCATGAGGCTCGGGGCGTATCCCTGCAACATCAAGCAGGGAACAAAAGTCCATGAGGCTTACGGGAAGACGTTTATCAGGGAACGCCACCGGCACCGGTATGAGTTTAATAACGACTATTTGAAGGAGTTTGAAAAGAACGGATTCATTGCATCCGGTATCAACCCCGACAGCAATCTTGTGGAGATCATGGAAATGAGGGACCATCCCTGGTATGTGGGTGTTCAGTTTCATCCGGAGTACAGCAGTACCGTGATGAAACCGCATCCTCTTTTCATTCGTTTTGTCAGGGCCTCAATGGAATACTCGGTAAGTAAAAAAGAATTACAGCTCAAGAACGTCAAATAAGATATAGGTGCCGGAATGATCGGATCAATCCGGCGTTTGCAAGAAAACTGAAATGGACAGAAATACGATAATAGGCTTATTGCTGATAGCAGGTATCCTGATTGGATATTCCCTGTTCACCCGGCCTTCAAGGGAGGAGCAGGCAGAGATGCAAAGGATCAGGGATTCGATCGCCCTGGCGGAACAAATTAAAATGCAGGAATCCCTCACCCAGGAGGCGGCTCAGGCAGAAACCCGGGCTTCGTCGCCCGAAGGGTATGAACCCGGAGAAGCGGTTGAATCTGAAGAGCCGCAGGTGGATATTGACAAAAACAGGGATGTCTACGGAGCTTTTGCTGAAGCCGCAGCTGCATCAAAAGAATTCATTACCCTTGAAAATGACCGGATAAAGCTCCGGATCTCCACCCTGGGCGGGCGGCCCTATTCGGTTCAGCTGAAAGAATACCAGACCTATGATTCCCTTCCCCTGATTTTATTCGATGGGGATTCAACCGTCTTCGGTATGAACTTTTTCGCCCAGAACCGCAGCATCAATACAAATGAATTATACTTTACCCCGGGCACCACAGAAACCTACCTGGATGCCAGCACTGAACCTGTGAGCCTGTCAATGAGGCTTTCCGCCGGAGAGGACCGGTATATCGAATACATTTATACGATGGAGCCTGGAAGGTACCTTGTGGGGTTCAAGCTGCGCTTTGTAAACATGAGCGATCTGCTTGCCGCGCATAATAATTTCATTGACCTCAACTGGAATATTTATGCTCCCCAGCAGGAAATGGGCCGCATGAACGAACTGAATTATACGACCATATACCTGAAGCATTTCCAGGACGAGGTGGAAAGGCTGACCATGCGTTCCAAGAAGGAGGTTCAGGAAAAGGATGTGCCCACCAAGATTCGGTGGATTGCATTCAAACAGCAGTTCTTTTCCTCCGTTTTCATTGCCGGGGAGAGCTTTTCAAATGCCTTTGTCCGTTCAACCAAGCTGAATGAAGACCCGAACTACCTGTATTTCTTTGAATCGAAGATCGGGATACCGTATGCACCTGCAGCGGAGCTTGAGCAGGATTATACCTTCTTTTTCGGTCCGAACCATTATAATACTCTGAAATCCTATAACCTGGAGCTGCAGGACCTGGTTGGACTTGGTGGATTTTTCAGCAAGATGATCAATAAATACGCGATCATACCTGTTTTCAATTTTCTCGATAATTTTATCAACAGTTATGGCCTGATCATACTCCTCCTGACCATCATGATCAAGCTGGTCCTTTTTCCGCTGACCTGGAAATCCTATACATCCATGGCGAAGATGCGGGTGCTGAAGCCGGAAATTGACGAGATCAATGCAAGGATCCCCAAGGACAAATCCGTAGAGAGACAGCAGGCTACCATGGCGCTCTACAAAAAAGCAGGTGTGAGTCCCCTGGGCGGCTGCCTGCCTGTATTGCTGCAGATGCCGATCCTGATCGCCATGTTCCGGTTTTTCCCGACCTCCATAGAATTGAGGCAGCAGGGGTTTCTCTGGGCGCATGACCTGTCGACCTATGATTCCATCCTGAACCTGCCGTTCACCATACCCATGTATGGAGACCACATCAGCCTCTTTACCCTGCTGATGACTGCCTCGACCATCCTGACCATGCGGATCAGCAACCAGGCCAATGCTTCGCAGAGCCAGATGCCGGGAATGAAGGGCATGATGTACATTATGCCCGTTATGTTCATGTTCATGCTTAATAACTGGTCATCCGCACTCACCTATTATTACTTTCTGGCCAATGTGATTACGTTTGGGCAGAACCAGCTGGTAAAGCAGTTCGTGGATGAGGATGCGCTCCGTGCAAAACTCAAGATCAACCAGAAAAAGTCCAGTCCCAAGAAAAAGAGCGGATTTCAGAAACGTCTCGAGGTAATGGCCAAGCAGCGTGGAGTAACACCGCCCAAAAAGAGGAAATAATAAAACGCTCGTAAAACAGGGCCTCGGTCGGCTTAAAGGCTTCTCTTCAGGTGGACCATTTTAAGGGCCGTAATGGCGGCTTCATCCCCCTTGTTCCCATGTTTCCCCCCAGCACGGTTCCTTGCCTGTTGGAGTG
>CAZVLG010000115.1:0-8734 GCA_964627835.1 uncultured Bacteroides sp.
ACAGATAACTCATACCAGATCATACCTGGTTAAATGATTACAGAACTATTATAAAACAAACTACCCGATTCCCCCGCGCCCCCCCGGCCTCAGGATCTTCTGTTCGCCCTCGGAGGTGATCTCGAACAGAACTGCATTGCTTTCGGCATCGCGGGCAACCGTTCCCAGGGGAACCTCAAGTACGATGTCTTTACCATCGGCACCTGTTTTCAGGGCCGATGCACCGTTCTCCCCGTTCCCGGCAAAAATTTGCTTTCGGTATTTCAGGTGCAGCAGGGTCCAGAGCTGCTTGTTCCCCTTCAAGTAGATATGCCCCCCTCTCCCCCCATCTCCTCCATCGGGCCCGCCCTTGCGTGTAAACCGATCGCGGTGAAGATGTACCGATCCTGCTCCTCCCTTGCCGGAGCGGCAGAAGACCTTGACATAATCTATGAAGTTGGATTCAGCCATCAGCCCTCATTCTGAACTTCCCTGACTTCCTTGAATTGACTGCGTCGAAAATAAATTCAGGGGGATCCCCTTATCAGATTGCTTCAATAATATCAGTCAGTCTTTTAAATATATCGTCTATGCTTCCCACCCCGTTGACACCGCGATACTTGCCCTGGGACTCATAATATTTCATGACGGGGGAGGTCTGGTCCTCGTAGACTTTGATCCGGTTCTCGATGGTCTCCAGGTTATCGTCCGAACGCCCCTGTTCCTGTCCCCGCTTTAGCAGGCGGCCGATTAACTCCTGTCGTTCCACTTCCAGCCCCAGCATCACATCGATCTTCATACCAAGCTCTTCCAGCAGCCGGTCAAGTGCACCGGCCTGTGCAACGGTTCTCGGGAATCCATCAAATATAAATCCCTTCGCACCGGCTTCCCCGCTGATCCTGCTGCGGATCATCCCGATGATGATCTCATCGGAGACAAGTTCCCCTTTTTCCATAATGCTTTTAGCCTGGAGTCCCAGTTCAGTCTCCGCGGCCAGCTCTGCACGCAGCATGTCGCCCGTTGAAAAATGGGTCAACCCGTATTTTTCGATGATCTTTTCGGACTGGGTTCCCTTGCCGGATCCGGGGGGACCAAATAAAACGATGTTCAACATACCTCTTCTCTGTTTAGAACGTTTGTAAATGTTTCAAATATAGGCAATTCATGATTCAGCTTTCAAGGACCCGGTAGAGATCTGCAAGGTTCCTCCCGTAGCCCTGGTAATCGAGCCCGTACCCGAGAACGAAATCATTCGGGATCTCTATCCCGACATAATCAAGCTTCAGTTCCTTGGTATAGGCTGCAGGCTTGAACAGCATGGTAGCCACCCGGATCTCGGCCGGTTCATACCCTTTCAGCTGTTTGATGATATTATCCAGGGTCACTCCCGTATCCACGATGTCTTCGAGGATAACAACGGTCTTCTGGTATATGTCCTCATTGATCCCGATCAGCCTCTTTACGTTACCCGTGCTGGATGTCCCGGCATAGGAAGCAAGCTTCAGGAAGGTGATCTGACAATCAAGCATTATTTCCCTGAAAAGATCGGAGGCGAACATAAATGCCCCGTTCAGGATGCCCAGGAATATTACGTCCCTGCCCGCCAGATCCTTGTTGATCTTCCTGGCCATATCCGAGATGACGCTGCGGATTTCGGCATTTGTAATGTAAACCTCAAATTCTTTATCGTGGACTCTTTTGATGGCCATCGGTGGGATTAATGTTGACAAGTTTCGGCGAATTTACGAAGAATCTGCCGAGATTTCCCATAATTGACCATAAAGGGGCAAGGTTCCGATACTTTATGTAGTTTTGTGTATACATATGGAAAACCAACAAATTATTTTATGAATCCGAAAGTCAGCATTATCATGGGCAGCACCTCCGATTTGCCCGTCATGGAAAAAGCCGCCAAGGTCCTGGATGATTTCGGGATCCCTTTCGAGATTAATGCATTATCTGCACACCGTACCCCGAAACAGACCATGGATTTCGCAAAGCAGGCCTACGGGCGGGGGATCCGTGTCATCATAGCCGGGGCCGGCGGGGCAGCCCACCTGCCCGGGATCATTGCCGCCCTTACCCCGGTACCCGTGATCGGTGTGCCCATCAAGGCTTCCATTTCCATCGATGGCTGGGATTCCCTGCTATCGATCGTGCAGATGCCCCCGGGGATACCGGTGGCTACCGTGGGACTCGACGCCGCCCAGAATGCGGGCATCCTGGCTGCCCAGATCCTGGGAACCGGGGATGAACAGATCACAAAAAAGGTGGAAGATTTTAAAGCCGGACTGGAATCCAAGATCGTGCAGGCCAACGAGGAACTGAAAAGGCTCAAGTATAAATTCAAGACCAACTGAGAGCGACAAAGTTTGCAGAGCATGATCCCGGGTGCAAAATATACCGCCCCTAGAATCTGGATCATTTTCTTTTTTCCCTTACTCTTTGCCTGCCCGGTCCGGGCATCGAACGATAATTACCCTGCCGGGGCACGGGCTTCGGCCATGGGCAATGTGGGTGTCATGTACCCGGATTTCTGGTCAATCTGGCACAACCAGGCGGGACTCGGATTCTACCCCCATTTTGCCCTGGGTATCCACCATGAGAACCGCTTCGTCGTGCCCGAGTTCGGGCTCAGCAGTATCGGGTTTACCCTGCCCACCTCGACGGGGACCTTCGGCCTGTCCTGGTCACACTTCGGATATCCCAGGTACCATGAAAACAAGTTCGGACTGGCCCTGGGGAAGGCGTTTCATGAGAGGTTTGCTGCGGGACTCCAGATTGATTACCTGAATACCTTTATCGATGATGAAATGGGCAACAGCGGAACGGTAGCCATTGAGGCCGGAATCCTTGCCGAGCCGGTGGATCACCTGCTGATCGGCTTCCATGTTTTCAATCCGACCGCATCCTCCCTGCCGAAGCTTCGGGAGGAGCACATACCGGTGATCCTTCGCCTGGGAATGGGCTACCGGTTCGATGAGCGTCTTTTCCTGGGGGCGGAGACCGAGAAGGACCTGGATATCGGGAAGGCCCGGTTTAAAGCGGGACTGGAATTCAGGTTAATTGAGTATATTTATCTCAGGACCGGTCTCAGCGTTCAGGAATATGTCCAGCATTCATTCGGTTTGGGTTTCCATATGCAGAATTTCCAGGCAGACCTTGCCTTTTCTTTCCAGCAAATCGTCGGCTATACCCCGCATTTATCGCTGCGCTATGTTTTCAGATAAATACCTCACCCGGTCCGGTCCCACCTGCAGCACAGGGAGCCTGTCCGCCTTTGCCTGCCTAGTCCTTCTCCTGACAACCATACCGCCTCTGCGATCGCAGGATTACTATTCAACCCGGTCGGTGGTGGTGGAGGACCTGATCGAAAAGATCGCCCGTGAATCGGAGCAGGAGCTGGATTATCTTACCCTTTTCTCGGACATTTACCGTCACCTTGAAACCCCGCTCAACCTGAATACGGCCAGCCGGGAGGAACTGGAAAAACTTCAACTCCTGAGTGATTTCCAGATCCTCAGCCTGCAGCAATACATCCGGGAGAACGGTCCGCTCCTGAGCATATACGAGCTTCCCCTGGTTTATGGTTTCGACGAGTCCCTTGCCCGGATCCTCGAACCACTCGTAATCCTGGAGACTCCGGACAGGTCCCCCAAAGGCCCTCCCAAAAGCTCCCACCAGCTCCTGATAAAGGTTGCCTCCGTTCTGGAAAAACAGGAAGGATATGCTGAAATCCCGGATTCGGCCCTGGAAGCCAATCCCAATGCACGGTACCTGGGAAACCCCCTGAGGATCACCACAAGGTACCGGTACCGATGGGGAGACAAACTGGCCTTTGGATACAACGGCGACAAGGATCCCGGGGAGCCTTTTTTCAGCGGGGAGAACCGGCAGGGATTTGATTTCAATTCGGTCTATTTCCAGGCCAACGATGTCTGGAAATTCAAACGGATCCAGGCAGGCGATTACCAGGTAAGGGCGGGACAGGGACTCAGTCTCTGGTCCGGACTGGCTTTCGGGAAATCACCCGACATCGTGAACCTCCGGAAAAAAGGCGATGCGCTGGCCCCCTATACCTCCATCGACGAGAACCGTTTCATGAGGGGCATTGCAGGCACCGTGGGACTCGGCAATCTTGATATTACGGGCTTTTTCTCCCATAAACGGATCGATGCCAACATCGTCGGAGATACCCTGGAAGACAGGGATACCTTCAGTTCCTTCCAGCGGACCGGTTACCACCGCACACCCGGTGAATTCAATGACAAGGATGCCGTCCGGGAAACAGTCGCCGGGGGCAACATTGCCTGGAATCACAGGCAGTTTAAGATCGGGGCAAGCTTCCTGCATTATTTCTTCGACACGGAATACGAGAGGCTCTGGCAGGGCGGCTCACCTCCTGCGTTGAACGGGAATTCCAACTCCAACCTCGGGGTGGACTACCTCCTGGTCCTGAAAAGGGTAAGCCTGTTCGGCGAGTTTTCCTCCAGCCTGAACACCGGGACAGGCAACTGGTGGGAACGCCTGGCTGTGCTGAACGGGGCCAGTTTCGAGCTTCATCCCCGGGTTTCCATGTCCCTGCTTCAGCGGTATATGGGAGCAGGATTCACCGCCCTTTATGGAAATGCCTTCAGGGAGAACTCGGTCAACTCGAATGAGAACGGTATCTACATGGGCGTGGAGATCCGGCCTTTCCCTCACTGGAGGCTGACGGGCTACCTGGATGCCTACCGCTTCCCCTACCTTGCCAGATTGTTTGCCAGCGAACATTCCGGATTTGACTACCACCTTCAGGCGGATTACGCCGACCGTGACCGGCTGAGCGGGTACCTGCGGTACCGGTACAAAAGAAAACCGGAGAACATCAACGGAGACACTGCGCCCGTACCCGGAACCCCGATCCCGCAAGGGTCCCAGTTCCGTCTCCATATCTCTTACAGGATCAGCGATGCGCTTACCTTCCAGGACCGACTGGAACTTTCACATTACGAGAAAGAAGAAAAAGAAAGCGGCTGGCTCGCCTACCACGATATCCTCTACAAGCCAGCCACCCTGCCTCTGAGTTTCAGTTTCCGCTACGCCATGTTCGATACCGAAAGCTGGGCTTCCAGGATCTATACCTACGAGCACGATGTGCTCTATGCCTTTGCCATTCCCTCCTACTATGGCCGGGGCATCCGGACCTACCTGAACGCCCGCTGGACCATCGGCCGCCACATCGACCTCTGGTTCAAATATGCCCTGAGCTGGTACCCCGACCGGGAAACGATCAGCAGCGGGTTGAATGAGATACAGGGACATCACCGGCAGGATGTCAATGTGCAGTTGAGGGTGAAGTTTTAACGAATTGGTTTATTAGCAAAACCTGGACCCTAAAGGATGGGAAGGCGTGTGTAAGTTCTTAATACAGGACTACCTTTTCAGGCCAGGGATTCTGGCTGGATGTTCCCCAAAGCTTGCTAATATAGTCTATGGAAAAGAAGTCTTCGAACGCATGCAGCCAATAGGTTCCTTTATCTGTGAGTATTATTTCTTTTCCATTGTCTATCAGAAATCCCAGGAAGGATAATACTTTAAAGTAATTGCCATAAACACTGTCGAAATCCTTTTGAAATCTATCTGAAAAATCATTTTTGCTAAATCGAGTTTCATAGATCCGCCAATACAGCCAGCCCGCCATCTGCATTTTATCTGTGAGATCAACCGATAGCGCTTTGGCATCGTCTCCATTTTCAAATGCCCGAATGTACTCAGCAACATTAAATGTATTGACATAAAAAATATCTCTAAGGTAAGAACCGCCACTGACTCCAAGACCTATATACAAAGGAACTGTTACTGAGCAATATTTAGTTATCCCTTTTCTGGTAAAAGCCCAGACAGAGGATCTAGTAAAACCGGAAGAATAGAAAATGTCCTCCAGTACATGAAGCATTTTTCTCCTTCTGAACATGGTAGGAACTGCCCTGGGATTTGCATTTAATTTTTTACCCATCTGGGTATATGTGAACCTGAAGAGCGGATAAGCTGCAACCTGGTCTACACCCATCCCAACCATGGCATGTCCAGCCTGTTCAACTTCCGCTATTTTTTGGTCTGGCAGATCGAAAATTAAGTCCACATTCACACAATCAAATCCCTGATCGGAAACCCGTTTAACTGTTTTAATAACTTCCTTCGCCGTATAAGATCTTTTGAGGGTTTTAAGATGCCTGTCCTGCCATGATTCCACACCCATGCTCAGGTATTTTACCCCCATTGATTTAAGCGTCTCCAGATTTTGGGGATTTAGGTGATTTGGATGACTTTCCATATGTATGGAGCATTGCATATTAAAGCTTTTATAAACATGCTTCAGGATATCTCCCATCCCGGTATTCAGCATTGTAGTAGGAGTTCCTCCCCCAATATAGAACGAAGTAACTGGTTTCTCGCCAATAATAACTTTATACCGATCAATCTCTTTTTTAACAGCCTCTGTATATTTCATCGCCATTTCCGGGTGATAGACTGTTTTGTTATAAGGGCAATAAGGGCATATTTGCTCACAAAACGGAATGTGGAGATACAGACCCAATTCATGAATATCCTGGAATTTACCTGATAACTCTTCAAAGGAAGGGATTCTGGACTCTAAAGTCACGTTATCCAATCCGGTGAAGACCCGGCTGATTTTTTTTCTTAGAAAATCCTCAATCATGAAATGCTCTCCATTACTTCTGGTTTGATCAGGGTCATTGGTTAAAAGTATTTCAGGGCATTTTGAATGGCTGATGGATTTAATCTTATGGTTTGATCGATTTCGGGATAACTCAGGTATCCACAATCCTGGCATAGCTCCGGATCCTCATTGTACCTGCAACATTTGTATATTTTCCCTTCCTCGTAGACGCGACAAATATCCAGGGGCCGTTTCCACCTGTTTTTCATGGCTGATCTCAGGCCGGCTCTTGAATTGAGGATTTTATACCTGCTTTTTAACCCTATTATCTCCTGGATGATTTTATTTTTTTCATCAGGATCGATATATAATTCATCATATCCGTAATAGGGTGTATGAAAATAGAAAAATACACCCTTGATTTGCTTGATATCATTGATATACTCACAGAAATCCCCGATCTCCCCCATATTATAACGGTTAATCGTATAATTGAAATAAAGAGAAGGATGATCAGACTCCCGGATGTTTTTCAAGATCTTGTCGAAGGAACTTCCTCGCAAATAATCATTTTTTTCCTGAAGTCCGTCCACGCTGATAAAAACCGTATCGGCCGATGTGACAAGAGGGAAAGTCCCATTTGTATAAATCACAGTGGAATAATACCCTCTGCCATGGGTGTATTTGATAATATCTTCAAGGCCATGGTTGTTGTCCTTCCATAGAAACGGTTCACCCCCTTCCAGGTAAAGTGTCCGTCCACCTTCTTCGTAAAATGAATCAATCACAGTTTTTGCTTCTTTAAAAGTCATTGCCTCCGTTTTACGACTGTTTACCCTGCAGTGCCGACATTGAAGGTTGCATTTATTTGTAAGGACGAGACCACAGATCAGAGGCGTATCCTTCCTGAAGATCCGACGATTAATAATATATTTTATACCATACAGATAAGGCTTCATATCCAGTACCTATTTGTATTTTGACATCATCATCCGGGTAAGTTTTGTGACAAGTGCCCTGGGAAGAAAGCGAATTGCGAAAACCTGGATTTTGTTTGGCAGGCCGGGGACTACAACGCGTTTGCCATTCAATAAAGCCCGGTAGGCAATGCGGGCCACCTTTTCAGCTTCCATACCCCTGGATTTAGGTTTATCTGAATGCTTTTTAATTGCTTTTTCTTCAAACTCGGTTTTCGTCGCACCCGGACAAAGAGCAGTTATTGTGACACCTGAGCCGTGAAGTTCTTCCGCAAGGGCTTCAGACAAGCTTAATATATAAGATTTTGTTGCACAGTACACTGCTACATATGGCCCTGGAACAAAGGACCCGGTGGATCCAATGTTGAGAATCCTTCCTTGCTTGTTCATTAACATATCCGGCAGAAAAAGTTTAATCAGGTGTGCTGTGGTCTCCATATGAAGTTGCATCATTTTTAAATCGTCCTCCCACCGGGTCTCAGAATAACTCCCATATATAACGAAACCGGCATTATTAACAAGAAAATCAATCCGGATATCATTATTTTTGACCCAGTTATGAATTTCCTGTACAGATTGCGTTAGACTCAGATCCTTAATGATCACATATGCCTGTACCTGGTAATTCTCCTCCAGATCCTTTGCCAACTGACTTAATCTATCTTTCCTCCTTGCTACCAGGATCAGATTATGCTTATCCCTTGCGAATAATCTGGCCAGTTCGCATCCTATCCCACTCGATGCACCAGTTATCAAAGCATAACTCATTCTATCATTACAGGATTACAGAACATCTATATTGAATGTATCGAGTAAGTTAATAAATTGCTCCGATAAACTTAAAACAAATGGGGCTGGGTTTTAAATCATACAAACCAGTGAGAATTTTCTGAAAAAGGCTTTGATAAAAAAGGGGATTGAGATATGGTTTATAGCCATCCTTTTTTCAGATATCAAAGGAATTCACAAAACCACTTTTAATAATTCTGTAACGGATACAGGCTATAACAGTTTATGTAACAATATCACGGACCTACCTCAATACCCGATGGCAGATCGGCCGGCACGTAGACCTCTGGTTCAAATATGCCCTGAGCTGGTACCCCGACCGGGA
>CAZVLG010000116.1:0-21061 GCA_964627835.1 uncultured Bacteroides sp.
TCGTATTCGATTTCCTTCCATCCTTTCAGCGACTCCTCAACGAGGATCTGGGGGGAGTATGAAAAGGCCTTGGATGCGAGCTTGACCAGTTCCTCCTCGTTGGAACAGAACCCGCTTCCCTGTCCCCCGAGCGTATAAGCCGCACGGATGATGATCGGGTAGCCCAGCTTCCCGGCAGCCTTTCTGGCCTCATCAATGTTTTCCACCGCCTGGCTTTTCGGGGTGTCGATATTGATTTCCTTGAGCTTATTTACAAAATTTTCACGGTCTTCCGTGTCGATGATGGCCTGGATGGGGGTGCCGAGAACCTCAACCCCGTATTTTTCAAGAATGCCTTTTTCGTACAGTTGAATGCCGCAATTCAGAGCCGTTTGTCCCCCAAAAGAAAGCAGGATCCCGTCCGGCTTTTCGCGGGCGATGATCTTTTCAACAAATACGGGGGTTACCGGCAGGAAATAGACCTTGTCGGCGATTTTCTCAGAGGTCTGGACCGTTGCGATGTTGGGGTTGATAAGTATGGTGGAGATCCCCTCTTCTCTCAGGGCTTTGAGTGCCTGGGAACCGGAATAGTCAAATTCGCCTGCCTCGCCTATTTTGAGAGCTCCCGATCCAAGGACAACTACCTTCCGGATGTTCGTGTTCATATCGGGCACAAAAATAAAAATATTTTAACGAAACATGCTGAAAAATAGAAAAAATGTATAAATTTGCAAAATGATAGTATAAATATACAAAATGAAAACCAGGACCCAGCGCTTGCTGGCCATACGGAAGATCATTGAAGGAGAAGCGATCTCCAACCAGGAAGAATTGCTCAAAAAACTTGTCAATGCGGGATTTGAGCTGACCCAGGCCACGCTGTCGAGGGACCTGAAATTCCTCCAGGCAGGTAAGCGGCCGGACCGGGAGAAGGGCTATGTATACACCCTTCCGGGGAACAATACCGGGATGCCGGATTCAAGGGTGGATGCCAGTTTTCCGCTGAACGGGTTTGTGTCCATTGACTTTGCCTGGAACATGGCCCTTATCAGAACGCTGCCCGGTTATGCAAACAGCATTGCAGTAGCCATTGATGGACTCCAGGCATTCGAGATCCTCGGCACGGTGGCCGGGGACGATACCATCTTACTGATCCCACGTGAAGGAATATCCAGGGAGGATGTAATAAACGTCCTGGCCGTAATCATACCCCTTGACTAAATAAAATCATAGCACATGGAAAAATTAATCATTACCGTCGCAGGAGAGCAGCATTTGCAGTATGTACCGGAGGTAGAAAAGGCCATCCTGGCAGCGTCACAGGTAAAGGGAACAGGCCTTGCCAAGCGCTCCCATGAGTACCTTTCTGCAAAGATCCGGGAAGGGAAGGCCGTCATCGCTTTTTCCGGGGATGGAGAATTTGCAGGGTTTTGTTACATAGAATCATGGGGACATGAGAAATTCGTTGCTAATTCGGGTTTGATTGTGCTGGAGAAGTTCAGGGGACATGGACTGGCCATGAATATCAAGGCGGAAGCTTTCAAGCTTTCCAGGAAAGTGTTTCCCGGGGCCAAGATGTTCGGTTTGACCACCAGCCTTGCGGTAATGAAGATAAATTCGGCCCTGGGATACAAACCGGTCACCTTCTCCGAGTTAACCGGCGATGATGAATTCTGGAAAGGCTGCCAGACCTGCTCGTATTATGATATTCTGTTCCGGACCAACCGGACGCATTGTCTCTGCACGGCCATGCTTTACGATCCCGAGAAGGAAGAAAAGGGCAGGTTGGCAAAGAGAAAATATCCGGCGAAGGGGAACAATGGCAAGAAAATCCTCGGCAGGAAGAAATTTGAGATGCCCTTCTTTCCGGGAAATGGCAGAAAGGCCCGAAAACCCTGAGGAGATAAGGAAACTGGCTACCCTGGTTCGGTGGCAAAAGGGCCCGATAATCCTGAAGGGAAAAGAATACTGGATATCCAGGTTCGGTCATGAATGGCACGAAAACCCTGGGGGAAAAAGAAATCAGGATTACCTGCCCGGCGGGGAGTTTAAAAATAAAATGAAGATCTAAGCATATGAAGAAGAAAGTAGCATTGGCGTTTAGCGGGGGACTCGACACCTCTTTTTGTGTAAAGTACCTGGGTCGTGAAAAGGACCTGGAGGTGCATTCGGTTTTTGTCAATACCGGAGGGTTCAGTCCCCAGGAAGAAAAAGCCGTCAGGCAGCATGCCCTGGAGCTCGGGGTGGCGAGGCATGAAAACATAGATGTTTCGCAGGACTATTACCAGAAGTGCATCCGTTATATGGTTTACGGGAACATGATGAGGAACAGGCATTACCCGATGTCGGTCAGTTCGGAAAGAACTTTCCAGGCACTGGCCGTAGCCGAATATGCACGAAAGGAAGGCATCGGGATCCTGGCACATGGAAGTACCGGGGCCGGGAACGACCAGGTACGGTTTGAAATGATCTTCCAGGTGCTGGTCCCCGATATGGAAGTCCTCGCCCCCATCCGCGAACTGAGCCTGTCGCGCGAGCAGGAGGTTGCCTATCTTAAGGATTCAGGTTATAAGGGTTCGTTTGAAAAACATGCCTATAGCATCAACCAGGGATTATGGGGGACTTCCGTCGGGGGAAAGGAAACCCTGAGCTCTTCGGAAGGATTGCCGGAAGAAGCCTTCCCCTCCCAGCTGGAGAAAAAGGATCCTGAACGGATAAGCCTGGAGTTTGAGGAAGGACAGCTGCTTGGCGGGGTAAAGGCCATACGGGAACTGAATGAAAAAGCTTCTGCCTATGCCATCGGGCGCGGAATGCATGTTGGAGAAACCATCATCGGGATCAAGGGGCGTGTGGGATTTGAAGCAGCAGCCCCGGCTATTATTATCCGCGCCCACCAGGAACTGGAAAAACATACCCTGGGGAAATGGCAGGCATACTGGAAAGACCAGCTATCGGAATGGTACGGGATGATGCTGCACGAGGGACAATACCTGGACCCGGTGATGCGGAACATGGAAAAGTTCCTGGAG
The DNA here is from genome assembly GCA_964627835.1 of uncultured Bacteroides sp. Taxonomy (GTDB): domain Bacteria; phylum Bacteroidota; class Bacteroidia; order Bacteroidales; family SM23-62; genus SM23-62. The sequence continues at coordinate 3,009 of CAZVLG010000116.1, forward strand.
GATACCCAAAAATACGTTTCGGGCAGGGTATTTATTACCCTGCGCCCGTACGCCTTTGAAGTAACGGGGATTGAATCGGAACATGACCTCATGAAAGCATCGGGGGCTACCTACGGGGAAATGCACGAAGGCTGGAGCGGGGATGATGTGAAGGGATTTACCAGGATCCTGGGAAATCCGGCCAGGCTGTACCATTCCCTGCATCCATTTTCACCATAAATAAAAATCTGTAAAACATGACACAAAAAATAGCCATCCTAGGTGGAGGCAATATCGGAAAAGCGATTGCTGGCGGACTCCTGGCGGCCGGGAAGATAAAGGCTTCGGATATCGTGGTGACCCGCCGTAACGCGGCCCTGCTCAAGGACCTGAAAGCAAAAGGAATTTCCGTCACCCATGACAATGCAAAAGCGGTGGCGGGCGCTTCCATAATCATTGTCTGCGTGCAGCCCACGCAGGTGGCGGATTTGTTTGCACAGATCCGCGACGCCGTGGATCCCGAAAAACACATCCTTGCCTATGTCATTGCTGCCTACGAAGTGCAGGACATACTGGATCTGATCGGCAAGCAGGTTCCCGTGGTCAGGGTGATGCCCAATACTGCCATTGCCATCCGCGAATCAATGACCTGCCTTGCCACCCATGAAGGCAGCGATGGCGCCCTGGAAAAAATTCAGCAGATCTTTGACCAGCTCGGGAAAACCATGGTGATACGTGAGAAGCTGATGGGGGCCGCAACCATTCTGGGGGCCTGCGGCATTGCATATTTTATGCGGTTCATCCGGGCGGCTTCCCAGGGGGGCATCCAGGTAGGTTTCCATGCCAGTGAAGCACAGGCCATTGCCGCACAGACAGCAAGGGGGGCGGCCTCCCTGCTGCTTCAGACAGGAACCCACCCGGAAGATGAAATTGATAAAGTGACAACGCCCAGGGGTTGTACCATAGCGGGATTGAACGAGATGGAGCATTTCGGCCTGAGTTCGGCGGTGATCAAAGGCATTATCACCTCGTACCTGGAAATCGATAAATTGAAATAATCTGATTGGAAAGGATACCACGGCTGAACGCTGGTGGGACCAATAAACGCATGAATGAGCGAAAAAAAAGGATGGAACTGGAGACCTGTCATGAACTGGCCATTCAGCTGATCAGGGAGATGATCAGCATTCCTTCACCCAGCCGCGAGGAAAAAAAAGCGGCTGACCGGGTGGAAGGATTTTTGAGGGAAATGGGACTGAAACCTTCCCGCAGGGATCATAATGTCTGGGTCCGCAACCAGGTATCCGATGCCCTGCCCACCATCCTGTTGAATTCGCACCTGGATACGGTAAAAGCGGTTGAAGGGTGGACCCGGGATCCTTTTTCGCCGGCAGAGGAAGGATCCAGGATCTATGGACTGGGAAGCAACGATGCAGGTGCTGCCCTGGTATCCCTGCTGGTGACCTTCCTGTATTATCTGGATCAGGACAGGCAGCCGTACAATCTTATTTTTGCAGCCACGGCAGAAGAAGAGATCTCGGGGGATAAGGGAGTGTCGAGCATCCTTGAGGAGCTCGGGGAGATCAAGCTGGGCATCGTGGGAGAGCCCACAGGCTGTAAAATGGCGGTGGCCGAAAAGGGCCTTATGGTGCTGGATTGCGTCAGCAGGGGAGAAAGCGCCCATGCTGCATCGGGTGCGGGAACCAATGCGATCTATCAGGCCATGCAGGATATCGACTGGTTCCGGACCTGCCGCTTTGACCGGACTTCACCCTGGCTGGGGAGCGTTAGCATGCAGGTTACCCAGATCGAGTCCGGCACACAGCATAATGTGGTGCCTGATACCTGCCGCTTCGTTGTGGATGTGCGGACAAACGAATGTTACGATAACAAAACGGTCTGTGAAATGATCGGCAGGCAGGTATCCTGCGAGGTGAAAGCCCGGTCCACCCGCCTGAACCCTTCCTCGATCCCGGAAAATCATCCGCTGGTTCAAAGGGGATTTGAAATGGGATTGGAAGCGTATGGTTCAACGACCCTTTCGGATCAGGCAGTCATGCCGTTCACAACCCTGAAGATCGGTCCGGGGGAGGGGCTTCGCTCCCATACTGCCGATGAGTATGTCAGGGTTGATGAAATCAGGCAGGGGATCTCCACCTATATCCGCTTGCTTGAGGGATTGGAACTGCCATGATGCAGAAATGAAAATACTGTTGCCATACCATCATAGAAACGATCGGGCGCCGGAACAGGCTCTTGCATTTAAACATTGGAAAAATGAAAAAACTCTGGGAAAAGGGGGTTTCTGTAAATAAGGAGATCGAGGAATTTACGAACGGGAAAGACCCCGAACTTGACCTCTCGCTTGCCCGGTATGATGTGCTGGGCACACTTGCACATGCACAGATGCTGCAATCCATCGGGATCCTGCAGGAACAGGAGAAGAATGACCTGAGATCCGAACTTCTGGACATCCTCGCATCCATAGAGGCAAATAAATTCCTCATTGAACCTGGCGTTGAAGATGTTCATTCACAGGTGGAAAAGATACTGTCGGAACGACTGGGCGACACGGGTAAAAAGGTGCATACGGGGCGCTCCCGGAACGACCAGGTGGCGGTGGACCTGCATATGTTCATGCGTGATGAGGTACGCAGGATCGCCGGGACGACCCAGGACCTTTTCAATGCCCTGATGCTGCTGGCAAAGGATTACCAGGGATTGTTGCTGCCCGGGTACACCCATTTCCAGGTGGCCATGCCGGCCAGTTTCGGGCTCTGGTTCAGCTCTTATGCTGAGGACCTGAGCGATGACATGATCATCCTGCATGGAGCCTATAAGATGGCCAGCCAGAACCCCCTCGGGGCGGCTGCGGGCTTCGGGACCTCCATTCCGCTGAACCGGCAGATGACCACCCAATTGCTTGGCTTTGACGGACTTCGGTATAATTCCATGCATTCGATGATGGCAAGGGGCAAGCTTGAAAAAATCGCCGCCCAGGCACTTTCTTCCCTGGCAGGTACACTCTCCAGGCTGGCCATGGACATAACGCTTTACATGGGGCAGAATTTCAATTTTATCTCTTTCCCGGAAGAGTACACGACGGGTTCGAGTATCATGCCGCATAAAAAAAATCCGGATGTCTTTGAACTGATCCGGGGGAAATGCAACAGGATCAAGTCCCTTGCCTATGAAACGGACCTGGTCACAACGAACCTGCCTAGCGGATACCACCGGGATTACCAGGTCCTTAAGGAGAACCTGATCCCGGCATTTACGCAGATCAGTACCTGTATGCATATTGCAGAAAAAGTGCTTTTACAGGTCAGGATCCGAAAAGACATTCTGGAAGACCAGGCCTACAAATACATCAGCAGCGTGGACAAGGTGAACCAGCTGGTAAGCAACGGGGTCCCCTTCCGGGATGCCTACCAGACCGTTGCCCAGCAGATACGGAATAAAACATACACTGCCGGGTTGAAATTGCAGCATACGCACGAAGGGAGCATCGGTAATTTATGCCTGGAAGAAATCGCGGATAAAATGAATGAACGCATGGATGCCTTTGGCTTTGAGAAGATCGATGCTGCATTCAGGGAATTAATAGAAGGTTAAGGTACGATGAACGCATACAGGGAGAGATTAACATCGAAACAAAGGATCGTCGTAAAGGTTGGCACATCCACCCTGGCTTTTCCAAACGGGAAAACAAATTATACACTTCTTGAAAAGCTCACCATGGTGCTTTCCGACCTGATGAGCTGCGGCAAGCAGATCATCCTCGTCTCATCGGGGGCCATCGGGGTGGGTGCCGGACGACTGAAAATGGATGAGCCCCCCGACAATCTGGTGGCCCGCCAGGCACTGGCAGCCATCGGCCAGGTCGAATTGATCAGGATCTATCAGAAATTCTTTGAGGAATACAACCAGATGGTGGCCCAGGTGCTGCTGACCCCGGAGGGAATGGAGGACCCCGTGCGGTTTACCAATGCCCGGAATACACTGAACCAGCTGATCAGCATGAAGATCCTTCCGGTCATCAACGAAAATGATACCGTATCCACGTACGAAATCCAGTTTGGGGATAACGACCAGCTTTCAGCCAGGGTGGCTGCGATGGTCGATGCGGACCTGCTGATCATGCTTTCGGATATCGATGGACTTTACTCTTCCGATCCGAAACAGGATGCGGACGCGAAGATCCTTTCAGAGGTCCACGAAATCTCCGAGCAAATTGAAAAATCCGCAAGCGGCATCGGCTCTTCCTTCGCAAAGGGGGGAATGGCCTCCAAAATATCGGCTGTGAAGATCTGCAGGCAGAAGGGCATCGATGCGGTGATTCTAAACGGGAAAAACCCCAGGAATGTACTGAAGTTAATCTCGGGAGAACCCATCGGGACGCTGTTTGTCGGGAGCCAGGAACCATAATACGATTTCATACGATCCAGGCGGGAATTTCCTCCTAATATCGAAAACCATATAAAACCGGGAATTTATTTCAAATGAAGGAATTAATCGAGAAAGGAAAGAAAGCAAAAGAGGCGGCCATTTTTCTGGCCCAGGCGACAACTTCGGCAAAGGATGATGTATTAAACGGGACCGCGAAAGCACTCCTGAATTCGGCCGGATCCATATTATCAGCCAACAAAACGGATATGGATAATGCGAGGAAAGAGGGACTGAAAGCTGCCGTTATGGACAGGCTTTTACTAACAGAAGACCGGATAGCAGCCATGGCAGGGGGACTCCGGCAAATAGCCCTGCTTGAAGACCCCGTCGGGGAAGTACTGTCCATGAAGAAAAGACCGAATGGGCTGACGATAGGGCAGAAACGGGTGCCCATGGGGGTGATCGGGATCATCTACGAGTCCCGCCCCAACGTAACTGCCGATGTTTTCGGGCTTTGCCTGAAAACCGGGAATGCAGCCATCCTTCGCGGGGGGAAAGAAGCCTATCATTCCAACCTGGCCATCACAACAATCATACAAAAGGTGCTCAGGGAAAACAGCTTTCCAGCCGAATGCCTGCAGCTTGTCGAGGATACAAGCAGGGAAAGCGCGCTTGCCCTTATGAAGCTCGAGGAGTACCTTGACCTGCTGATCCCGAGGGGGGGTGCGGGACTCATACGGGCCGTGGTGGAAAACTCCCATGTGCCGGTCATCGAAACAGGGGTTGGCAATTGCCATATCTACGTGGATTACCCGGCTGACCTGGAGAAAGCCGTGGCCATTACCCTCAATGCAAAAACCCAGCGCCCCGGGGTATGCAACGCGGCAGAAAGCCTGCTGGTCCATGAAGGGATTGCCGGGACATTCCTCCCGATCGCAGCCAGGGAACTGCTCGGGCAAGGGGTCGAGATCCGAGGGGATCAAAAGACCTGCAGGATCATTCCAGAAGCGGTGCCCGCAAGCGAGGCGGACTGGTCAACCGAATTCCTGGATCTCATCCTTTCCGTTAAGGTCGTATCATCATTGGATGAAGCCATCGAACATATACGGACCTATGGTTCCGGGCATAGCGAAGCCATCCTGACCGAGAATTACAGCCATGCACAGGAATTCCTCGACAGGGTTGATGCCGCCGCCGTTTACGCAAATGCCTCCACCCGATTCACGGACGGGTTTGAGTTCGGTTTCGGTGCCGAAATAGGCATCAGCACCCAGAAACTCCATGCCAGGGGCCCTATGGGACTGAAAGAGCTCACCTCTACCAAATACATCATCTACGGCAACGGCCAGATCAGGGAATAGGAGAATCCGGGGGAACACAACGGCCAGATCAGGGAATAGAAGAATCCGGGGATTGCTGCGAACGAACCAGAGAATGGAAAAACCAGAGGATCCTAGCCTTTGGATTTTTCTATCAGCTCAATGAACTGGTCGAAAAGAAAATCGGTGTCCATGGGGCCGCCCGAGGCTTCCGGGTGGAACTGGGTGGAGAAGAAGGGTTTGGATTGGTGGATCATCCCTTCGTTGGTGTCATCGTTGAGGTTTATGAAATAAGGTTTCCAGTCCCCAGTCAAAGTCTTATTGTCAATCGCAAACCCATGGTTTTGCGAGGTGATATAGGCACTGTCCGTTCCGATCTGGAGGACCGGCTGGTTATGGCTGCGGTGCCCATACTTCAATTTATAGGTATCCGCTCCGGAGGCGAGGGCCATTAATTGATTCCCAAGGCAGATGCCCATGATCGGGAGGTCCTGCTTGAATGCTTTTTCAAGGTTTTGTACGGTTTCCCTGCATTGCTTTGGATCGCCGGGTCCGTTCGAGATGAATAATCCGTCGTAATCCTCCCCGAAGAAATCATAATCCCAGGGTACGCGAATCACCGTCGTATCCCGCTTAAGCAGGTAGCGGATGATGTTGTATTTGACCCCGCAATCAATCAGGAGGATCCGGTGTTTGCCGCTGCCATACACTTCTTTCTGGCCGATGCTGACCTGGGCCACCAGGTTGTCCTGGTTGGGATCGTAGAACTCGATGTCTTCCCCGCCGGTGATGAGTTTCCCGAGCATGGTCCCCTTCTCGCGAAGGATCTTGGTCAGGTGTCGGGTGTCTATTCCGTGGATCCCGGGAATATTATGTTGCTTGAGCCAGTCCCCCAGGCTGCGCTTGGCATTCCAGTGCGAATATTCGACGGAATAATCCGACACGATCAAGCCCGAGATATGCAAACGGTCCGATTCAAAATTCTTGAAGAGGTTCTCTTCCTGGCTCTCATCCGGGACCCCGTAATTCCCGATAAGGGGGTAGGTGAGCACAAGGATCTGGCCTTTATAGGATGGATCTGTCAGGCTCTCGGGATACCCTGTCATGGCGGTATTGAACACGACCTCGCCGGAGATGGAGCGATGGCTGCCGAATGAGAACCCCGAAAATTCGGATCCGTCTTCGAGTACCAGTTTCATTTGCTTTCCGTCGTACATTTCCAGTCGGCTGTCATTCAGAGTCCCGTTTACCAATAAGGGGGAATTCAATTTGATTCGTTTTCCAGGAGCGATTCAATGATTTTTTCGGCCTGCTCGGGTGCGATCCGCTTGGCAATGATCTTCATATCCTGATCCAGCACGAACAGCTGCGGGGTGGTTGCAACATCGTAAATGGTCTTGAATGTAAAATCATACGGGTTCCAGGCATTGGTCCAGTCATAAAAACCGTTCTCATTTATGTAGTTGATCCATTTGACTTTTCCCTCCTCCCCACCAAGGGTGCTGACGGCAATCACCTCCACCCCCTTATCCTTCAAGCGTTCGTAAGCTTCGTACAGGAGAGGGGTGGCTTTTTTGCAAAACCCGCAATCGACTTCCCAGAAATACAGGATGGTAAATTTTGATTTAATGTCGTAAAGCTGGAAAAAAGTGCCAACATAAGGATTCTTTTTCAGCTCCTCATTTTCCGCCGCAGAGATAAAATGTTCCGCAGGCACACTGACCAGCTGAATATCGGTTGCCTTGACGCCGATCATGGTGGGTTTCAGCTTTTCAACCCTTTCCTTCAGATCCGCGATGAATTCAGGATTGCTCCATTCGGCTTCGGGGATGTAATACTTATCGGCAATATGGACATAGACCTTATCCATGCCCATGATCTGGCTTTTTGCATAATGGTTGAACAGGGTGATCAGCATGTACCTGAAAAGCTGGGGATCCGAACGGGAAGCTTCGATCAGCATATCGCACTCCAGGATAAGGGAATCGGGGTGCTGGAAGGCCACCTTGTCTATGTAGGTCATTATCTTTTGCTCATAGAAAGGTGTGCGCAGCAGGCGCACATCGGAAATGTCAAAATTATCGAAGTAATGCGCCTTGTAGTATTTATACTGGAAAGCCGGATCAATCGGTTTGCCATTCTCATCCAGGGGAGGATCGGGTACTTTTACCTCCTGGAGCGCAAGCAGGAATACTCCGAAAAAATTATCACTGTTTTCTTCAATCTGGTTATCAATGTATGCCTGAACCCGGGCATTCAGCTCGTCGAGTTGCTGCCTGCTTGCAAGGGAGTCCCCTGCACTGGCGGCATTCATCATCTCCGATTGAAGGGCCATGGCTTTCTTCCTGTTTTCTGAAATGTAACGCTGGTAAAGGTAGAAAGCTTCATTTTCCCTGGAATCCCTGACCTTCATATTGGCCACATAATCGGACGTATCATTTTCGAAGGAGAAGAACTGGTCTTCACTTATGAGCAGGTCGAAAAAGGATTGATCAGGCAGGTATACCAGGTACATCCCCAGGGGCAGCTCAGAATCGCCCCTGAAAATGCCTTTTCCCTGCTTATCCAGGATCACCGTATCCTTGGGGATAAAACTGGCATTAAATCGATGGCCAAGGACCACCGTATCCTTTGCAAACGAAGGCAGGGAAACCCTGATTTCGTACCCTTCCGCATAGCCCATGGCTGCAAGTCCCGCAAGAAAACCAATGAAATACAATCGAATCCTCATGACAATCCCGTTTTCAGGAAGCCCGCAAAGATGGGGCCAGATAATGGGCGTAAAAATAGAAAAAAAAGAAATACACGGATTCAATAGCCGGGACCATATCACTCACAAGCTCCGGCCGGGTATATTACCGTGTTGGGAATGAATGGATTTTATCCTAATTTTATGGTGTTATGCTGGATTTTGAAAAGGCGCAGCAGATCGTAAACGACGAACTGTTGAAATACCCATTGGGCAGTTCTCCCGCAGAACTTTACGATCCGGTCCGTTATATTTTATCCCTGGGTGGCAAGCGAATGCGGCCCGCTTTAACGCTCATGGCATGCAGTGTCTTCAGCGATTCGATCCATCGCGCCATAAAACCCGCTCTGGCCATGGAGGTCTTCCACAATTTCACCCTATTGCACGATGACCTGATGGACAGCTCCGAGGTCCGGAGGGGGAAAAAGACAGTTCATGAAAAGTGGGACCCGAACATTGCAATACTTTCCGGTGATGTAATGTCGATCCTTTCATACCGGATCCTTGCTGAATCAGAGGATGAGCACCTGAAAGATCTGATACAGGTTTTCAACACGACAGCAATTCAGGTTTGTGAGGGACAGCAGTGGGACATGAATTTTGAAACACGCATGGATGTAAAAGTGGATGAATATTTAAAAATGATCGAATTAAAAACCGCGGTCCTGATTGCTGCCTGTCTCAAGGCCGGAGCAATTGCGGGCGGGGCTGACCTTCTGGATGCGGACCTGATGTATGAATTTGGAAAGAACCTCGGGATGGCATTCCAGATCAGGGACGATTACCTGGATGTATACGGGGATCCGAAAATTTTTGGAAAAAAAATCGGCAATGATATTCTGACCAATAAAAAAACCTATCTTCTTATAAAGGCATTGGAACTTTCAGAAGGGAACCTGCGCAAGGAATTGAGGGAGTGGTTTACAAAGCGGAAATACGATCCTGCCGAAAAGATTAAAAGAGTCACGGAGATTTTTTCATCGTTGGAAATGGACCTGATCTCAACCGAACTTGCTGCAACTCATTTCGAGAAGGCCGTAAAATATCTTGATCGGGTAAAGGCCCCGGCCGAACGCAAGATCCCGCTGGCTGAATTTGCCGGCGAGCTCATGATGCGGGAAAAATAGCCTGGCAGGACCTCCGCTGGGGTTTTGCTTGCCAGACAGGATATCCGTCCCCAGTAGATTTCTGAAGCTTACCTCCTTTCCTGGAGATATCGCTGGTAATAATTGGTGAACTGGTCTCCGATCTCCTGGATCATTTCTTCTTCAGCAAATTCACTGGCGATGCCATTGTATTCCTGAAGCAGCTGAAGGGAAAGCCGGATCTCATAATCAAGTGTCAGGCGTTGTTCCGGGCTAAGATCGTAATAATAGACCAGGTCTTCGAGCAGCAGGTCCACATGCCTGCGCATAACAGCGGTTCCTTTTTCCCTTGCACCGCAACGGAAATATGCCTCGGCAATGGGAGGGACAAATGCATCGTAGGGCACTTTTGGATGTGGCATCAGCTCCATGCAGCGATCGAGGGCCAAAGCGGCGGAATCCATCTTATTGACCGCGATCAATTCGTTGGCAAGCCGGGTGAAATTATTCCTGAGCTTGATCACCGAAAGGGTACGGATATTGTAATAATCCAGATGCACATCGGGCTGCTCCATGCGACCATACCGGAAGGTGTTCATCAGCCGGTCGTAGAGCGTATCCACGTCGATCCTTCCGTATGTCATGAAATGGCGTCCGGGTGTGTATATGGGTACAAGCCGGAAGGCAAGTCCTTCCAACTGGAAATATGATTCAAGCTTCAGGGAGCCTTCGTTGCCGGCTGCAACAAAATACATGGGCCGTTCCCATTCGGTTGTTGCCAGGATATCAAGCTGCATGAGTTCATTCTTCAAAACGCTGCTTTTTCCAAGCGACCATTCGATACGGTCAACGATCAGGGCGGAGTCTTTTTCTGCAACGGTTCCGTTACGGATAACTTTTTCCCTGTCAACCGGCAGCAAAAATTTCTTCGTGGGAATGTAATCAAGTGAAATACCGGGCTGGGGAGTGAGTTTGGTCCTCGCGTCATCGCTTGCCACAAATCCAATGATCTCCTTCAGGTTGACATAGTTATCTATACGATCGAACATATAGACAATATTATTGGTGCCGTCCTTGTACTTCTTCGGGGGAAGGCTCATGGGCACCGGTTCTGATTCGTATGCCTTGCGGGTCATCTGGTCAATATACCATTCCGTGTTGAAAAGCATCAAATTGATGATCCGCACGTCCGTCCGTATCCCTTCCACCTCCTGGGCGTACCACAGCGGGAAAGTATCGTTATCGCCGTTGGTATAGAGAACGGCATTCGGGGCGCAGGAATTCAGGTAATTATATGCCAGATCCCTGGCCGTATACCTTCCCGAGCGATCATGGTCATCCCAGTTCTCCCTGGCCATGACAGCCGGCACAAGCACCAGGCACAGGAGGATTGCCACCCCGGCACTCAGGATCACTGGTAATTTTTTCTTCAGGAATTCGTAGATCGACAGCACACCCAGCCCGATCCAGATGGCAAATGCATAGAAGGACGCTGCGTAGGAATAATCTCTTTCCCTGGGCTCCATCGGTTTCTGGTTCAGGTACACCACGATGGCTATCCCCATCATGATAAACAGGATCATGATGACGGAAAAATCCTTTTTATTTTTTCGGTAATGATAAAATACTCCTATGAGCCCCAGGAGCAATGGCAACATGAAATAGGTGTTATGCGCGGGATGGTTTTTGTATTTATCCGGCAGCTTATCCAGGTTCCCCAGCCGGGCCTCATCCAGGAATTTAATACCGGATATCCAGTTCCCGTGAAGGATTCCTCCGTATCCCTGGATGTCGTTCTGGCGTCCGGCAAAATTCCACATGAAATAGCGGAAATACATATGCCCGAGCTGATACTTGAAGAAGAAGGCCAGGTTGTTGCCGAATGAAGGTTTAATAATGGTGGTGGGTTCCCCGTTGCGATCCTGGACCTGGACCCTTGTTCCCTTGATATTCACCCAGCTCTCGTATGCAGAAACATGATTCGGATCGTTGCTGTACATTCGCGGGAAGATCGTGGTCAGGCGCTCGTCAAACACATATTCGATTTTATGGTCCTTGACCTTGTATTTACCATCTGCCTTGTAATAGTTCGGCCTGGTTTCATTGGTGGCGATGATGGGTGTATTGTAGTACTGCCCTTTTACAAGAGGCCGCTGGCCATACTGTTCCCTTCCCAGGTAGGGGAGCAGGTCAAAAACCGTCTCCGGGTTATTCATGTCCATCGGCGGATTGACGGCGGAACGTATGATGATCAATGCATAGGATGAATAGCCGATCATGATCATGGCGATGGACAGGATGACCGTATTCAGGACGGCCTTTTTATGTTTATGCGTGTAGTGGATGCCGTAAATGATGGCAGCAATGAAAAGCAGGATGAAAAAAATCGCCCCGGTATTATAGGGCAATCCGAAACCGTTAACAAACATCAGTTCGAAGTACCCCACAAACTTGACGAACCACTGGATCACGGCATATTGCAGGAAGGCCAGGATCAGGACAGAAATGGCAAGGGAGTAAATAAGTCCCCGGACGGTAACCTTGTATTTCTTAAAGTAGTAAACAAGCACGATGGCAGGTGCAGAAAGCAGGTTCAGCAGGTGGACCCCGATGGAAAGCCCCATGAGATATGCGATAAGCAGGATCCATCGGTTGGCATACTTTTCGTCGGCATTGTTTTCCCATTTAAGGATGGCCCAGAAAGTGATGGCGGTAAATAGGGAGGAAGTCGCATAGACCTCTCCTTCCACGGCAGAGAACCAGAAAGAATCGGAGAAGGTATAGGCCATGGCCCCGACAAAACCGGCCCCGAGCACAGCAATCAGGTTGGAGGTAGTTATCCTGTCATTATCCGGAAGGAGCTTCCGGGCAAGATGGGTGATGGTCCAGAACAGGAACAGGATGGTGAAACTGCTTGCCAGGGCAGACATGGCGTTGATCATTTTTGCAGCGGTGTCCGGGCCGGATGCAAATATGGAAAAGAACCGGGCCATGATCATGAAAAAGGGTGCTCCCGGGGGGTGCATTACTTCAAGCTTATAGGCGGTTGCAATAAACTCCCCACAATCCCAGAGACTGGCTGTTGGTTCCATGGTGAGTAGATAAACTGCAGATGCCAGCGCGAAAGTAAGCCAGCCTGCCAGGTTGTTCCAGAATTGAAATGGTTTATTCACTGCTACTGTGTTTGGATTGATGGCCTGGATAAACAATTAACTTGGCGAATTTAATGTTTTTTTATCATACCGGGAATTTATATTTTTCGGGTACTAAAATGGGAAGATTATCAATTGCCGCGAGCTGTTTCTGCCTTACAGGAATACTCATTCTATTTGCTGCCGAATCAAGCGCCCAGTTTTATAACCGGGGAGAAGATCCGGGCAGGCTGAAATGGGAACAGATCCGTTCCGAACATTTCCGGGTGATACATCCTGCGGACTTCAAATCCGAAGCCCGGCGGATGGCCCATGTGCTCGAAAGCTACTACGAATCCAATTCAGACTGCCTCGGGCATCGCCCGGCACCCGTACCTGTCGTATTGCATAACCATTCTGTCCTGTCCAACGGTTTTGTCGCCTGGGCACCAAAACGAATGGAACTGGTAACAACCCCTTACGCAAAAGGGTACTCCCAGGATTATCTTGAACAGCTTGCCCTGCATGAATTCAGGCATGTTGTCCAGGTTGACAAACTCCGGCAGGGATTTACCAAAGGCCTTTCCTACCTGATTGGCGAGGCCGGAGTGGGGGGAGTTGCAGGGTTCATGCCATTCTGGTTCCTTGAAGGCGATGCCACGGATGCCGAAACCCGTCTTTCCTATTCCGGGCGGGGAAGGCTTCCCTCGTTCGAAATGGAAATCAAGGCGATCCTGGCCGATATTCCCGGTCTTTACACCTACGAAAAGGCAACCATGGGATCCTTCCGGGATTATGTTCCGAACCATTACCAGTATGGATACCAGATGGTATCCCATGCCCGGAACAAATACGGGAATGAATTATGGGACAAGGTGATCACCTACACGGGCAGGCAACCCTATACCCTCTATCCTTTCTACTTCAGCCTGAAAAAATATGCAGGCCAGTCGAAAACAGAACTGTACCGGGAGACCTTTGAAACCTTAAGGACCCACTGGTACGAACAGGCAGCCGGGAGATCCACCACGGAAACCTACAGGATCAACCCGGCGGGGAAAAAACATTTCACTTCCTATCGATACCCCAGATATATCAACGATTCATTGATCTTTGCTGAGAAATCCGGGATTGATCAGATCCCGGAATTTGTTGCCATTGACCGGGCAAGCAATGAAAAACGCATTCATCGACCAGGATTCCACGATGCTGCCAATATCTCTGTGGCCTCCGGTAAAATTGCCTGGACGGAGATCATGCATGACCTCCGATGGGGGCGCCGGAGTTATTCCGTGATCAAAATCTATGACCTTTCTGCAAGAACGGAACGTATTCTGCGCCTGCGTACCCGGTATTTTGCTCCGGATCTGTCGTTTGACGGGAAATTTATAACAACCGTTGAGGCCGATGAACTGAACCGGTACTACCTGGTGGTCCTGTCCGAGAATACCGGGGAAGTGCTGACCAGGGTTGCATCGCCTTCCAATGCGTACCTGCAATATCCGGTATGGGACGAGGAACGGAACAGGATCTGCATGACCTCACTGGGAGATTCAGGCAAAAAGATCGTCTTCCACAGCCTTGAAACCGGTCAGTGGGGTACCCTTTTTGACGCCGGGTTCGAGGATATTGCCGAACTGGACAGCCGGGGTGACTACCTGGTATTCCGGGGCGGATTCTCAGGGATCGACAATATTTATGCGCTTGACCTGAAAACCCTTAATTGTCAAGCGGTTACATCATCGCGTTTCGGCGCATCCACGCCCAGCCTATCTGCGAATGGCGATACACTGATATATGCCGACTACACTTCGCAGGGTTTTGATATCGTAAAGATCCCGTTCAGACCATCGGAATTTACCCCCCTGGCAGTGGTGAGGGACCACAAAGAGCAGCTTAATGTGCCTACAGAAGAAGAAGAATCAAGGGTATCCCTGCCCGGTCAACCCGAGGAATCTTTTGAATCAAAAAAATACCGGAAATTCAGCCATCTGTTCCATTTCCACAGCTGGGCTCCCCTCTGGGTGGATATCGATGATCCCAGCATTGAGAACCTTGACGTTTCCCCGGGGGTGATGTTGCTTTCGCAGAATATGCTCAGTACAGCCACCACCGTGGTGGGTTATGAATACAATTTGCAGGATAAGGAACATTATATGCACGCCTCGTTCACGTATTCAGGGTGGTTCCCCGCTGTGAAATTCTCCCTGGATTATGGGGGACTCCCCTACGTGGCATCCCCGCCCGACACCTCCCAGGCGCTTTCGACGGTAAATACGGACCTCAGTTTAAGAACCAGGGTTTACCTGCCGCTTAATTTTACATACAACCGGTATATTATGGGCATGCAGCCTTCGGTGGAGGCAAGTTACAGCCGGGCCTATTTTTATTATGAAGAACCGGGTGCCTACAGGAGCGGACTGACCTTCATGGACTACCGCCTGTATTTCTATAATTACCTTAAAAAAGGAAGGCGGGACATACTGCCACGCCTGGGGATGAGCCTCGACCTTCGTTATGTTGACTCTCCGTTTGAAACAGAACAGCTTGGTTCACAGATCTACGGATCAGGCATTGTTTATCTTCCCGGCCCTCTGAGGCACCAGACCCTGAGGATTTTTGGAGGAACCCAGAAACAAGATCCGCGAAATTACTTAATGGGCAACCTGATGTCCATGCCCAGAGGCATCCACAATTATCCAGCCACCGAACTGCAGAAACTCACATTCGACTTTGTATTTCCGATCGCCTATCCGGACTGGCAAATATGGAGGGCAGCCTATTTTAAACGATTCCGAGGCAGTATATTTTACGATTATGCTTACGGGAAAGGGGTTTATATTAGTGGAGGCGGAAACGGACCGGTCGACCGGAGCTTTCAGAGCCTCGGCATGGAATTGAGCACGGATGTTCATCTGCTGCAGATATTCCTGCCATTCAATATTGGTGGCAGGATAACCTGGATACCGGAAACGGGAAAAACTTCCGGAGAATTTATCTTTTCGGTGAACCTGGATCAATTATGAGGAAACCCTCAGGAGGCATGTCCCGGGCTTTGCCAAGGCCTGCATGCATCATTTTTCAGTATGCAGGCTAGTCACCTTCCCCGCTGGTAAAATCATATTTTACCGTAAAATACCCGGGATAAATGATTTCCATGGCCCCGACAAGGATGGTCGGTTTAACCTTGATGCTGACCCTGGTAGGCCGGTTTCCGGCATCTGCAAGGTTCAGCCCGAAGTTAACCAGTGCCTGGCGGGAATCCTTTTTCAGGATTTCGATCAGGTCCGTATTCAGGCGAAGCGGTATGGTGGCAATGCCTCCGTTGGCGGGAATCTGCACCCTCTGGTTAAGTTCGCCCGAGGCAATCTGGACATCATCGATAAAAGCAATGTATTCCAGTTTGTTAAGGGCCGCCGTTGCCGGGTTGGGATTTTTAGCCTCAATGTTCAGGGTGAATGACAGTGGCAGCACCCCTTTCATGATGGATGCCGTAATGATCCCCATATCGGCAAAACCGATATCACTGAAGCTATTAATGCGGCTGACGTCCACCCCGACCAGTTCGGGATTTTCAAGTGTCGTGGTGCGGAATTCACATTTTCCCAGGGTTGTCACTTCCTTCAGGAAGCTGCAGGAACCGACCATGGCTCCAATGAGCAGGGACATCAAACCGGTTTTTATCAGGTTCTGTATCATTTTCATTCTGTATTGATCGTTCATTAATTGTTAAATTTACACAAAGAATTGATATCGCAACGCCAAAAGCCTGGAGTTGCGTAATTTTTGCCTATGCGGAAAATATGGGATAATCTTGATGAGAGGATACAGGAGAATGCCGCGGGCATACTGGGCACCATTGCCTTTCATATGGTTCTGATCCTTATATTCCTGATCATTAAGATTTCAGCCGAAAGAAGCCTTATGGACAACATGATACTGGTTGATTTTGACGAGGAAATGCCTGAGGAGCCAATCGAAACGGCAGCCCCGGACCCTGAATTTGAGGAGCGGCTTACAAGGTACCTGGAGGAGCCCAGGTCGAATGTGCCGGTGAACCTGGCCCGTCAGATCGACCAGGAAATCAGCACCGAAAAATACGTGGAGGAACTCGAAGAGGATCTGAATGCTGAGAAGCCGGGGGACTGGCAAGAAATGCAGGAAAGATTAAGGGAGCTGGAGGAAATGGATCGGGAAGAACTGATGATGGAGGGAGAAGATTCAACACAGGCCATCACGGATCCCTACCAGGGGCCCACCAATATCTATTACGAGCTTGAGAACCGATACCACCTGAGACTGCCTGTGCCAGTGTATAGATGCCCGGGCGCGGGATTGATCGAAGTAAAGATAGCCGTCGATCAAAGGGGAAGGGTGCTGCAGGCCGAAACTGAAAAGCCGGGTGATACAGCCAATGAGATATGCCTGGCAGAAGCCGCTGTCAATGCGGCCCTGAAAACCTGGTTCAATGCTGATTACAATGCCCCCGTCCGACAGGTCGGCACCATCACCTATCACTTCATCGCCCAGTAATCCCTGAAAATTAAAATTTTACAGAAGGTATTGCCGAAAAAGGCGCCTTTAAAATATCGGTACCTTCGGAATGTCAAAACGGCACTACATAGCTGCGCGATGTCAGGTACCTTGTTTGACAATTCCTCAGGTGCTGCACCGATATTTTACAGCGCCGTTTCAGCAATGCCGGAAGTATTTAATTTTCAAGGATTACCGGGTCTCCGCCCCATACAGTTGCTGTGCCGACCGGACGATGGCATCGTTATCGATTTCGAGGATACAGCGGAAGTGGCCTTTCGGACATTTCTCCTTCCCGGTCTTGGTGCATGGGCGGCATGACAATCCCTTTGTTTCAAAGATCCGGGATGCCGGATCAGGCTGGTAAGGATACATTCCGAATTCGGGAATGGTATGCCCCCATACCGAGAGGATCTTTTTTTTAAACGCAGCGGCAATATGCATAAGTCCCGTATCAGGAGCGATCACAAGACGGCTCTGCCTGATCAGGGAGGCAGACTGGTTGATGGAATATTTACCCGTAGCATCCAACACACGATCATCTGTCCGCTCATCGATAAATCTGCCCAGGGCTTCCTCCTTCTTGCCGCCAAGAAGGATAACCGGCAGTTCCAGTTTCGTACAAATGTCCACAATCTTTTCAGCCGGCATTTGCTTGGTTCCATGCTGTGCCCCGGTCACAAGGGCCACATATCCCTTTTGAAAAGTTTCGGGGAATCCGGACAAAAGCACTTCTTCATCTTCCGGTATGAAATAATCCAGGCCTTTCCCGTCGTTTTGAACGTCGAACAGCCTTACCGTATCCAGGTACCTGTCCACAATATGTTTATCCGGGAGCCGGTTGATCTTGAACCGGATCATCAGGAAC
>CAZVLG010000117.1:0-2646 GCA_964627835.1 uncultured Bacteroides sp.
CCTTTTCGATGGCAGATTCAAGGGTGGTCGGCTGGTTCAGTTTTTCCCCTGTCCGCGAAGCATCTCCATCCGGGGCCACGTAGTATATCTTTCCCCCAACCTCCGGCAACTCCCAGGTTTGAAGTATCGGACCGTAGGGGCCTCCCGAAGGCTGTGATAGGGCCTGAACGGAATACAGGCTCAAGCAAACCACCAGGATCAGGAAAGCCATCACCGGGAGCTTTCCTGCCGGAATGGTCCGGAATGGGGAATTCCATCCCCGATTCGGTAAGCGGCATAAAGCATTGGAGCAATTCATATGGATTCGGTATTGCAGATGGTTAAAACAGTCTCAATGCTACCATAAAAATATCAGAATGTGAAAACCATTCCTATTAAAAGTTCTAAAAATGTTTTATCTTTACAGACCGAACGGTCGGTATATGTCGGATACGAAAACACATATTCTTACGGTTTCCCTGCAGCTTTTCCTTCAGAAAAACTTCAAGGAAGTCACCATGAAGGAGATCGTCAAGGAAACCGGTTTGTCAAAAGGGGCTTTCTATCATTATTTTGAAAGCAAGGAAACACTCTTCTACGAAATCATTGATCATTTTTTCTCCGCGATCCTGGAATACGATTTCAATGCGCTCCCGGATGAATCCCTGTTCGGCTTCTATCATGCCTATGCCGAACAGTTGAATGCGCTCCGGTTTCAATTCCTGGCCAATGAAAAAGGAGACGGTGAGGATTTTATCGACCTGAATTTTTTTGCCCTGCTTTTTGATGCATTCAAATTGTTCCCCCAATTCCGGTCAAAAATGGAAGCATATCACCAGAAGGAAAGGGATGCCTGGATCAAAACCATAAAAAACGCCAGGGCTTACGGGGAAATCCGTTCTCCCCTGAATGACGAGCAGATTGCCCAGATTTTCATGTTTACCAGTGACGGCCTGACTATGAATCTGACCATGGAGAGCAACACGGCCGATCTTGACCGGAAGCTTGCTTCCCTGTGGGACAATTTTTATGAAACGATTAAAAGCTGATATTCTTTAACAAGGACCGGGCCGGGTATTCGGCTTGCCGGTAAAAATTACGGATGATGACAGATATAATCCAGACCGAAGACCTAACCAAGCATTACAGGGATGTACAGGCTGCAGAGGCGGTGGACCTGCAGATAAAACAGGGAGAGATCTATGGATTCCTGGGGTTGAACGGTGCAGGCAAGACCACCACCATCCGGATGCTTCTGGGAATGATACGGCCCACACGGGGAAAGGCATGGCTGTTCGGTAAAAAAGTGGACCCCGGAAACATGGATCTCTGGAACAAAGTGGGCCATCTGGTCGAAATTCCCTACTCCTACCCGGAGCTTACGGTCCTGGAAAACCTGGAGATCTTTCGCCGGCTCAGGTTCCTGAAGGACCCCAACCTGCTGGCCGAGACGATTGATAAACTTCATCTTGGCCCCTACAGGAATATCCGGGTCAAAAACCTGTCGCTCGGAAATGCCCAGCGCCTGGGAATTGCCAAAGCCATGATCCATCATCCGGATTTGCTGATACTGGATGAACCCGCCAACGGCCTCGACCCATCCGGGATCGTCCAGATCAGGGAACTGCTCATAGACCTGGCCGGAAACCATGGGGTAACCATTTTCATCTCCAGCCATATCCTGGGCGAAGTTTCCAGGTTAGCCACCCGCATCGGGATCATCCATGAGGGATATATGATCCGTGAATCCGACGCGGAACAGCTTAAAAATTCAAGGCACAGGGCCCTTCATGTGAATACCCTGAATAACCAAAGGGCACGGGAGTTACTCAGCAAGCAGGGTTATTTCCCCTCCGAAATGCCGGACGGGATCCTTGAACTAACGGATGAACCGGCCTTACTTCATCCTGAAAAGGTTTCTGCCATGCTTGTTTCCGGGGGACTCCCACCCACCCGGATCGCGGTGGAAGAAGAGGATCTCGAGCACTATTTTTTCCGGATCATTCAAACCAACGGTAAACCATCATGAAAAGAATACGGGCGGCCCTGTGGATGGAAACCCTGAAAGTCAGGCGGACCAAAATATTTCCCATATCCATCTACTTTTTCATCTTCCTCGGGGTCATGATGGGAATGTTGATGTTCCTTTCCATGCATCCGGAGATCGCAAGCCGTTCCTCCACTGCAAGTATGAAGATCAACTTCCTGGGAGGTTCCGACTGGAAAACGTTTTACGGCCTGATGATCCAGATCGTCCTTACCGTAGGTGTCATCGGGTCCGGCATTATTACCAGCTGGGGTTTCGGCAGGGAATTTTCCGACCGGGCGGTGAAGGATCTACTTGCCCTGCCGGTTAGCCGGTCCACCATCGTGGTGTCAAAGCTGATCGTCCTTTTTGCCTGGACCATCCTGCTTCTGGTCATCATCCTGGCAGCTGCCATGCTTACGGGTCTGGCCATACGGATACCCGGCTGGTCGGAAACTGAATTGTTGCCTTTTTTAAAAATATACCTGGTATGTGCTTTACTCAATGGCCTGCTTATTACACCGGTGGCCTTTGTTGCCAGCGCCGGCCGGGGATACATGCTCCCCATCAGTTTCGTGATCCTGATCATGATCCTGACTCAGCTGCTTTTTGTGGGACTGCCCGAATGGTCTTTCGTTTTC
>CAZVLG010000118.1:0-5060 GCA_964627835.1 uncultured Bacteroides sp.
GTGGTATAGATACCGAATCCAAGACCCAGTTCTTCCCTTGCATTCAGGATCTCATCATCAACGGATGCAGTCATGCAGTAGAACGAATGCCCGCTGGCAATGCACCATGAAGCCAGTTCATCTGCAAACACGAGGGATTCCCTGTCTGCTTTATCAAGCTGGGTGCTCAAAAGCAGAAAGCTGTAGCCGGGATCCTGCAGGATATCGCCGGCATGATCGAACCCGTACTCATCCACGATTGTAAAATCATGTATGGGGGGTTCATAGCCTTTACGTATGAGAATATGTTCGGTGTCGACAAATTTCCAGCTCGTGTCTTCCCATGGGAAGTTCTCCTCGGTAAACTCTTTTATCTCCCCGTTCTTCTCATAGTAAAGAATAGTCTGGTACTCATCCGGCATGGCTCCGTCGGGGACCGTCATTTCGTCCGGGATATAGGTTCCTATCCGGTATGGTCTGAAATCAATCAGGGGCAGGTGCCTGTAAGCATTTATCTGCAGGGCAAGGATCAATACGCCGAAAGCCACCAATTTTACCCAGGAATACAAGACAGTCCCCTGTTCAGTCTGTTCTCCCCGGTATCTCAGAACAATAAAGACAAACGGAAGCAGGATCAGGTTCTTAAAGAAGGTTTGCCAGTTGGTCAGGATTATGGCATCCCCGAAACATCCGCAATCGCTAACTGGATTGGTTAAAGCCACCACGAGCGTGAGCACGGTAAAAAACCCCATGAAAATGGTTACGACCCATGCACCCAGGCGGAACCGGATAGCAAAAAGCATGCTTACGCCAATCAGAAATTCCGCTGCCGCAAGAATAAATGGCAGTGCGATCGTCAGGGGCTCCAGAAAGCCCAGGTTGAAAGCGTTAAAATAATCTGAAAATTTAAAGGCTGAGCCCATGGGATCCAGTCCCTTCACAAAACCGCTGAATATGAATACGAGTCCCAGAACAGCCCTGGAGACTATCAGCATAGTTGAAATAATCTTTTCTTTCTGCATGATATCAATGGAATAGCAAGGTCTTTATCTTTTCAAAAATCTCTGGCGGGGCAAGCATTTCGCCCTGGTCATCAGCACAGTTGACAATGTGCATACTTGTATCGGTCGATGCCAGCTCAAGGTATACGTCCCGGACCTTTTTCTGAAACGCCAGGTCCTGTTCATGGATATCCGGTTTTCCGTTCAGGTATTTCCGGTCATCCCCGCTTCTTTCGCCGGTAAGCTTGCGGGCAGTGAAATCAAAAGGCACATCGAGGAATATATTTATGTCCGGGCGAGGTATTTTATGATATCCGTACTCAAAGCTAAGGATCCATTCCCTGAGTTCCTTGCGTTCTTTCTCATCATCAAGTTTCGCACACTGGAAAGCAATATTCGAATTCACATAACGGTCGGCGATCACGCTGATCCCTTCTTCGAGCCAATTATAGATCATGTTCTTGGAGTCGAAACGGTTACCGGCATAAATCAGGGCCACGAGATAGGGATGCACGGATTCAAGCGGCCCGAGGTCTCCGCGAAGAAAACGCGCGACGAGTGCTCCGTAATAGCCGTCATCCGTTCTGGGGAAATGGAGATATTCGTAAGGACAGCCCTTTTCTGCCAGGTATTGCAGGAGAAGATCTATCTGTGTGGATTTACCGGATCCATCCAGTCCCTCGATCACAATGAAACGATTGCGTTCCTCTACCATTAATCTCCAGTAATATGGGTCAAATTCTTACTTTTGCACTCAGGACATACCGTATGCAAATGGATTTTAAAGATACATTTTTTTCGGATAAACAGTCCCTGAACTGCAGGGGGCGGTTGCTTCATTTTGACCCTGCCCTCATTATGGGCATCCTGAACATCACACCCGATTCCTTTTATGCCGGGAGCCGGGTCACAGAGCCCGGAATAATTGTTGAAAGGGCCGGGGAAATGCTGGAAGAGGGAGCCGACATGCTCGACATAGGGGCATATTCCTCAAGACCGGGGGCGGAGGATATCAGCGAAAAGGAAGAACTGGGGAGACTTGAGAAGGCCCTCCCGGCCATCCGGAGATCCTATCCGGACGCTCTGCTGTCCGTCGACACTTTCCGGTCCGGGGTGGCCAGGAAGGCAGTTGAGGATTTCGGGGCTGATATGGTCAACGATATCTCCGGGGGAGATCTTGACCGGGATATGTTCCCCACCATCGCCAGCCTGAAGGTCCCCTATATTATTATGCATATGAAAGGCAGTCCGTCAAACATGCAGGAGCATGCCGTTTACACCGATGTGGTAAAGGAGATTATTCAGGACTTTTCGGGAAAGATCGGTCTCCTGAACCGAATGAGCGTCAATGACATAATCATCGATCCAGGATTCGGGTTTGCGAAAACGGTCGAACAGAACTTCGAGATCCTGAAGCAGCTTGAGGCCTTTCATATTTTCAAGCAACCGCTTATGGCAGGACTCTCACGCAAATCAATGATCTACAAAACCCTGAAATGCACTACCCAGGAAGCCCTTAACGGCACCACCGTTCTCCACACCATTGCCCTGATGAAGGGAGTCAGCATCCTGCGTGTGCATGATGTCCGGGAAGCCAGGGAGGCCATAAGCCTGGTAAAAAGTACCAGGGAAGCCGGTTCCGGTCTGCAGGGCACTGAATTTCATGTTGATCGATAAGGCTTGAAGTGCTTCGGGGCCTCCCCTCCGGCGGCCGATGTTAATTAACCGGCACGCTCCCCTGTAAACGGGAGATATCCCGCTTAAATACAGAACGGTATCACAAGCCGTGTTTTTTCTTATTTTTGTTTAATGTTGCAGGCATTCATAACCATCCGGATACTGGATATTATCGATATCCTTCTGGTCGCCTATCTGATGTATCAGGTATTCCTGCTTATCAGGGGTACCGTAGCCATGAACATTTTTATCGGGATCCTGTCCGTATATCTCCTCTGGATCATAGTGAAAGCCCTGGATATGCAGCTGCTTGGGACCATTCTCGGACAGGTGATTGGAGTCGGGGTGATTGCCCTTATCATCGTTTTCCAGCAGGAAGTGAGGCGTTTCCTTATTTTTATCGGCAACCAGTATTTCAGCCGTAACCGGCTCTCCCTGGATAAGGTCATCCCAATCAATTTCGCCCAGCAATCCAAGGTCCGCATCAAATCTGTCATCAAGGCCGTAATTAACATGGCTAAATCCAAGACGGGTGCCCTGATTGTAATCTCGAAGAAATCGGAGCTAACGGTCTATGCCGAGACCGGGGACCCCCTGAATGCGGATACGACCAGCCGGCTTATTGAGAGCGTATTCAACCGTACCAGTCCCCTGCACGACGGAGCGATGATCATAAACGGCGACAAGATCGTTGCCGCAAGATGCGTACTTCCGGTATCTGAAAATCTGAACCTTCCACCAAATTACGGATTACGACACCGTGCCGCGCTGGGGATGTCAGAAAATACGGATTCCCTCATTATCGTGGTCTCGGAGGAAACCGGGGAGATCTCCATTGCAGAATTCGGAAAACTGGAGATGGACCTGGACCCGAAAGAACTTATGTCCATGCTGGAACTGGACTTCGGCTGATCCCGGATGGATTTATGAATCCCCATCCTTTTTCCTGAGATAGAGCCTGGTTTCCTCTCCCCTTAGCAGTCGCAGGATATTTTTGCGGTGTGTGACCAGCACCAGGGATGCGATCAGGATCGATACGATCATCAGCTGGATGGGGTGGGCGGTAATAAAATAAACCATGACCGGAAGCGAGATGCCTGCTGCGATCGAACCCAGGGAGACCGTGCGGAATGCAAGAAAAACAAGTATGAATACGCATAGGCTTAGGATAGCAGGCAGGGGCATCAGCCCGATCACTACACCAAACAGGGTGGCAACTGCTTTCCCCCCCCGGAATTGCGCAAGCACAGGGAAGATATGCCCAAGTGCTGCAGCCAGTCCGCACAGGATCCTGAACCATAGCTGGAGATCCGGATCTGAGGTAAGCGAGGAATAAAGATAAGGGAGAAAGGTGGCGGCCAGGCCTTTCCCAATGTCAAGGATAAGTACCGGGAGACCCGCTTTCCAGCCCAGCACCCTCCAGGTATTCGTAGCCCCGGCGTTTCCACTGCCATGATCCCTGACATCGGTACCGAAGAAAACCTTCCCGATCCAAACGGAAAAAGGCAGCGAACCTATCAGGTAGGCCGCTGCCGCGCATAACAAACCGAATATGATCATCTCCTCTTTTGGAAGCATGCCGGATCAGATTCTCGGACCGGCAGCGACGAGCCATCTTGTTCCCTCGCTTTCGGAATATTTCTCGAAATTGGCGATGAATTTCTTTGCAAGCTCCAAGGCAGCTGCATCCCATTCGGCCGGATCCGGCCAGATGTTCCTGGGATTCAGGATAGCCGGATCAACTCCCGGTACAGTTTTGGGCAACTCCAGGTTGAATATGGGCAGGGTTTCATAGGCCACATCGTCCAGGCATCCGTCCAGAATGCAATCGATGATCTTCCTGGTGGAAGGAAGGTCAATGCGGTGTCCCCCTTTTCCGAAACCACCACCAACCCATCCGGTATTTACCAGCCAGGCGGAGGTTCCGTGCTGTATCATTTTCTTGATCAGTTCATCGGCATAAATGATCGGGTTCAGCAACAGGAATGCGGCTCCGAAACAGGCGGAAAAAGATGGTATCGGTTCGGTAATGCCCCGTTCGGTCCCCGCCACCTTGGCCGTATATCCGCTGACAAAATGATACTTGGTCTGGTCCTGCGAAAGCCGGGATACGGGGGGCAGAATGCCAAAAGCATCGGCTGTCAGGAAGATCACGTTCTTGGCGTGCCCTGCTTTGGATACGGGCTTAACGATATTTCTGATATGGTAAATGGGATACGAAACACGTGTATTCTGGGTTTTGGACCCGTCATCGTAATCCACCTTGCCAGTTTTTTCATCGAAAACCACATTCTCAAGAAGTGCATCCCTCTTGATGGCCTGGAATATATCCGGTTCCTTTTCCGGGTCCAGGTGGATGGTTTTGGCATAACAACCGCCTTCCAGGTTGAAGATCCCGTCATC
>CAZVLG010000119.1:0-4856 GCA_964627835.1 uncultured Bacteroides sp.
GTGAATACAAAAAATCCAGGAAAGAACCGGGGATTGCCACCGGAAATAAATTTTCTTCCGGACAAATAGAGGACCACAAGAAAGGCAAGCGGTATTATCCAGAAGCCGGCAGTATAAAATGAATTCCGGATCGAAGGAAGATCATTCCAGATGCCGGTGAAACAGATTCCGTCTACAAGCAGGATGAAAGATAGGATAAGGAGAAATATGAGATGAATTCTGAATTTCATAGCATTGGGACGATTCCGGTCCGGATATATTTTATTTAATAAATTGTCGCAATGACCTCACAAAGATAGTTTTTGAGGGTTTAGTTTGCCCCGGGCTTGATTAAAACATATATAAACTATAGATTAGGGAAATAATTTATGACCACAATCAATCCATGAAAAGAATAACATTGCTTGCCGGATTTTGTTTAGTGATTTACCCCCTGATGGCCCAGCTTGATCTGGGGGTTAAAGGTGGACTAAACCTTACCAATATTTCAGGAGATCTGACAACCAGCGATTACCATATCCAGTCAACGCCCCAAAGCCAGATCGGTTACCATGCCGGAGGTTTTTTGCGTGCTTCCCTGTTCGGGATATTCATACAGCCCGAATTGGTCTTCACCTCGGTTGCTTCTGAATATACGGTCACAAACCAGCTTACGGCAGTTGAGGAAATCGCCAAACAGAGGATCGGAAGGATCGACGTGCCGGTTCTTGTGGGGGCCAGGCTTGGAACGCTCAGACTGGAACTCGGACCGGTTGGCAGCATCATTGTTTCCGAGAAATCGGACCTTGCCGATCTTACGGGCTATGAGACGAGTCTGAAGTCCCTTACCCTCGGTTACCAGGTGGGTATCGGGTTGGACATCTGGAAGGCTGGCCTGGATATCCGGTACGAGGGGAATCTTTCGAAACTCAGTGACCAGATGCTTGTGGCCGGCCAGCCGGTCAAATTTGACAGCCGGGCCAGACAGGTCATCTTCTCGCTTAGTTTTCGTTTTTAATAATTCGGATTATGTCCAGTAAAGGAGAATTGGCGGACCGTTTCTCAAAGGTTCGTAATACTACTTTGTCGCTTTGCAAACCCCTTGAGGAAGAAGATTTCGTTGCGCAGCCAGTGGAGGATGTGAGTCCCCCAAAATGGCACCTGGGCCATACCAGCTGGTTTTTTGAGAAATTCATACTGGAAAAATACAAAAAGGGATACCGGCCATATGATGCCTTCTATCATTATCCCATGTATGACCCTGCAACAGGTGCAGCCAGGAGTTATCTGATCAGCCGCGAAAAGCAGGAAGTCACCATTGCGGCTATTCCCATGCGGGCTTCATTTGAAGCGGCTGAGCCCATATTTACGGAGATCTCACAGAAATACAGCCTGGGGGAAATCAGCGGGTTCGCAGAGAATGCCGGCTTCAGTCAAACCGAGAATTTCTTTGACCAAAGAAATTATTTCGTAGATTCCCTCTGGGAGAAAAAATAAGCAGCCATGTGTTATACGGTTAATATTAACCTTACCAGGAATGAACTGGAGAAGCGATTCGGTGCGAAGTTCACGGAAGCTTCCGCCTTCCGCCCGGGTTATTATTTTAACGCTTTTGAACTGCCCGAACTCCCGGCTGTGCAAAGCGAGGATCCCGAATCGATCGGGATGCTGAAATGGGGACTCATTCCCTTCTGGGTAAAGGATTCGGCAGCAGCAGAAGAGATCCGCCGCAAAACCTTTAACGCCAGGATGGAAACCCTGCTCGAAAAACCTTCGTTCAGGGGAGCGGTGAAAGCCAAAAGGTGCCTTGTCCTGTGCAGGGGATTTTATGAATGGCAACAGAGGAACACAGGGAAGATTCCTTATTATATATACCTGGAGGGTGAATCCCCGATGGCCATGGCCGGGCTTTATGAGGATTGGACGGACCGGCAGACAGGCGAGGTGATCCGGACCTGTACGATCATTACCACGGCAGCCGGCCCGATGATGGAAAAGATCCATAATACCAAAAAGAGGATGCCGGTAATCCTTTCCCCTGAGAATGAAAAAGCCTGGATAGATCCGGATCTTCCGGCAGGGGAAGCGATGCGCTATCTGGAACCGGTTGACGAAAGATTATTGGCCGCCCATACGATATCCAAACTGATCTCAAAAAGGGGGATAGATAAAAACGTTCCCGAACTCGTCCAGCCATTCTCCTATGATAATGACGGCCTTTTTTCCTTCCGATCTTGACTTTTATGCCGGCAGGTCGCAACTTATAAAAAACTCACAAAAGGAGGTTGACCATGCAAAAGTACTATGTCTGTCCTGAGTGTAAGGGGTATCTGAAGGTTGGAGAGTATATCGTATTCACAGCCAGAAACCAGAAGAAGGAAAGCGGCCTGCTGTTGCTGCATCCCAATATCGGCAATTATGACAGTATCAAGCATCCATCTTTTGATTATCGCAAGGGTGAATCACTGGATTTTTACTGCCCGCTCTGTTCTGTTGGCCTGGTATCAAAATTTGACAAGAACCTGGTTCATGTCATTATGGTTGACAAAGACATGAAAGAATACGATATCTACTTTTCCAGGATTGCCGGTGAAAAGAGTACCTACCAGGTCTCTGAAGATTCATCGGTGATGGCAGCAGGGGAGCATTCTCACCGGTATACCTATTTCAGGATACCAGAGAAGCTGAAAAAATACCTGCATACTCAGCAATAAATCCGATTTTCAAATTATTACGAAAGATCGGTGTTAAAGGTCTGTTAAAAAGGTTTAAAGATCTGAAAATATTATTATTTTTGTATTCATAGACAACTATGTATAATGAGGTTCAGGATCATCACTTCAACAGGTTTGGTAATTATTTGGTTACTTAGTTCATTTACCTTCAAGCATCAGCCAGGGGTGCTTTCCTTCGATGAACTTGAACCTCATTTACATTATTCAAACGATACCACTTACCTGGTCAATTTCTGGGCGAGCTGGTGTACTCCCTGTGTTGAAGAATTACCTGCCTTTGAACGGATAGGAATGGAGTACGAAAACGAAAAGCTGAAGGTCCTGCTTGTAAGCCTTGATTTTCCGAAGCAGGTTGAATCACGGCTGCTGCCTTTCATTGAGAAGCACGGCATTGTTTCGGAGGTTGTGGTACTCAATGATCCGGATGCGAATAAATGGATTGACCGGGTTGATCCTGAGTGGTCCGGATCGATCCCTGCCACCCTTATCTATAACGGGAACACCCGTTTGTTTCATGAAGGGATCTATTCGTATGATGAACTGAAAACGATTGTTGAACAGAAAATAAAATAGAGATGAAAAAAATCACATTATCACTGGCGCTTCTTATGCTGGGCCTTTCCCTGGCTTTCGCCGGCGGCTATGGCGTAGGGGACAAAGCATCCGACTTTAAACTTGAAAATATAGATGGTGAATTTGTTGGCCTTGCAGATTATCCAGATGCAAAGGGATTTATTGTTGTTTTTACCTGCAATAGCTGCCCTTATGCGAAAGCATACCAGGACCGGATTATTGAACTGGATAAGAAATACAAATCCAGGGGTTATCCGGTTATCGCCATTAATCCGAATGATACAGAACTGAAACCTGAAGATAATCTCGCAGGCATGAAGGCAAGGGCGGAAGAAAAGGGTTATACCTTTCCCTACCTGAAGGATGCGAAATACGAGGTGTACAAGGAATACGGGGCAACCCGCACTCCGCATGTTTACGTTCTTACAAAAAAGGATAGCGAATTGATCGTTTCGTATATCGGTGCGATTGATGATAATTACCAGGGCGCATCTGCCGTCAGGGAACCCTATCTTGCCAACGCGCTGGATGCTTTGCTTGCCGATAAGGATCCCGAGCCAAGCTTTACCAAGGCGATAGGCTGCACCATTAAGCAGAAATAAGACCTGTATATATATAAAAAATTAGGTTTAGGGGTACCGGGGTGTTTGCGAAAGCGGCACCCCGGTTTTTTTCAGGCCGGTCGCAAGCAACAATTCACCATAAAGGCCATCGATGAAAATGATTTAGGGTCCGGAACTGTACCGAAAGCCCCGGGACGAAACTCAGTTTTCAGCTATTCCTGCTTTTCTGCGGGGACAAACCTGAGGGATTCTGAATTGATGCAATAGCGCAGGCCGGTGGGAGGGGGACCGTCTTCGAAAACATGTCCGAGATGTGCCCCACAGGTTGCACAGGTCACTTCTGTCCGGATCATTCCAAGGCTGGTATCCCTGTGGTAGTGAAGGGTGGTATCCGAGCCCGGTTCGAAAAAACTGGGCCAGCCGCAGCCGGAATGGAACTTGGTACCCGATCCGAACAGGACGCTGCCGCAGGCCACACATTCATAGTGTCCTTTTTCGAAAAAATCCCAGTATTTACCCGTAAAGGGCGCTTCGGTACCCTTTTCCCTGACAATATGGTACTGCGCCGGAGTCAGTTCTTCCTTCCACTCCTTGTCCGATTTAATGACTTTTTTCACTTTGATCTCCTCTGTCAGGGAACCATCCTCATTCTGCTGTGCCAGGGAGCAGGCCCCGGACATACTTATGAGCAGGATGGATGCATACAACCTGATTTTCATATTTTAATATATTCTGATGGTACATTAATCACCGGATCATGCCCGGGGCATGTTTCCAATCCGCACCTGAAGGATCTCCAAAAATACAAATTCTGGAGGACTATTCATCGCCCTGAATACAAAACAACACCATGAGATTAACCCGTATTTACGTTCCCTGATCCATGTGTTTGGGATATTAACAAATTGTTAATAACATGTGTTTATACAGTGTTGAGATAAACCATTTAAAATATTTGTTAACTGGAGTAAATCCGACTATGTTTGTTCTACCAAGTGAGAGATAA
>CAZVLG010000120.1:0-3678 GCA_964627835.1 uncultured Bacteroides sp.
TAAAACTATAATTTTAGTTTTGCAACTATTTTTATAGTTTTTTTACTATTTTTTTAGTTTTTGTTCAAAAACAGCGGTTGCCAGGCCTGAATTCAGAAGGAAATTGTACATTTAATAGATCAAAAATGCAAGGCCATGAAAACAATTCGCATCACAGTCCTGTTTATATTATCGTTTGTTTCATATATCCTTCCCGCACAGGAGGAGAACATGGGTTACTACCGCTACCCTGCCCTGCACGGTAAGACCATCGTATTCACTGCAGAGGGTGACCTGTGGAAGGCATGCACGGAAGGCGGCATAGCACAGAGGCTAACCACCCACCATGGTCAGGAAACCCATGCTTCCATCTCACCGGATGGAAAATTCATTGCATTCTCCGCCAGTTACGAGGGTCCCCGGGAAGCCTATATCATGTCCATTGACGGGGGAATTCCGAAGAGGCTCACCTACCATGGCGAAGGTTCCGTAGTTGTCGGCTGGACCCCGTCCGGTGACGTTCTATATACAACCAGGCATTTCTCGACCCTGCCCAACAACCAGCTGGTGCGCATCGATCCTGGAACCCTGGAAGAGACCCTGATCCCTCTCCACCAGGCAAGTTCCGGTGCTTACGGTCCCCAAGAAAACACCCTGATTTTCACCCGGCTGGCCTTCCAGGGAAGCCGGACCAAACGATACAGGGGCGGGACAGCCCAGAATCTCTGGAGTTTTACCGGCGGATCCGAAGAAGCTGTTCCCCTTACTCAGGATTATCCAGGCACCAGCAAGGACCCCATGTGGTTCGAGGGAAGGGTGTATTTTCTGTCGGACCGGGACGGCACCATGAATATCTGGTCCATGCTTCCCGACGGAAGCGACCTGCAGCAACATACCGATTACATGTATTTCGACATCCAGAGCCCTGAACTTGACGACGGGAATATCGTTTACCAGATCGGGGCCGATATCTGCCTGTATAACATCCCCTCCGATACGGAAGGCAAGGTCACCATCTACCTGGCATCCGATTTTGAGCAGCGAAGGCAGAAATGGATCATCGATCCTCCGGGCAGCAGTGCAAGAGGAGACATCTCCGAAGACGGAGCTTACCTGTCCCTGACTTTCAGGGGCCGGGTATTCGTTGCCCCAGTAAAAACAGGGCGCTTCGTGGAAGTGACAAGGAAATACGGCATCCGTTATAAAAATGTGTCCTTTCTTCCCGGATCGGAAGATCTGATCATGCAGTCCGATGAATCGGGCGAAGTGGAATACTGGAAAGCCCCACTCGACGGCATGACCGAACCCGTGCAATTATCTTCCGGCAGCAGCGTGGGGAAGTTGGGCGGACTTCCTTCACCCGACGGCAGATACATTGCCTACAAGGATCTGGACCTGGTATTGTGGCTCCTGGATGTTAAGGGCAAGTCGAAACGGGCGATCGATACCGGGAAAGTTGAGGGCATAGGTTCCATGAGCTGGTCACCCGACAGTAAATGGCTGGCCTACGAGGTCACTGAAGAGAACCTGAATGTCCGGATAAAACTGCAGAACATCCAGACGGGAAAGTCAAAGATCGTGACGACGGAACGCCTGGACAGCAGGAATCCGGCATGGGACCCGGAAGGCAAATGGCTGTATTTCTGCTCCGACC
The DNA here is from genome assembly GCA_964627835.1 of uncultured Bacteroides sp. GTDB lineage: Bacteria > Bacteroidota > Bacteroidia > Bacteroidales > SM23-62 > SM23-62. The sequence goes on from CAZVLG010000120.1 coordinate 1,634, forward strand.
GGGAATTTATTCCCCGTACGGGCGTCTGGGGACCCAGGCAGCCCGAACCTTATTACGACCGGACCACCCGGATCTATATGCTGGCCCTCCAGAAGGAACATGAATGGCCATTCCTGGAAAAGAACGAATTGATGGATAAGGAAAAGGACGCGGAAAAAGATGATGACAAGGCGGAGGCGGATACCGGCAAAAAGAAAAAGGATGGCAAAGAAGACAGCGAAAGCAAAACGGTAAAGGATGTGAAGATCGATCTCGAGGGACTTGAATCAAGGCTTTACCAAGTGCCCCTGAAAGGCGGTAATTATTTCGGGATCGAACTTACAAAAACCCATCTTTTCTATTCCGATTATGTGCGCGGTGCAGAAAAATCAGAAACCCTCCTTAAAGCTCTTAAGATCACGAACGAGGATCCCAAACCCGAGGAGATCCTTTCCGGTATCCGCGGATTTGAGCTGTCGGGCGACCGGAAAAAGATACTGGTACAGAAAGGCCGGGACTTTTACGTCTTTGATGCAAACGGCAAGGCGCCGGGCAAGCTCGACGAAGCCAAGGTCAAACTGGAGGGATGGAGCTTCATCGTTGACCCGGTGGAGGAATGGAAGCAGATCTTTACCGATGCCTGGAGGTCGGAGCGGGATTATTTTTACGATCCGGAACTGCACGGTGTGGACTGGAAGGCCATTTACGACAGGCACCTGCCGCTGGTTGACCGGGTCACTGACCGCGAGGAACTGAATAACCTGATCTCGCAGATGGTGGGTGAATTATCCGCCCTCCACATATTTGTCAGCGGAGGCGACCTGCGGCGCGGCAGCGTAAATGCCCCTCCCTCCTCCCTCGGGGCACGCCTGGAAAAAGATGTAAATGCAGGCGGCTTCAGGATCAGGCACATCTACCGTTCGGACCCGGACTACCCGGACGAACTCTCGCCCCTTGCCCTGGCACACAGCCGTATCCGGGAAGGCGACGTGATCACCCGCATCAACGGCATTCCCGTGCTGGAAGCGGAACACCCATCCGCCCTTCTCAGAAGGCTCAACAGCAGGCAGGTCAGGCTGACCCTTAACGATGCAGGCGGCAAAACCTACGAAGAGATCGTCAAGCCCATATCGACCAGTCAGGAATCTAATCTGCGTTACAGGGAATGGGAGTATACCCGCAGGCTTGAGGTGGAGGAAAAAGGAAAGGGCCAGATCGGGTATCTCCATCTCCGTGCCATGGGTTCCGGCAATTTCACGGAGTTCGTCAAGGGATTCTATCCGGTCCATCATAAACAGGGACTCATCATCGATGTCCGGCACAACCGCGGCGGGAACATCGATGCCTGGATCCTTGAAAAACTTATACGCACGGCCTGGATGTACTGGGCGCCAAGGGCCGGAGCACCCACCTGGAACATGCATTATGCCTTCAGGGGCCATATGATCGTCCTGGTGAATGAGCGCACGGCTTCGGATGGAGAAGCGTTCGCCGAGGGATTCCGAAGGCTTGAACTGGGCAAATTGCTGGGTACACGAACATGGGGCGGCGAGATCTGGCTGAATTCCTCGCTGACCACCCTGGTCGACCGGGGGAATGCCACCGCGGCGATGTTCGGGGTATACGATAACGAAGGCAACTGGCTGATCGAGGGGCACGGGGTGGATCCCGACATCGTGATCGACAACCTGCCCCATAGCACATTCAAGGGAGGGGATGCACAGCTTGATGCCGCCATACAATACCTGGAGGAACTGATCGGAAAGGATCCCCGGCCGGTGCCACCCATTCCACCGTATCCGGATAAGTCATTTGATTATCAATAATTACAGAATCCTTGTCCTGGCTGCCCGATCAGCAATCAGGGATTGGATTTTGTCTTCCTCTGCGGGAGGAATTCTCGGGAAACCTGGCAAAAGAAAATGCAATCGGTTGCATATCCCTTAAGTTTAAATATTTTTGTAAATCGGGAACGGTGCACGGATAGTCCAATTGGAAATAAAAAGTATAAGGCATGGAGTATGTTGACAAAATTTTTAACCTGAATGGTAAAACGGCACTCATAA
>CAZVLG010000121.1:0-3651 GCA_964627835.1 uncultured Bacteroides sp.
GATGCAAAAGATAACTTGGATCGTCCGGCAGAGATCATGATTGGCCCGGATGAAGGAGGGAAGGCCAACGACCTGAAAGTGGCTATTGACGAGTATCGGGAATATCTTCTCAGCCTGATCTCGGAAGAGAATGAAATCATGAGGGCTTCCATTGAATCGAGCCTGAACACACACGATCACCCGGGTGCTGATGGACAGATGCATTCCTGGCAGAAGTCCAATTTTGAACATCTTCCGTTGATTGGGGTCATTACCCTGATGTCTAAAATGCAGAGCGATGTCCGGAACGCTGAATCGGAAACCCTGAGTTACCTTTACGCCCAGATCGATGCAGGCTCCTTCAAGTTCAACCTGATCGAACCGGTAATTATTCCAAAATCAAATCATGTCATCCGTGGCAATGATTTTGAGGCAAGCGTATTTATGGCTGCCTTCGATACTACCCAGGAACCTATTGTCTACATCGGGACCTATGATTCCATTGTGGCTGATGACGGGACTGTTCAGTACAATATGGTGGGTGAACTTGGCCGGGATTATGACACTGTACCGGTGACCGGGGGCAAGGGTGTTTACAGGGTAAGATCCAATACGCTGGGAGAGAAAAAGTGGGGCGGTATCATCAGCCTTAAACGAATGGACGGATCCTTCACCAACAAAAAATTTAATTCGAGCTTCATTGTCGCTGAACCCGCACTGGTAGTATCGCCAACGGAAATGAATGTATTTTACAATGCGATTGACAATCCGGTTGAAATATCCGTGCCGGGATACCCGGCCAGCAGCATCCGGGCCAGCATTAACAATGGAAGAATGACAGGCTCCGGTACACGCTATACTGTGAATCCTACCAGGGTGGGAACGGCGAAGGTTTCTGTATCGGTAATGGTTGACGGAGTAAGCAGGCCGATGGGATCGAAGGACTTCCGGGTTGAAAAAGTGCCACCTCCATTCCCAACCCTTGCAGGGAAGCGGGGCGGAAATCTCAAAAGGTCCCTCGCCCTGGCTGAAATGGGATTAAAGGCTGAAATGCCCGAATGGTTCAAGTTTGGCGGAGTAAGTTACCAGATCACCGGCTACGAATTTGAGGCCACCGTGCAGGGATTCACCAAGCGTGTGGCTAACCAGGGAGCCAATTTCAATTCGGAAATACGCCAGACTTTAAGGGAACAGGTGCGTGCGAACTCCAGCATCTATTTCAATGAGATCAAGGCAGTGGGCCCGGACGGTGCCGTTGTTACCCTTCCAACGCTCGGTTTAAGAATACAATAATGGATATAACCCATATAAGGATATGAAAACAATCAGAAATATCTTAACAGGTGCTCTTTTAATCGGTTTCATCGGAGTGCCGGCACTGAAGGCACAGAACCTTGACCTGATCGAGAAGCGTGAGGTTTACACCAAGGAACATATTCCCAAAAAGAATCCCGTTCCCTATCCATTTATCAGGGAGTCGGATATCATGTACGAAAAGACCGTCTGGAGAATGCTCAATCTCAGGGAAAAAATGAACCAGCCCTTATATTATCCTGTAACACCGATCGGTGACAGGAGAAATCTTACCCAGCTTCTACTGGATATTCTCAGGGATCCGCTGCCAGGGCACCAGGTCTATGCTTACAAACCTCTGTTAAAATACGAGTTCGAGCAACCCATGAGCATCGAGGAAATAATGAAAGTGATAAAACCGGATACCGTGCGCGAACCCGTGTTTGATTCCACCATCATGGATTTCACCCTGCAGATCACAGGCGTAAATATATCACTGAGCAAAGTCAGCCGGATCATGATCAAGGAAAAGTGGTTCTTTGACCGCAGGTACTCGACGATGCAGGTCAGGATCATCGGAATTTGTCCCATGAAAGTGGAGGAGAAGGAAATTGAAGATCCCATAACTTATGAAACCAGGAAAACCGGTGAGATCACCCAGGAGCTGCTTTTCTGGGTATATTACCCGGAGATCCGTTACTACCTGGCCAAACAGGAAGCCTTCAATCCCAATAACGATGCCCAGCGAATCTCCTTTGATGATCTTCTGAATCAGCGAAGATTCAGTTCCTGGATATATAAAGAGACCAACGTGCACGAAGACCGGGCAGTAAACGAATATGCCAAGGGACTGGATGCAATGTTCGAGGCAGAACGATTACGGTATGAGTTGTTTGAATTTGAGCATGACCTCTGGGAATACTAGCCACCCGTTATATTGAAAAAAAGCCGCCATGGAAAATTCCCTGGCGGCTTTTTTTGTGTTATCCGCACAAAAAGCAGCGACGTGCTTGCCAAAAGTTGAAGGCATAGTCAGCATAGGAGCCTTTTTTTGTGTTATCCGCACAAAAAGCAGCGACGTGCTGACTATGCCTTCAAACGCCCTAAATATATTTGTCACCCTTTTGAATGCGCACGTCATTGACAATGTTGCGGATCTTCTGTTCATCTTCCATGCGGCATACAAGCAAGACATCCTTTGTTTCCACGACGATTAAATCTTTTAGCCCCTGTAACACCACGAGCTTGTCAGCCGACACGTTCACCAGGCTGCCCTCCACATCATAGGTCATTATCTCCTTGCCAACAAAAACGTTGCTTTGCCTGTCCTTTTTAAGCTGATCATGCAGGGAACCCCAGGTCCCCAGATCAGACCACCCGAAATCGGTAGTGATCACGCAGACATTGTCTGCCTTCTCCATGACGCCGTAGTCGATCGAAATATTTTTGCACTCGGCATAAGCGTACCCAATGAAGCTGGATTCCTCCGGTGTATCGTATTTACCTTCGCCTTCGGAAAAGACGGAATACAACTCCGGCAGGTGCTGGCGGAAAGCATCCAGGATGGATTCGACGGACCAGAAGAATATCCCTGAATTCCAGAAAAATTCACCGCTTTCATAAAAAACCTTTGCCAGTTTCAGGTCCGGCTTCTCGGTGAATGTTTTGACTTTTTTCAGATTCCGGTATTTAGTGCCCGATTTCCCTGCACCATTGGCCTGGATGTAACCGTATCCCGTTTCCGGGCGGGAGGGTGTGATCCCGATGGTAAGCAGTGAATCCTCTTCAGCAACGAACTTCAATCCATCCTGTACGACTTCAAGGAATTTGTCCTCCTTCAGGATAAGGTGGTCCGAGGGGGCAACCACCATCCTGGCTTTGGGATTTCGCTCACGGATCTTATAACTGGCATAAGCAATGCAGGGTGCCGTATTCCTCCGCGAGGGTTCCAGGAGGATGTTCTTTTCAGGAAGTTCGGGCAACTGCTCTGTGACAAGGGATCCGTAATCCTGGTTGGTCACAACCAGTATATTTTCTTTCGGTATGATCCTGCACAGTCTTTCGAAGGTTATTTCCAGCAGGGTATGTCCCGTTCCAAGTATATCCAGGAATTGTTTTGGCCTTTCGGCCCTGCTCATTGGCCAGAACCTGCTCCCCACGCCGCCGGCCATGATCACACAATAGTTGTTTTTATCCATTCTGGGTAGGTTTTGAGCGCACAAATTTACAATTTAATATAATATAAAAAACCACTACATTTACATTGCTATGCGCTTATTTTATCATCTGGGAAGATATTATATCCTGATTTCAAAAGTGTTCGCCAAACCGGAGCGTTACCGGATGTATTACCGGCAGACCATGAGAGAGCTGGAATTC
>CAZVLG010000122.1:0-7898 GCA_964627835.1 uncultured Bacteroides sp.
CTTCAGGGCGCCTTTCTGAACATAACGGAGTTCCATCTGTCCCCCCACGGTATAGGTGAACATGCGGCGCACCCATCCTCCACCCTGCAGGCCAACCTTGTTGTAACCACGGTAACTGTCCCCGTCGATCTGGCTGGCCGTAAGTCCGATCAGGAGGCCCCCTTCAAAATTTTGTGCTGCCCCGAGGATGGTCAGCGCCGAAATAAAAAATGAAAAAAGGACATGCTTCATGGTCTGACAGTTTTTCTCAGGTACGTGCAAGCAATTTCTCTTTCAGGATGGGGACCCCGATACTGGCTTTTTCCCTGATAACTTCCACATCCCTGTGCAGGGGAATGGTTATTTCGTTCGGGTCGACCAGGTATATGGGGGCATCGGAAGGGGCATAATCCACCAGTCCGGCTGCAGGATAGACAGCCAGTGAAGTTCCGATGACGGCGAATGCGTCTGCCTGGGTAGTAATCCGGACGGCCTCCTCGATCATGGTAACCGGTTCTCCGAACCAGACGATATGGGGACGAAGCTGGTGACCTTTCTCGCAGCTGTCTCCCCGCTTCAGTTCCCAGCCATCGAGTTCATAAACAAGGCTTGGATCGCCCGTGCTCCTGACCTTTGTAAGCTCGCCGTGCAGGTGAAGCACTTTGGAACTGCCCGCCCGCTCATGAAGATTATCCACGTTCTGGGTAATGATTTCCACATCGAAGAATTCTTCGAGTTCCGCAAGAGAGACATGTCCCTGGTTGGGTTCCGCATCCATCAGTTGCTTTCTCCGCTCGTTGTAGAAACGCAGGACCAGGTCCATATTTTTTTCCCATCCCTGGGGACTGGCCACTTCGTGTACATCGTATTCTTCCCACAATCCCCCCATTTCCCGGAAAGTCCGGATCCCGCTTTCAGCACTGATGCCTGAGCCGGTAAGTACAACCAGTTTTTTCATATTTCCGGGGTATGGTGGTTTTGACAAATTTAAACTTTTTACCGGGGAAGTTTAGTAATTTAGCACTATGATCGACAAGGAAACCATTGACCGGATCTTCGATACTGCTGACATAGTTGAGGTTATATCGGATTTTGTTACTCTCAAGAAGTCCGGGCAGAATTACAAGGGCCTGAGCCCGTTCACGAATGAGAAAACACCTTCCTTTTTCGTTTCACCGGCGAAAGGGATATACAAGGATTTCAGTTCGGGCAAGGGCGGGAGCGTCGTCGGTTTCCTGATGGAACACGAAAGACTCACCTATCCGGAGGCACTTCGCTACCTGGCAAAAAAATACAATATCGAGATTGTAGAGAAGGAACCGAGTCCCCAGGAAATCCAGCAGAGAAACGAGAGGGAAAGCCTGCTGATCCTGAGCCAGTGGGCCCAGAAGTACTTTACGAACATCCTGCAAAACACCCCGGAAGGGCAATCGGTGGGAATGGCCTATTTCCGTGAAAGGGGATTCCAGGAGGACATTGTCCGCAAGTTCCAGCTGGGTTACAGTCCCGAGCAAAAAGACGCCCTGACCAATGCTGCCCTGAAGGAGGGATACCGGCTGGAATACCTGGTTAAGACGGGACTTACCATTGAGAAGGAAAATTACCGGGCGGACCGGTTCCGCGGAAGGATCATGTTTCCCATCCACGGCATGACGGGCAACGTGGGTGGCTTTGGGGGAAGGATACTGAAGTCGAACGATAAGCTGGCCAAATACCTGAACTCGCCGGAATCAGAGATCTATCAAAAAAGCAGGATCCTTTATGGATTGTTCCAGGCCAAGCAACCCATCGTCAAACACGAGAAGTGCTACCTGGTTGAAGGCTATACGGATGTACTGGGACTTCACCAGGCAGGCATCGAAAACGTGGTGGCCTCTTCGGGCACCGCCCTGACCACCGACCAGATCCGGCTGATCAAGCGTTTCACCAACAATATTACCGTAATATACGACGGGGATGAGGCAGGCATAAAAGCATCCCTGAGGGGGATCGATATGATCCTGGAAGAGGGATTGAACGTACGGGTGGTTCCTCTGCCCGACGGAGAAGACCCGGATTCCTTCTCCAAGAAACTGAGCGCTTCGGAATTTTCCGGTTATATCCGGGAGAATGAGACAGACTTCATTTCCTTCAAGACCAGGCTTTTGCTGAAGGAGATGGAAAAGGACCCGGTACAGAAGGCAACCCTGATCAACGATGTGATCCAGTCCATTTCGGTGATCCCGGACACCGTCACCCGTTCGGTCTACATCAAGGAATGCGCACGCATGCTGGATACCGAAGAGAGGATACTGTATTCCCAGGTATACAGGCTGCGTAAAAAAAGGGCGGAGGACCGGTACAACCGCGAGACCAGGCAGGAGGAAGTCAGGATCCAATCCACCCCGCTCCCAGATTTCATCCGGGAGGTATACAGCGAGGAACAGGAAAAATTGCTTGTGCGGTTCCTGCTTCAGTACGGGAATGAACGGCTTTTCGAGATCCAGGATGAGCATGCGGGCGTTGAATACATATCGGTTGCCGAATACATCATAAACGAGATTCTGAATGACGAACTGGAATTCCGGAACCTGTTGTACCGAAAGGTATTTGAGGAAGTGAACAACTTCCTCCAGACCGGGGAAGTAATCGAGATCAAGCATTTCGTCAATCATGAAGATCCGAATGTAAGCACGCTGGCGGTCGACCTGCTAAGCTCACCCTACAGCCTGAGCAAGGTGCATGCACGCAAAGGTGCCTCTGTAGAGACCGAGGATATGCTGCTGAAAAAAAATGTCCCCAAAGCCCTGATCGAATACAAACGGAAAATCCTGGAGATTGCCCAGCGGGAAAAGGAAGAGCAGATCCGTGAAGTGCAGGGAAAAGACCTGGATATTGAAGCCGTCAGTCCCCTGATGCAGCAATACATCACCATCACCTCCCTGATCAACACCATATCCAAAGCCAGGGGCTGGGTGGTGCTGAAATAGACCGGGAAGCCCCATTGTTTTAAAAAGATTTGGGAGCCACGGCCATCGTGGCAATGCTGACCCTTGTTCCCTCGATGCCCAGAATGGCATTGGAACAGGCTTCCAGGGTCGACCCGGTGGTCACCACATCATCAACCAGAAGCACATGCCTGCCGGATAATATTTCGGGGTCTTTGACCCGGAAGATCCCCTCCACGTTTGTCCAGCGTGCATACCGTGATTTACTGGTTTGCGAGACCGAGGCGAGGGGTCTTTCCAGAAGCCCTGCATAATATGGAATGCCGAGGGTACATGAGAGTCCCTCGCAGATCGGGTCGCACTGGTTATAGCCCCTGCGTAATTGTTTGGATTTGTGGAGGGGGACCGGCAGGATCATATCCGTCCCGGCAAATGGGGAATGCTTCAGTTCCAGTCCCATCAGCCGGCCCAGCTCCCGGCCGATATCTTTACGGTCCATGTATTTCAGGGACTGGACGAGTCCCTGGAACCGGCTTCCCTTCTGGTAACGGAAATAGGCACTGGCATTCTCAACGGGCACCCTGCCCCAGAAAAGGCGGGCCACCGGGTTGTCCCTGCAGGATGCGAAATGGGTCCTGGGCAGGTCGTAGTAACATTTCAGGCAGATCACCTTTTCATCCCCGACCAGCGGGGTATCGCATGCCGCACAGAGATCCGGCAAAAGAAGATTATATAGGTCTCTCGCCAGGCACATTCTGCAAGGGTGAATACGGGGTAGTTGCTTTCCCGGCCAACTCTTAATGGCAGAAACCCGGAAAACTCGCTGTCCAGGGATTGGTTAAAGTTTCAGGGTCACACGGGTGCCTTTTCCGGGATCCGATTCGATGCTGATATAACCCTTATGCATTCGCATGATCTGCCGGCACAGGCTCAGGCCGATGCCCGAACCATGTTCATGGGTGGTGAAAAACGGGACGAAAACCTGGTCCAGTTTATCCGGCGGAATGCCAACGCCGTTGTCGCTTACACGGATGCATAAACGCTGATCCTTATCCGGGAAACAGGTAAAACTTATTTCCGGTTTTTTCGTGTTTTCCAGGGCAATAACCGAGTTATTCACAAGGTTGATCAGGACCTGTTCAAGCATCTGCCTGTCTGCTTCCAGCTCGAAGCTGCAATCTGCCTGGCAGTTTATCCGGATGCTTTTTTTTTTCAATTCCTCCCCGAAAAGCAATTCCATTTTCGAGAACAGGTCGTGTACCGGGATCCTGCCTGTTTTTAAAGGCGGTAGGCTGGTAAGTTTTTTGTACCGGTTAATAAAACCCACCAGTCCCTTCGATCTTTCTTCAATAATGCCCGCACTGCTGACCGCATCTTCCAGGTCCCTCCGGGTCTGCTCCTCTGGCGGTTTGATCCGGTCAGCCCTCATCAGCTTTTTCCGGATGGCCAGGGTGAGGGTTACGATCGGGGTCATGGAGTTCATGATTTCGTGATTGATGACACGGATCAGCTTCTTCCAGGATTCGATTTCCTGTTCTTCCATCTGGTTGCTGATGTCATTCAGTGAGATGATATGAATGGCCTCCCCTTTGAGTTTGATCTGGGCACTGCTGACCGATAAATGCGTGAGTCCACCGCCGGAACGGATCTTCTCGGTCGCCTGGTCCCGCGTCTTCATGGCCAGGATTCTTTTCCCCAGCCCCGGTGATTTATCATCCAGTTCAAGGATATGCCTGACATTCCTGGTCCCAAGATAATCCCTGGCCGCCGTGTTCATCGTCCGAACCTCGCCGGAATCATTAAAACTCAGGATTCCGGTCGAAACATTCCCCAGGATGGCCTGCAGGTATTTTGCCTGTACTTCCAGCTCGATCCTGCTGTCTTTGAATTCGCCCAGGAGCTTTTCAAGGCGTTCGTTCAGTCCCCTGAAATTTTTATCCGCAAACCTGGTGGTATAACTCAGGGATGGGTCCTCGTCCTGCAAATACATCAGGAAATTACTCAGGATGCGGTTGGTCCGGTTGACATGAAAAACCAGCCTTATCATCAGGATCACCCCCAGGATTGCCAGGCCGGCTGCCGTGGAAGGTTGTTGCCTGGTGTTTAAAAAATAAAAACAGAGAAAAGCGGAGGCAAAGATCAGGAAGCAGTTGAGGGCAACATTCAGGTAAAATCGGTTAAATCCCATATTTTTTAAGTTTTGCATATAGGGTGGTTCGTGAGATATCGAGCATCTTGGCCGCTTTTGAATGGTTGCCGCGGCATCGTTCCAGGACCCTGAGGATGGCCTTTCTTTCGACATCCTCCAGCCTGTGGGAATCGTCCGGCTGGGTTTCCCGGAAATCAATAAGTTGCAGGTCCTCCGGTCCCAGCTGAGGATGTTCACTGAGGATAACGGCTTTTTCCATGGTATGTTTGAGTTCCCGGACGTTGCCTGGCCAGGGGTACGCGCCAAGCCTCCTCAGGGCTTCGTCATTCAGGCTCAGTCCGGGTTTTTCGTACTTCCTGCTGAATTGTTCCAGGAAGAACCATGCGAGTTCCGCAACATCCTCTCCCCGCTCCCGGAGAGGGGGTACCTCAATGGTAATGGTGTTCAGCCGGTAATAAAGATCTTCACGAAAGCTGCCCTCCCTGATCATCTGCTTCAGGGGTTTGTTGGTTGCGGTGATCAGCCTGACATCTATCTTCACGGGCCTGTTGTCTCCCACGCGCATGAGTTCCCGGTTCTGGATCACCTGCAGAAGTTTGGCCTGCAGGGATACCGGAATATTCCCGATCTCATCGAGAAAAAGGGTTCCCCCGTGTGCGTTCTCAAAACGGCCTGCCCGATCGTCCTGGGCATCCGTAAAGGCGCCCTTTACATGGCCGAACATTTCGCTTTCGAAAAGAGTCTCACTAAGGGAGGCCACATCCACGCCAAGGAATATCTGACTGCTTCGCCTTGATTGCCGGTGGATCTCCCTGGCTATAAGTTCCTTGCCCGTTCCGTTCTCACCGAGGATCATGACATCCACATCGGTCTCGGCCACCTTTTTCAGGGTGTTCATCATCCTTTTCATAACCATGGATGAACCCTGGAACATAAGGTAATCCCGGTCCAGATCCTCCGATAATTGTTTCTGCCTGTCCCGGAGCTTTTTAACTTCCTGGTTTGAGCGGCGGAGCCGGTAAGCATTCTGCAGGGTCAGGATCAGTTTTTCCGGGTCCCAGGGCTTGGTAATAAAATCATTGGCCCCTTCCTTGACCGCTTTAACGGCCAGTTCAATGTCGCCGTAAGCCGTGATCAGGATGATCGGAAGCAATGGATCGGTTTTCCTGATTTCATTCAGCCAGAAAATGCCTTCGTTCCCCGATGTTTCACCGGTTGCGAAATTCATGTCGAGCAGTACGATATCATAATCGTTTCTCCATAACATCTCTGAAATGCGCACAGGTTTGGACAGGGCGTCGACCGATGCAAATTCATCTTTCAACAGCAGCCTGAGCGATTCCAGGATCTGGACATTGTCGTCCACAATTAATATCCGCGCCGGGTTCATGCGAAGGGTATTAAGCGTAAATTTATGGGTAATCGTACAAAAAGCTGACACCGGCTGTTCAGAAAATGAACAAAATTTTTCAATCCGGATTTCGGGAAGAAACTTAATTTATTTAAAATCAGATGATTACATGGAATGTTGAATCCTGGCATTTTATTGGTACGGTAGATGCAAACCATAAACCTTCCGGCACATGATCTGGAACTATTTCAAATATGCCTTCCGAAGCCTTTTAAAGCAGCGGGGGAGGACCCTGATCAATATTCTGGGATTATCCTTCGGCATCGCCTGTGTCATTATAATTTATCTATACGGCACACGGGAGCTCAGTTATAATAATTTTCATGAGAAACGCGACCGTATCTACCGGGTCTTCAGCAGCAGAATCGAAGACGGAGACCTTAAAAGTTCATCCTTCCTTCCGGGCAGGATGGCGGCAGCCATCAGGGAAAAGATTCCCGGAGTGGAAAAGGCTTGTCGATTACGATCGACCCCAGCCTGGATAGGCATAGGTGATGTACTGTTTAACGAGCAGCTGGGGTTTACCGATACCACTTTCCTGGAGATATTCAGCTTCCCGATACTTGCAGGCGACCCGGTAAACCCGTTGTCAGATCCCCAAAGCCTGGTGCTGACGGAATCGGTTGCCGCTAAATTTTTCAGCGACAGCATCGGGGACTGGAACGACATCATCGGGAAAGGAATAGAATTTCCGGAGCCCGCACCCAATGTATACACGATAACGGCCGTAATCAGCGATCCCCCGGATAATAATTCATTCAGGTGGACGCTTCTCATTCCCTATGAAAATGCCCGATATTATTCCCAGTGCAACGACGCGTTCGGCAATACGTCCATATACATTCTGCTCGATGAGGAAAATAACCGGGACCAGGTGGAAGAGACCTTGCAATCCCTTGAAGACGAAATACACGGCGAGCGGATCGAGCAGCTTATACATTTCGGTGGTGTTACAAAGGAGGAATATGGGTTCAGGTACCGCCTGGAGTCCCTGGCTGATCTTTACCTGAATAAGGAAAGAATGGGGCAATGCTATGAGATCACCGGCGGCACACGCTCCATATATATTCTTTCGAGCATTGCGGTCCTGATACTGCTGATCGCCTGTTTCAATTATGTCATGCTTTCCATAGGTTCATCCATGAACAGGCTCAGGGATTTTGGATTGATGAATGTTGCGGGGGCCCGGCGGCGGGAGATCATGGGTCATTTTATCAGTGAATCCTTCCTGCTGACACTCATTTCCCTGTTTCTCGGGATCATCCTTGCCGAGCAGATCCTGCCGCTCTTCAACCAGCTTGCGCAGGAAGATCTTCAATTCACGCTTTACAGGGAATGGAAGAATTTTCTTTTCCTGGTACTGGTTCTTTTTTTCATTGTCTTTTCCACCAGCAATTATATCGGCCTTTATCTGCTCCGCAGGAACCAGCCG
>CAZVLG010000123.1:0-3703 GCA_964627835.1 uncultured Bacteroides sp.
TTCACACAGGCAATCAGAAGGATGAGCAGGCTGATGGCCGAAAAGATCAATACCGACGAACGGCTTCCGTTGGGTTCCAGCTCATGTACCAGCTGCGAGTCAAGATGGATCTCGCGGACCGGCTGCAGGAAGATCTCGAAATGGGAACCGGATTCACGCATCCCTTCCCCCATGTGTTTTTCAACCACCCCCGCGATTTTTTCCTCCACCTTGCGGGGATCGGCCGTTTCATCCAGGGTTATGTAATTATAGGTCACAAATGCATAGAAGCTTGTCAGGAGATTCTTATAGACCTCCTGTTCCAGGAGGGAGGAATAGGATGCAAGGATGTCAAAATTCAGGTGAGAATTAAGGACCGGATCCTCGATGACCCCGGTGACGGTATAATCCCGCTGGTTGTTCCATTGGATGACCTTGCCGATGGGATTCTCCTGCCCGAAATATTTTCTCGCGCCGGACCGGGTCAGGACCATGGAATAAGGAACATCAAGCATCTTACCTGCTTCCCCGAGTACGGTTTTGTAACCGAAGAATTCGAGGAAACCGGAATCCGCGTAAACGATATTTTCTTCGTAAAACCGGTTTTCCTCCTTGCTCAGGAGGACCGGCCGCGGAAGTTTGTAAAAGGTGGTCGAATTTTCCACCTCCGGCACATCCTCTCGGATGGCGGGGCCAAAAGGCCCGCCCATGACCGCCGATTCGAAAGAAAATCCCGACATATCCCCTTTCAGTGCCAGCCGGTAGGTCCTTTCCGATGCAGGAAGATGCCGGTCGTAGACGCGCTCGTTGATCACATATAGCCGGATAAGCATAAAACAGGCTATCCCGGTCGACAGACCCAGAAGATTGATCATTGTGAAAATTCTGTTCCGGGCAAACAGTCGAAAGAAAACCTTCAGGTAATTCAGTAACATAATTGGAAGTTCTACTCTAAATACTCTCTTGCTAAGATAATAAAATAAGATCGAGGTCAATTATGATCAAGATTCAGTATTTTAATGCCGGGAAGACATATTATTTCTTCGGGAACCGGTCCCCGTTGATTGATATAAACCCGGTAATCCCTGTCGAGGATTTCTTCAAGGACCTTTTTTTCCGGCAGATTCCGGTAAGCCGTGCAGTTTGTATAGAACATGGTTTCAATCGGATGTTCGACATTGAATAGTACGGTTTTCTGATCCGGCGGCAAAGTCCGGGACAGATCTTTCAATTCCTTTGCCCATGCCGGATGCCTGTCCAGCCTTTCAAATGGCTTGACACGCTCGATGGTGTACCTGATGGGAAGGGCAATCAACAGGATCTGGATTGCTGTGACCGCCCAGTAATGTATTTTTCCGCGAGACCTGTATTCAGATAAACGGGTATAAAACATTGCAATGATGATGAACAAAGCCGGAGCCGCAAATAAGGTATATGCCGGCATCCGTGTTCTGACAAAGGAAAAGAAAAGATAGGGCAGGAAAAACCAGGTAAAAATGGCGATATTCCTCATCCTGTCACCTGTTCGGAACAGATGCACCAAAAACCAGAGTACGGGTAAATAGACTATTTCCCCATAGGTCATCCTCATCGTGTCAAAATGATAGAGGAAGGACCCGGACTGGCCATCGATAACTTCGGTCACATGAAGAAAATTAAAGTAGGTTTCCCAGTATGCCTCCGCGGGAAACCTGACAAATATGTATGCCATCCATAACGCCAGTAGAGAAAGCCCGGCGAACAAGAAAAGGGAGAAATGCAGAAATGTGTTTTTCCGGTTCAGCCGGTTCGAATCAATGGCCAGTAATAGCCAGATAGGAGCAACAATCAAAGCAGGCAGGAATTTGCTTAGAAGTGCCAATCCCATGGAAAGACCTGCAAAAAGATTGTAAAAGGGCTTACCTGATTCGAAGAAACGGATCAGGAAAAAAACGGATAGGAGTATGAAGGACAAAAAATGGACATCAATGTGGTCAGTTGGGACCCTCCCGCCGGCAAGTTCGATGATTAGTCCGTTAATGGCATAAAGCACCGCTGCAATGAGTCCAATGTTCCGGTTGAAAAGATACTTTCCGACAGCGTAAACAAGATAAATTCCGAGGGTGGACAACAATAAGGAAGGCAGACGCAATGCTATCTCATTGGTTCCGAAGATCCTCATGAATGCGGACATCAGCCAGAGGGGGACAGGCAATTTATGAAGCCAGATGTGATTCTCCCCCCAGCCCTTGTAATCGTAGGGAAGAACCGGATCATCATACAGGGTCGGTTTGAGTGGATGGCGGATCAGGTTCTTTGCCACCAAGGCATGAAACCGCTCATCCCATTCATGCAGGAACAGATCGGTGAAAACAAAGATCCTGAGCAGCATACCGCCTGCCATGATGCAAAATAATACCATTGAGTAATTGCCCTTGCGATACCACCGATACCCCAGGAATGCCAGGATCAGGCAGATGAATATGACGATAGGACCCGCAATAAGATTTTCCATTTTTCCTCAATTATGCTCAGTTTATGGGGATCTGTTTTTTGATACTTTCACCCAGGGAGATAATGGTTTCGGTGCGGGATACACCGTTTACCGGCTGGAGCTTGTCATTGATCACCTCCCTCAGATGCCCGGTATTCCTGCATACCACTTTGGCAAAAATACTGTATTCACCCGTGGTGAAATGGGCCTCGATGATCTCGGGGATCTTGTCGACCTCCTTGATGACCTCGTTGTATGCGGAGCCCTTCACCAGGTAGATACCCACAAAGGCCGTCATGTCATACCCGATCCTTGCAGGATCCAGGACCAGGGTTGCCCCCTGCACAATCCCCAGCCGCTCCATGCGCTTCATGCGGACATGGATGGTTCCGGGAGAAACAATAAGCCTTTTGGCAATATCCGTATAGGGTACCTTGGCATCCTTCATCAGGATCCCCAGTATTTCCCGGTCCAGTTTGTCGATTTCGTAAAATTTATCCATCTGCAGCTTTGAATTTTGAAAAATATTCAAAAATATTGTTGATATATTACAATATTAATAATAATAATTAAAAATAATTACGAATATGATAAGAAAATATCGTTTTGATTATATTTGTAATGTCGATGAGACACCATACTGTAGGGTGGTGAAACCGGCAGACACACCCTCCTGTCTCGGGGGTGCGGGTCAAGGAAATAAACGCAGGGTAACGGGTTGACCACAATTTTCTCAATGCCCTGTGGCTAATCCCCGCTTGGAGGTTCGAATCCTTCCCCTACAGCAAAACAGCATTGAGCCGTTTCCTTGATCGGGAGAGGGTTCAGGTCGTAAAGCAGACGCCCGCCAGGGCGTCTTTTTCATTCAGGAATTATTTATTGATTGCCGATCTCGTAATACACCGCAAAACTGAGCACATTGCTGTAATGCCCCTGGTTCAGGAGGTAGCTCTGTCCGCTGGGGTGGGCCCGGATGGGCAGGATGGAGTAATTGAAACGAAAATGCACGGAAATCACACCGAAGAACCGGTATCCCAGTCCAGCGATGGCACTCATGGTAAAGCGGTTGTATTGTGGATCGGGAATGGGAAGCGACCCGGCCCCGTCCGCCAGCTTTGCTGCCATGAGGATTTCCGGACCGATGCCGAGTTCCAGGAAGAAATTTTCATTATAGATATACTGGGCCATAAGCGGGATGTCAATGTAATGCAGGGCCGTTCGTTCATAGGTCGGATCATCGACGGTATTGGT
>CAZVLG010000124.1:0-7030 GCA_964627835.1 uncultured Bacteroides sp.
TATAAGACTACCATAAAAGCTAACAAAATCAATGAAGTGACCATCCGTGCCCGGATGGCATATTCCTCGATGGCCGAAGCCGTCCAGATGACCGAATAGAAGCCGTCCAGATGACCGAATAGAAGCCGTCCAGATGACCGAATAGAGGCCGTCCAGATGACCGAATAGAAGCCGTCCAGATAACCGAATAGAAGCCGTCCAGATAACCGAATAGAAGCCGTCCAGATGACCGAGTAGAAGCCGTCCAGATGACCGAGTAGACTTATCAGCCGCCTGGCTTATTCCTGACGTCTCAGCATCCTCAAGTACCACTCCGTCAATGAATCGTTACTTGGGGTGCAATCATTTAGCCCTGGCCTATTTCCCGGTCCCTATCAACTGGAAGGGTGCCCAGTAAAAGGGGGCCCTGAACTTTTTCATTACCTCCCGCTGGGCCATGCTCAGTGCAACGTAGGGCGGATTGTCCGGCAGGTGCCGGTAAAAGGATACCATCAGCTCCGCTGTGGGCTGATCCGCCACGCTCCAGAGGCTGACGATCACCGAGGGGGAACCGGCATAAAGGAATGCCCTGCTCAGTCCCACAACCTCATCCCCCCGGCTGAGATCCCCCAGGCCTGTCTCACAGGCACTCAGTGTCACCAGCCTGGCATTCAGGTTCAGCCCGAATACCTCGTTGACGGTCAATTGCCCGTCATCCTGTCCGGTAGGGCTCATGAGCATAAATGAGAAGACGGGCTGCATGGGATTCATCATGCCATGCGTGGCCAGGTGGATGTATTCGAAGTTTTCAGAATTGTCTTTAAAGAATGTTTCAGTGGAGGATTCTTCGTAGGTGAATGTCTCCCCGGGGAATTGTGCGGAGATCTGTTCCAGTTCCCATCTGGTGCCCGGCAGGCCGGAGAACGTCCCCAGGCTCAGGTCGCCCAGTGCCATGCCGATAAACTCTTTCCGGGGATTCCCCGTTTTGCCCAGGCATTGTTCATACACGCTGGAGGAAGGAACGTAAAACAGGTTGTGTTTTTCAACCAGGAATGTCCCGTCTGGTGCGATCAGGGCCTGGAAGGGGAGGAAGTGCAGGGGACCGTGGGGCACGATGCCGATATTTGCAAATCCCTTCAGCATGGGGTAAATGGGTGAGATCAGTTCGGCATAAGCCTTTGAAAACTGTTCCCGGGCCGAGACCGGGGGGGACAGCTCCGTAGCAGACAGCCGAACCTTTGATTCCCAGTCCCCTCCTCCACGGAACTCAGCTGTGCGCCGCACCATCCGGCGGCAGAGATCCACCATCCGCCTGGCCTCGTCTGCCTTCAGTTCGAGCCTGTGGGACTGCAGGCCCTGCCGGGTAAGGATCCATACGGTGCTGTAGTCTTCCCCTATCCAGTAGTACAGGAGGGCTGTCTCCTCGTCCAGGTTACCGGATACGGCAGATGCATCCACGGGTTCTATGCTGACCATGGAATGATATTCGGCATTTTCAAGTTTGATCCGCTGAAGCAAGCGGGTATATTCCTCCTGGGAGCGATGCAGTTCCGTATACACTTCGCGTGTCGATATCCCCCGGGTGCCTTCCAACTCACCCTGCTGCATCATACGGGTCAGGTTCTGGATCTGCATCCGAAGGTCCTGTTCCTCCTCGATCAGCTCGCGGGCAGGTCCCCCGGAAACCTCCAATTTCTTGCTGCCGATAAGGTCCAGGAACGCCCTGGCCTTGGCCCGCTCGGCATAGCTGAAAGCCGCCCGGAAATCTCCGCGGTCCATGAGGATCCTGATCATTCGGTCGTAAACCTTAACCTTGTCCTCGATGTATTTGCTTTTCAGGTCATCGATGGTGAAATTCCCGCGGATCTGCTCTATGATCCGGATCGATCGTTCGTAGCGTGCTATGGCTGAATCGGGAAGGTCCTCTAGTTCAGCCAGGCGCCCCATTTGGTACCATACCTGCCAGCGGTTCTCGGGGTAACGGGCGAGTTTGCCAGCGGCTTCAAGCGCTTCTGCGGCCCGTTCCGCTTCACCGGAATTCAGATGCAGGTCCCCCGCTCGAAGGTACCCCTGGGCAGCCCCTTCATCGACACCGCTCCGGGCAAAAAGTTCCACGGCCTCTGCATAGCTTTCCAGTGCGAGTTCCGTTTGGCCCGATTCAGCCTGCATCTCTGCCACCTTGAGGGTGGCGAGTCCCCCGGCCACATCCGCCCCGATATCCAGGAAATACCGCTGCGCTTCTTCGACATTGCCGAGCCTCATGTCGGAGGAAGCCTTCAGGGCTAGGGCCTGGATGGCCGAGGAATCCTGGAGATCCCTGGCTTCGGTATAATGAACCAGGGCTTCCTCCGTATCCCCGATATCACGGTAGGAATCCCCCACCCGCATGCTGGCCCAGATGACCTGGGGAACGATGCGGCTCTCCCTGGCTTGGTCAAGCGCCCTGAGATTGTGGCTGAGGGCTTTTTCGAGCTGTCCCTCTGCCGCATAAATCTTGGCCATGGTGTTCAGGTGTCTGGAAGTATTGAGTCCCAGTCCCTCACAGAGATCCATGGACTCCATTACCATTGCAGCAGCCTGTTCGGGCGTACCCGCATTAACATGGATATTGCCCATGACCAGCAGGGCTTCCATCTTTCCCAGCTCATCATTCAGCCGTTTGTAGATTGCCAGGGCCGACCCGGCATATTGCATGCTGATCCCGAACCTTCCCAACACGCTGTTCACCTGGGAGAGTGACAGGTAGGTGTCAGCCACTGAAAGCTGGTTCTGGCCCTTCAGGCTGGATTCCATTCCCTCGTTCATTTCAAGGGCTTTTTCCAGGTAGTTCATCCCCTCCAGGAAATCCCCCCTGTAAATATGGATATCCCCAAGGTCCCGGTAGTCCTCGATCATCTCCAGGGTGTTCCCCTGAATGGAATCCTTTTCAAGCGCGTACCGTGTATATTCAATGGCATTGTCGTACTGGCCCTGGACCTGGCAGGCATGGGAGATCTTACGGCAGACATCCGCTTCCATGTCGAGGTTGCGGTACACACCGAGTTTCGCACTGGCGGCCAGGCAGTTCCTGTAATGAACGACGGCCTGCTCATATTCATGCTGATTATTGTACTGGTCCCCCAGCCTTTGCTCTTCGGTCACCAGGATGGAGGGGGTTTTGCATGCGGATAGGGCAAACAATAACAGGATCAGGAAAGCGGTCAGTTTGTTCATCATCTCTTGATGTTTATGCGAGGATAGGCGGAATGGCTATTAAAAAATGTATTGAACGGCCAAAATATAAGAGGGGCTGGCTGTGTAATTCTTGCCTTTCAGCGCGATGTACATGGACTGTATCAGCCGGAGTTGTTTTATCTGGAAATGGAAGTAGGGCTGGTAGGAGATATTATAACCCGCATCGTCCTGTGCCAGTCCATCGATCTCCGTCTTCCCTACATTCAGGTATGCCAGTTCATTTCCCATGGAGAGCCAGTCGTTCAGCAGAAAGTTGAATCCTCCCTGGAGCATGAATGAATTTCCCATGGTAAAGGGATAGGATTCCCCGCCCGGCTCAAATATTTTCTCGCCCCCGAGCTTCAGGTTATAGCTGCCCGTAAACACGAAGGAATACGGGTAAAGGACCTTGCGCAGCTGAAGATCCACAGATATTACAGGTTCCCCGCTTCCAGTCGGGAGGTCGTAATTGAAATTATCCTCTATGTTTGAGGGCTCCTTTCTTCCGGTCGGGTGGGTGTAGGTAAGCCGGGCGGTGAGGGAGGGCAGGGTCTGGTTCTCCCGGATGATCTGTCCGTATACGCCGAGGGAGACATCCCCCAGGCCGTTCCCTTTCTGGTCCCATGTCAGCACCTGTTTGGTCCCCATGAGCGGGTCATCGTAGATGGCTGATTGCTGCATCATATCCATGGCATAGGGTACCAGGAGGTTGACCTGGATGCGTCTGGTAATGCCGTAGGACAGGGAAAGATTCAGGGCCCTGGTGTGTGCCAGTGCGTTCCCTTCGAGGAACAGCCTGTTCCCGTCCGGGTCGAATATCTTTTTGGCCGAAAAATGACTGTATATGAGTCCCGCGCGAAAAAATCCCTTGTACAGGGTAGCCGGTTCGGTAACGGCGGTCAGTTGCTTGATTTCGGAGGGCAGCATCTGGTCCTCGACCTGTGCATCCAGGAGGAAGCAGGAAGCGATGAGCGCGTAAAGGATGATCTGGATTTTTTTCATGGCGGATGCTTTTTAGTAGTAAAGGTTTTTAAGGGGGACCAGGTTGTAGGATATCCCGGTAAAAAAGGAGAAACTTGACCAGCTGTTTTTTCCCATGAGGGGGAAGTTGATGTACTGGATGAACCTGAGATGGGTGGCCACCTGGATCTCAAAATTCAGGGAAAGGGTTGCCAGGCTGGATTCGGGGAACGCAATGCGCTGCCCGGTGCGTTCCGTCCATCCCCCTGAAAAGGACTCATAGAAAAAACTCGCATAGGCGATGAACCAGGGGAATGCCTGGTAGCCCGCCGAAACATCAAGGTAAAGCTCGGATGGATGCTTCAGGAGATAGGATTCGCTTGTATACTCGAAGTTTTCATCGACGAGCCTGTATTTCCACTGGATGTTCTCCACTTCTTTCGATACAGGGAGGTAACGGCAGTTGACCCATAAGCCAAGTTTTTCCAGGGAGAACCGGAGGCTGGTCCCAAATCTGGGAACCGTTATGCCCTTGCCGTTGTTCGGGTAATCCTTGTAGCGGACCTGGAAGGAACCGGATGCCGCATCCCAGATCTCATAGGTATGCCCGGGTTCATCCGGCTCGTATGCGGCGGTAGGCAGGCTGGCCCCGGCGGTAACGGACCAGTCGAACCAGCTGATCTCAAAGGGCAGCCGAAGGCTTAGTCCAAGGTAAAGGTCACCCGGTCCTTTTGCATGCTCGATGCGGTCAAGGTAATTGAAATTTGTATAATCGATCAGTATGACCGTAGGATCGGAGTGGATGGTATTGTGGTACCACATTTCCGCGTTGAACTCGACGAAATCCAGGATCCCGTAATTGAGTTTGAAATTGAAATTATTGGAAAGCGCGGTCGATGCCGCGTCCGTGACCCCTGTTTTCTGTCCGGAACCGTCGAATTGCTTATTGCCGGTGATCAGCTGGTAGCCTGCATTGAACTGCAGTTGTCCCCCATAGGTGGTCAGCGGCCTATGCACGGCCGGCCTGGTAAGATCCTCGTACATCCTGTCAAGCTGGCCGGGCAGGGTGAGGGGGAACAGGATCAGGATTAGAATGACGGATATGTTTTTCATGGTAATTGATTTTTATTGTAAGGAGGCTTAATCGAGACCGGGGGTGTACTTTGTAACACCCTGGTCGAAGGTCCCGAACCAGAGGTTGCCTTGCTTGTCCTCGGCCATGGACAGGATCCGGTTGGACGCCAGTCCGTCGTCCGTGAAATAGGATCTCATCACCGCACCATCGTATTTCACGACCCCCATGGTAAGAAGCCCGAACCAGATATTGCCGCGTGAGTCCTCCATCATGTTCATCACGTGGTTCTCGGGGACCCCGTTGGTCAGGCTGATCTGTTCAAACCTGCCGTTCAGGTACCGGCTAAGCTTTTCCGGACCGAAGGTACCCAGCCATATATGTCCCCAGCTATCCGCAAGCAGCGAGCTGACTTCGTTCCCCGAGAGGCCGTCGTTGGTGGAAAACCAGTCCAGGCTGCTGGCGGTGACCCTGAAAACACCGAGGTAGGTGGATACCCAGATGTTCCTCCTGTCGTCCTCGATGATGCTGTAGATATAGTTCAGGTCCGGGTAATCCTCGAAATAATAGTAATAGAGGACGTCATCGCTTGTGTATTCGAAAAACCCCTGTCCGGCAGTACCGATCCAGAAGGAGCCGTTGCTGGCCTGTTTCAGGGCCTTTACATTCCAGGTCTCGCCGCCCGAGCCGGAAATGTTGTAGAAGGAGCTCCCGTCGAAAATACTGATCCCTTCTTCCGTACCGAACCAGAGGTCCCCAAAACGGTCCTGCTCAACGGCGTAAACAATGTCATTGATAAGGCCGTCCCCGGTGTGATAGCTTTTCCAGCTCTGACCGTTGTACCGGCTTACCCCGCCTTCGGTCCCGAACCAGAGGTTCCCTTCATCATCTGTACGAATAGCCCAAACGGTGTTGTGCGCCAGTCCGCTCCCGGCCTTATAGCTTATCCAGGTGTCCAGGGTCTCCGGGTTCAGGGCCGTATCGTCCTGTTTCTCACAGGAGAGCAGGAGCGCTGGCAGTAATAACAATAATGCAGGAATGAATGGTTGTCGCATGGGTATGGGTGTTAGGTTATGAGGCCGCTGGAATACGGCTTGAAAAGGTGTATCTGAAAAAACCTTTGGATTGTTGATATGACGAGTTCCTTAGGGTTCACCAGGATAAATTTAAATCATAGCGGAACCATCATCAAATATCCGGTTCTATTTATAATGAAATAATATAATTTTCAAGGGGAATCCGGTCCGCAACCGGATTCTTTTTCCCCTGGCCGCCTGTTGGTAATATGCTTGGATTTATCCTCGATTCTGGGTATTTTGAAGCGTTCTAAGAAAAGCTGTTTGAACATATACCTATAAATTTTCCAATAATGAACCAACACGAACCGCTTAGGCATTCCAGGTCCGGCTTTCCGGCCCTTGCAGGTTATGGCCTGGTACTTTTTCTCCTTCTATCAGGTTGTATTACCCCTTCAAAGATCGACTCCGTCAAGGAGATCCGGCCGGGGATGCTGGGGGGATATTTAACCCTTACGGAGATCCCCAACAGCCTGCTGCTTTTACCGCCCCCGCCTGAAGAGGGCTCGGCGGCATTTGCGCTTGACATGGAGCTTAGCCGGAACAGCCTGGCCATGCAGGATACCCTGCGGCGCAGGCAGGCTGCCAGGGATGCGATCCTGGCATTCCCGGAGGCGATCCAGGCCTTTTCAGGCGTGGTGGATATCCCGATCACTGAAGAGGCTACCCCTCATTTGTATCTTTTAATGCGAAGGGTAATGACGGATGCGGCACTTTCGACCTATGCCGC
>CAZVLG010000125.1:0-1955 GCA_964627835.1 uncultured Bacteroides sp.
TGAAGCGGTTTGAATTATAGATGGACCCCCCATTGATAAACCTGCTTCCGAATGCGCATTCATTGCCTTCGTTAAGAACCCTCAGGAACATAGGCAGGGCTCTGGGGTCATGCGACATACCGGCGTCCATTTCGATAATAACCTCGTGCCCGTTTCTGGCTGCGGCCCGGTAACCGTTCATATAAGCATCCACCACGTTCCTGTCCTCCTCTGCCCAGACCACTTCATACCTGCTGTCACGGGCGGAAAGTTCCCTGCACAGATCGTATGTCCGGTCCTTCGAGGCATTATCCACAACAAGGTAAACCCTGCCGGAACCGATCCTGTCGAGTGATGCACTCATGGCATTGATGAACCCGGTGAAATCTTCCTCCTCGTTGGCCATGGGAACAATTACCGCAAAATCATTATCCACTATCCGATTCTGAATTGTCATTGAGGGGAAAATCTTAATGCAAACGAAGCTCAAAATTAATCAAAACATTCGATCATGAAAGCGAAAATGGAACCTGATCTGGTCTAATTTTGCTTTATTTGCTATGGTTAATATTTCCTGTGCTCAAAATTTTAAATTAGCGGTCATAACCGATTGGGTTCCCACCCGTCTCAAATGAGGATTGACAAGTACATATTCCCTGCAGCCCTGTTATTGTATATTGTCTCAGCCTGGTTCGGCACCGGTTTTTATCACAGTGACGAGCATTACACGGTCATTGAATATGCATTGTACAAGATGGGTGCCGTCACGCCCGCGGAACTGACATGGGAGTTCGATGCCATGATAAAACCGTCCCTGCAGTCATTTATAGCCTATCTTTTGCTTAAGCTACTCGGATATTTATCTATCCAGGATCCTTATGTACAGGCCTTTGTATTCCGGCTGCTGACTTCCCTGATCGCTGTTTTCAGTATCCGGTTTTTCATCCGCAGGACCATGCATATGGTTGCGCCTCCGTTGCAAACGGGGTACAGATTCCTCTCGTATTTCCTCTGGTTCCTTCCGCTCATCAATGTAAGGTTTCTCTCGGAAACATACTCAGGCATTCTTTTGTTGAATACCCTTTCGGTACTGTTGAACCCAAAAATACGTTTGCGTGATTATTATGTGGCGGGAGCCCTGCTTGGCCTGGGTTTCATTTTCCGTTTCCCGCATGCGGTGCTGGCCCTGGGCATTTTTCTCTGGCTGGTATTCGCCCGGAAGGCTAAAATCCCTGAACTTCTTGGGATGGTTGTTGCCGGAACAGCCGTGGTGTTTCTGGGTTTTATGGCGGACTTCTGGCTCTACGGGGAATTTGTTCTCAGCTTCTGGAGGTATTTTCACGCCAATATAGTCGGTGATGTGGCAACGGCCTTTGGTACGGAACCCTGGTGGAATTATTTTTACAGCATCTTCCGCTTTGGGTTTTTCCCGATTTCAATCCCAATCATCCTTTCGTTTCTTATTATCGTCGCAAAACAGCCCCGGAGCCTCATTGTCTGGACGGTCCTCACTTTCTTTGTGGTCCATTCACTGATCCCGCACAAAGAGCTGCGGTACTTCTTTCCGCTGGCGAACCTGGCACCCATCATCCTGATCCTTGCTTACCAGGAAATAACTCCGGCTCTTGCCGGTTGGAAAAAGCCCGGCAGGTTCATGCTGCGATCGGTTCTCTGGATCCTTTTTGCAATCAACTGCATCGGAGCCCTCACGGTCAGCCTGAAACCCAGTGACGGCGGACTTATGACCATCACCCATCACATCAGGCAGCATTACGGCGATCAACCGATCCGTTTGATATCCTATGCTGGGTCAAATCCATACGGTCCCCGCGGAGTGATGGCTACTTTCTACATGGAAAATAATATGCAGGACATCAGGCTGGCATCGCTTGAGGATCTCGGTGATTCCCTGTTCTGTGAGAACAGGGTCAACCTGCTTGTCCTCAGAAGGGAGGATGCCAAAAAACAGCCTGCCC
>CAZVLG010000126.1:0-14289 GCA_964627835.1 uncultured Bacteroides sp.
TTTTTCGAACGTCTTGCCACGAGTTACGATTCTGCCCGCGGATTCGTGCAGGCCCAGGAAGAAAGCCTGAAGCTCATCGAGAATATGCTGATCGCCCAGGACGATGAAAGCGAAGAGGCCATCGATGAAGAGAATCTCTCGATAATTGAAGCTGAGATCAATGAAAACAAGATCCACGGGCTTACGTTCCTGCGGAACCTTCGCAATTCCTACCCGGAGATATACAATGCCATCGCGACACGACAGGCCATACGCTCCGTTTTGAACTATGAAAAACGGATGGTTGAGCGCCTGCTCAACAAGGGCCGGGTCGATTCGGGCGAGGCCGGCAAGATCATCTCCGGAATCGAAGAAAGGATGAAAATGCTGATGGACCGGCCTCCTGCCCTGGAGATCCCCAAACCCATAGAACTGCTGCGGGATATATCCTGGCTTGTTGGCCTGGAGGAGAAAACCTTCAACCGTGTTGTGAATGATTTTCAAAATCGTGTATTCGCTGTCGATGCTACCCTGGTCAAGGAAAACGGTCCGGGTGACGGACTGTTTGTTGTGGTCAGGGGACAGGTTAAGATCTCCCTCAAGGGAGAGGTGGTCGATATACTGGGTCCGGGCAGCGTCATCGGGGAAATGGCTGTGTTGACGGGGCTTCCGAGGACCGCAACCGTGTCTGCCGAATCACCGGTAACCGTTCTCTGGATGAGTACTTCCAAAATGAGGGCGATCATGAAAAATTCCAGGGATCTTGAAAACCGCTTGTGGAAGTTCGCATCCATGCGCTTTGCCATGAACCTGCTGAGCCATAAAAAACCCTACGATAACTGGCAGCAAAAGGAATTCAGGCAATGGCTTTCCGCCGGCGATATTATCTACCCGGACGAACGAGGGAATATTGACCTGAAAGGAAGGATCGGGATCCTGGTTACTGGCAAAGCCACGACCAAGGACAAGACTAAGACCCTCACCGCACCGGATATTCTTGAATCTTCGGACTACATATTCAGCCCGAACTCCAGGGTATTTATCAGAGAACCGAAATGATCACAGGGATACCGGACAAGAAAAGAGGCGTGGAAAGACTGGCAGGTACTATCGCCCTGCTGATCTCATTCCTGGTCGTTGCCTCCATCTTTACCAGCCTGGACATTTACCCGGAATACATTAATATCCATGAGGACCTATCCTATCTCAGCGAAAACCTGGAAAGGCTCCAACTCAATACCTGGATCTGGTTCCTGAACTCCATTCTCATCATTCTCCTGGGTCCGCTCATCCTGATGAGTTTCCTGCCCTACGGGAGATCGTCATCCTATCTGGCCGCCTTCCTTATCAGTACCACCGGGATCCTGTATATGATCTACTCCGTTAACGGCCATAACCTTATTTTCCTGGTCAGGGATTATCTCAAATCTTCCGGAACCGAGACCGATATCATGGCGGGCCTGTCCTATAAGATTATGATCAGCAAAACCAACCTGCAGCTTGCAGCGTATACCCTGGCTGGTCTGAGCTCCATTATTCTGGGGCTCCTGATTGCCAGTACCGGGCATCTTCCCCGTTTCATTGGATGGCTGGCAATTGTAGGTGGCTTGATCTATGCAAGTTTCGGCTGGATCAGCACGGATAATATTCTGTTCACCATCGGACGTCTTTTCTTCATACTCGCCCTTATATTACTTGGGAGCTTCCTTCTTCTAAAGGGACTGGTCTGGAGAGAAAAGAAACAATGAAGACCCATTTTGCATCCTATGAAAGGGCCACCCGGGAAGCTGTATTCCGTGATTACCGGGGACTCAGATCAATGGATTACATTACAGAACTGATAGGGGCATTGCCCTATGTGGCCACCATACTGAATTCGGACCGGCAAATCCTATTCAGCAATGAAGCACTGCTGGAAAAAATGCATCTGAATATGGAAGAGGTGCTTGGGAAAAGGCCGGGGGAAGCCCTCAAATGCATCCATTCCGAAACAATGGATGCAGGATGCGGAACTTCAGAAAATTGCCAGGTCTGCGGAGTCGTCAATACCATATTGAAATGCCAGGAGACCGGACAAACTGCCACCGACGAGTGCAGGATAAGAATTCACGATGAAGAGGGCAACGAAGACTGCCTTGACCTGGAGGTTACAGCCACCCCATTTCTCTGGAGTGAACAAAAATTCATCATTTTTGCAGCCCGCGATATAAGCAGTGAAAAACGCAAAGAAGCCCTGGAGCAGATATTTTTTCATGATGTGATCAATACAGCCGGGACTCTCCAGGGAGTGGTTGACCTGCTAAAACAAATCGATGATCCGAAGAAAATTAAAGATTTCATCGATCTCCTTTCGGTGGTGAGCCAGGATCTTACGAACGAAATTCTGAACCAGAAATCCCTGCTGGCTGCGGAAAATGGAGAATTGATCGTGTCCAGGCAAAAGTTTTACCTAAAGGAAACCCTCGAGCATATCATCAAGGAATACCGCCGGCATGAACTGGCCCTGAACAAAGAGATCCTCCTTCTTGGCGATCCCTGCGAGACCACCATAAATACGGATCCGGTTTTGCTGAAAAGGGTAGTCAGCAATATGATAAAGAACGCGCTCGAGGCGATTTCCCTGGAAGAAAGGATCACTATTGAGTGTGTCCGTCAATCGGGGACAGTGACAATACGGGTGCATAATCCCGGCCACATGCCTGTGCCAGTGCAAAAACAGGTTTTCCAGAGGTCGTTCTCAACCAAGGGGAAAGGAAGGGGACTGGGGACATACAGTATGAAATTGCTGGGAGAGAAATACCTTCGCGGGAAAGTATCCTTCTCCTCCGCAAAGGAAGGCGGTACGGTTTTCAGCCTGGAACTGCCTTTGTCTTAAGCGCCATGTCATTCCATGGCGGCAATGAGGCTGTCTGTAAGTTCAAGATTGTGGTATACGCTCTGAACGTCATCATCATCCTCGAATTCTTCGATGATCTTCACTAGCTTCAGTGCTTCTTCCTGTCCCAGGTTCTTCGTTTCCTGTGGAATTCTCTGTAACTCGGCATTCTCCATTTCCACCCCGAGTTCCTCAAGCTTCTTCTGTACGTTCCCGAAATCCTCAAGGGCTGTTGTAATGATAAAGGCATCCCCTTCTGTTTCCAATTCCTCAGCACCTGCATCGATGATCTCGAGCTCAAATTCTTCCTGGTCGAAGTCCCCCTTCGGCACGGTCATCACCCCCTTCCGGTCGAACATGAAAGCTACCGAACCGTTGGTACCCAGACTGCCGCCGCGCCGGTTAAAGATTGCCCTCATATTGCTTACGGTACGGTTATGATTATCTGTTAGGCATTCAATAAAAATAGCAATCCCGTAGGGACCATATCCCTCGAAGGTAACCTCCTGCAGGTCATCTGCCTCTTTGTTGGCCCTGCTGATCGCACGATCTATATTGTCCTTGGGCATGTTAATGCCCCTTGCATTGGCAATGGCAAGCCTGAGGCGCGGATTCATTTCGGGGTCCGCCCCTCCCTCCCGGGCAGCAACCTGTATTTCCTTGGAAACCCTTGAGAACATTTTAGACCTCTTGGCATCTGCAGCTCCCTTTTTTCGCTTTATCGTTGACCATTTACTATGTCCTGACATACGACGTACGGTTAAAATTAAACGGCGTAAAAGTACAAAATTGGCGGTGATTTTGAAATTTTGATTTTCCCTTTTGAATTCCTAAAATTGAGGATAGAAATAATGACGATGCAACCATGAAATACGCAAAACATAACCGGTTTCTTTTTTTCCTGATATTTCTCTTAAGCGTTATCGCGGTAAGACCTTTTATCGAGGATCTGCGTGTTGCCGCTGTAACAAGCCGGGTCAGTTATACCCTCATCCTGCTGAGCATTATTGGCCCCATGTGCGTGGCGGTCATTGTTGCACTTATGGTTGGCAAATTTGCCGCCAAGGGCGATACTTCAAATTAATACTATGCTCCTATGGGAAAAGAAATCATTGATGAATTCCGGTCCTACCGGAAGAAAATGAACGAACGATTGCTGGCGCAGGATAACAAGGTGATCAAGCGGATCTTCAACCTTGATACAAATACCTATCTCGACGGGGCGCTGCCTGCAAGGGTTAAGGAAATGCTTGGTCTGGTCAGTTCCATGGTGCTCCGCTGCGATGATTGCATCAGGTATCACCTTGAGAAATGCCATGAATTCGACCTGAGCACCGAAGAACTCATGGAAGTATTCGCTATTGCGAACCTTGTCGGGGGAACCATTGTGGTACCGCACACACGCCGGGCCCTTGAATACTGGGAAGAATTGAATAAAAGGGAATAATTATTGTATATTGTTCTACCGGAAATAGGGTATTTCCAGGTTCGGGAATCTTAGCCTGTGAGGGACTTAAACCAGACAACCATCGGGGCTTATGAATAACAGGTTCATTACTCTGGCTATCGTTGCGGGCACTTTCGGACTGCTCTCTGCGGGACTTGTCTTTCATCCCGCGCCCACCGTGATACCGGACCTGGAAGATAAGATCGAGGATTATTACCGGCGCTATCCGCAGCAAAAGGCATACCTGCATCTTGATAAACTCGCCTACATGGCCGGAGATAAGATCTGGTACAGGGCTTACCTGGTCGATGCCCGGACACATAAACCCGATACAATCAGCAAGAACCTTGTGGTGGAGCTGTTGAACTCCTATGGGAACATCAGCTTGATCCAGCTTCTGAAACTCGAAAACGGTTTGGCCAGAGGGGATTTCCATCTCCCGGACACCCTTCAGGAAGGACTTTATCAGATAAGGGCCTATACCAACTGGATGAGAAATTTCGGAGAGGAATACTATTTCCACAGGGAAATAAACATCTGGAATCCTGAAAATTACGTCAACCTGTACCGGGATGATAAACTGGCCAGTAAAAAACATAAAAGAAAAAGCAGCCAAAAGGCGAGAAAGATCGATGTACAGTTTTTTCCGGAGGGGGGGTACCTGGTCGACGGTGTTTCTTCAAAAGTTGGATTTAAAGCAATGAATGAACTTGGACTGGGAGTCAGAATTTCCGGAACGCTGTTCGATAAAAAAAAGAACCCGGTCACCACTTTTGAAAGTTTTCATCTTGGAATGGGAGCCTTTACCTTCACCCCCGATGTGGATCAGAAATACACCGCAGAGATCCTGACTGAGAGTGGTAAAAAGTACAGGTTCAGTCTGCCCAGGGTACAGGCTTCAGGGTATTATATGCATCTTGTTGAAAATGGGCCCGGCGGTATCAAGCTAAAGGTAGGGAGCACCCTGGAGAATCCAGGTGTTCTGATAGCCTGCCACATTCGCGGCAGACTTCAGTCTGCTTCTGAGATAAAACTGGGGCCGGATGAGATGAGCCTGGATATCCCCACCGGGGATTTCCCCGGAGGCATCCTGCACATCACGCTTTTTGACAGCAACCGGGAACCTCGCTGTGAACGGCTTGCCTTTATTCACTCCGACGAGGTCCTCAATCTCAGCATCCGGCAGGATAAAACGGTATATGAAAAATTGGAAGCGGTCGAACTGGTCCTGCAGGCCAGGGATGCCTCAGGAAACCCTGTGCAGGGACAGTTTTCCCTCTCTGTATCCGACCGGGACCTGGAAAACAATGCGGCCGATTTCCAGTCAGGGATCGTTGCCAGTCTCTTATTGTCATCGGATATTGCAGGCAGGATAGAACAGCCTGACTTTTATTTCAGGGACCGGGAAGCTAAAACCCTTCAGGCACTTGATAACCTTCTACTAACACAGGGCTGGAGGAGGTTCGGCTGGGATGATATCCTGAACGAGAGACCAAGGGAAATAGATTATCCCATCCAGAGGGGACTGCTGGTAACCGGAAAGATCACCAAGGAATTCCTGGATATCCCCTTAAAAAACCTCCCGGTCACCCTGACCGTCTTGAGCGAATTCAACGATGTGTTCATATCCCGGACAGATAACCGTGGAAAATTTAGATTTGAACTCCCGGACTATGAGGATACGATCAAGGTTGAGATAACTGCAAGAAGGCTCAGCGTGAAAAAAAACCTGGTTATCTATATTGATGACAACGATCTGGAAGATACCGAAAAACTTTTTTCTTCGTATTCTTCTGAAATGGTCGTCAGGGGAACCAATACATTTAAGCCCCTGCCGGAGAAGGAAAAGGATACCATGCAGCAAACCCTGGAAGGGATCTATCGCACTCCTGATTTTGTCCTTTATGTCGACGAGAGCATGCAGTCCTACAATACGGTCCTAGAGATGATCCAGGGCCGGATACCCGGTGTAAACGTTTCGGGGAATACGGTTCAGATCCGTGGACCCTCATCGTTTTACGGAAACAACCAACCCTTGTTCCTGATCGACAATGTGCCCACGGATATCGGCGCCGTTCAATCGCTCAATACTGCCGATATTGAACGCATAGAGGTTTTAAAAGGTCCGAGTGCAGCCATATACGGGGTTCGTGGAGCAAATGGTGTGATTGCCATATTTACCAAACGTGGAAGTTTCCTGATAAAGGGTATTCTTACCTTCGATATGCTGGGCTACCACCGCCCTCAGGAGTTTTATTCCCCTGTTTACGGTACAGCCTTTGATAATCTTATCATTGATGACAGGTCCACCCTTTACTGGAACCCTTCGGTACTCACAGATTCTGATGGAATGGCCCGAATCCGTTTTTACAATTCCGATAAAATTTCCACTTTTTATGTGGTCTGCGAGGGACTGACAACGGAAGGGAACATTGGACAGGCAGAAAGGTCCTACGAGGTTAAGTAAGTACTAAACAGCACCCGACAAAGCCTTGGTTCGAGCCGGATCGATCTCAAAGACAAAACTAAGTTTCATCAGCCTTAACAACTCGTAAACTTCCTGCGAAACATCACAGATCCGGAAGCGGCTCCCGATCCTGCTGGCCTGGTCAACAACGGCCATAATGGCCTGGAAGCCGGAACTGTCAATGAAATTAATCCCGTTCATGCTCAGGACAACTTCTCTTCCCGGTTTGGAAACGATCTTGGTTAATTCTTCCCGGAGTGGATCTGCGATGAGGGTATTGAGCCTTTTTGTTTTGTAAAATGATACCTTGTAAACTCCGTCCTCAATATTCAGTTTCAGCATTATAAGAATGGTTGCGATATCTGGGATTGAAATATAAATGTTTAAAAAACGCTAATTAAGTATATAAATCGAACTTATCAACAAAATACAGGGAGTTTTCAAAAATACGGGCCTGGTAACAGGGAGATGTAAACAAAAGATGAAAAAATGGTTAATTAAAAAGAAGCAAGCAGATTCGGTTTTTTTTACTTTTTCCTTTGAAGCCCGAGTTCATCAAGCTGTTCTTCAGAAATCTCCGATGGAGTATCGATCATTACGTCCCTGCCTGAATTATTCTTCGGAAATGCAATCACATCCCGGATGGAATCGAGTCCCGCAAAAAGTGCCACCCAACGATCGAATCCGAAAGCGATCCCGCCGTGTGGGGGGGCTCCGTACCGGAAGGCCTTCATTAGGAACCCGAATTGCTTCCTTGCATCCTCTTCGGTAAAGCCCAGGTTCTTGAACATCAGTTTCTGGAGGCTTTCATCGTGGATCCGGATAGATCCTCCTCCAATCTCTACTCCATTGATTACCAGGTCGTAAGCATTGGCCCTTACTTTTCCCGGGTCGCTCTCAAAGAGTTCCAGATCCTCCAGTTTAGGTGAAGTAAAGGGATGATGCATGGCATGGAAGCGCTTGGATTCTTCATCCCATTCAAGCAGGGGAAAATCCACGACCCAGAGGGGTTTGTATGTATCCTTATCCATCAGGCCCATACGATTTCCCATTTCCAGCCTTAATTCCGACAGGGCGTGCAGGGTGGAATTTTTCTCCCCGGCAAGGATGAGGATGAGATCGCCGGGATTGGCCTCCAGTTGGCGGGCCCAGGTTTTGAGATCCTCTTCTGCATAAAACTTATCCACCGATGATTTGCAGGAACCATCCTCATTATACCTGGCGTGGATGAGTCCCCCGGCCCCGATCTGCGGACGGGTTACAAAATCCGTTAATCCGTCGAGCTCTTTTCTCGAATAAGCAGCGCATCCTTTTGCGCATATGGCACCGATGTATTCGGCCTCATCAAAGACCCGGAAACCTTTTCCCCGGGCAAGGCTTGTAAGGTCCTTGATTTTCATTCCGAAACGAATATCGGGTTTATCCGTACCGTATTCTTCCATGGCCTGGTCGTAAGACATTTTTTCAAATCTGCCATCGATTTCGATATGGAGCACTTCCCTGAAGAGATGTTTGGCCAGGCCCTCGAAAGTCTCCAGAACATCATCCCTTTCAACAAATGCCATTTCACAGTCGATTTGTGTGAATTCGGGCTGCCGGTCTGCCCGGAGATCTTCATCCCTGAAGCATTTAACGATCTGAAAATACCTGTCATAACCGGCCACCATGAGCAATTGCTTGAAGGTTTGCGGCGATTGGGGCAGCGCATAGAATTGTCCCTCATTCATACGGGAGGGAACAACGAAGTCCCTCGCCCCTTCCGGTGTAGATTTGATCAGGAACGGGGTTTCTATCTCAAAAAATCCCTGTGAATCAAAGTACCGCCGAACTTCCTGAGCCATTCTGTGTCGCAGTTCCATATTCTTTTTAAGCGCTGGCCGGCGCAGGTCCAGGAATCGATACTTCATCCTGAGCTCATCCCCGCCGTCGGTCTTGTCCTCGATGGTAAAAGGCGGCACCTCTGCTGCCTTCAAAACATTCAGTTCAGTCACCAGGATCTCAATATCTCCGGTTGGCATTTTCGGATTTTTATTGCTTCTTTCGGCCACTGTGCCCCGGGCCTGGATGACATATTCCCTACCCAGCTTCCTTGCCTGCTTGCAAAGCCCTTCATGGTCCTCCATATTGAAAACCAGCTGTGTAATCCCGTATCGGTCCCTCACATCAACAAAGGTCATTCCACCCAGGTCTCTCGATCGCTGCACCCATCCACACAGCGTGACGGATTCCCCGATATTTTCGAGTCGTAATTCCCCGCAGGTATGTGTTCTGTACATCTGTATTATATTTGTCAGGAATAGTTAAGGTACAAATGTAATAATTCATGTCCTATAAGATTTACTCTGATGAGTATTTTATGAACGAGGCCCTGAAAGAAGCAATCAGGGCCGGGGAGGAAGGAGAAATACCGGTAGGGGCAGTAGTTGTAGCGGATAAAAGGATCATTGCCCGGGCACATAACCAGACTGAGATCCTCCAGGATGCAACCGCCCATGCAGAGATGCTTGCGATTACGGCGGCCGCCAACAGTATGGGGGCCAAATACCTGAATCAATGCACCCTATACGTGACCCTGGAACCCTGTGTTATGTGTGCATCCGCCACAAGCTGGTCCCAGCTCGGCAGGATCGTTTACGGGGCAGCAGATCCGAAGGCGGGTTACAGCAGGATCATCCAGGATGTCCTTCATCCCGGAACGAAGATAAAATCAGGTATTCTTGAAAGGGAATGTGCCAGGCTGCTGACTGAATTCTTCGGTGAGAAGAGGTAAGTTCCCGGGGATGGCACATCTATGCCAGGATATCCGTGCGGAAACCGACACTTTCCAGGTCTTTCCAGAATCCCGGGTAGGATTTATGAACTACGTCAGGGTCTTCGATGATCAGTCCCGGATAACGAAGTGTTGCGGGACTGAAGGCCATGGCCATCCTGTGGTCCTGGTATGTTTTAATTTGTTTTACTGCCGGGACCTCCTTCGACTTTGTCCCATTCCAGGAGATCCATCTGCCATGGGGATCTGCATCGATTGGGATGCCCAGTTTCCCCATCTCTGCCTGGAGTGCAAGGATCCGGTCTGTTTCCTTGATTTTCAGCGTACTGGTTCCTGTCATATGGAATGGCAGATCGAGCAAGCCGCATAGAACGGCCATTGTCTGGACCAGGTCCGGATTATCACTGAAATCAAAAGTAAATTTATCCGGAATGGCCGGAATGCGTTTTAGGACGATACCGTCCTTATAAAACAGGGTTTCCACGCCAAGCGGGCGGAACAATTCCGGCAACACCGAATCACCCTGGTAACTTCCCTGCCGGAGTCCCCTGATCTCCAGTTCGACATTTTCCGAAAGAGCGGCCATTGCAAACCAGTAACTTGCCGCACTCCAGTCCCCCTCCACGAACAGATCCTTCCCCCTGAACCGGGTCGAGGGGATCTCAATAAGGTCACCGGAGAATCTGACCTGGATATCCATCGATTGCATGAGTTTTTCCGTAAGGTGTATGTAGGAAGCAGATACTGCCTCTTTTTGGAGATGTATGGTGATCCCGTTTTGCAAGGCAGGACCAATCATCATCAGGGCGCTGATGTACTGGCTGGATATATCGCTGTCAATCCAGATCTCACCGCCTGGGATTTTTCTGCCCCTTATGAACAGCGGAGGATAACCCGGATCATGAATATAGCTTATGCTGGCTCCCAGCCCGGTGAGTGCTTCCACCAGTTTTCCAATGGGTCGCTGCTGCATGCGCTCGGACCCGGTCAAAATGAAATCCCCTTCATGGATGCTTAGATAAGCAGTCAGGAACCTCATGGCAGTCCCAGCATGCCCGATGTCAATGGTCCCCTCCCCTGATGCCAGGGCTTTTTCCAGCACCCGGGTATCATCACTGGCAGAAAGGTTAGTCAGTTTCCCTGCTTCTTCGGCCAGGGCGTTCAGGATCAGGAGGCGGTTGCTGATTGATTTCGAAGAGGGCAGGGTAATGCTCCCGAGCAGGTCTTTCTCAGTCATCTGCAATCGGTACCTCATGTGTTGTATAATATACGGGCTAACCCCTATCAAAAGTAGGAATTTTATCCAGAATTGATCTTTATCATGGATTATATTGATCGCAGAGTGTTATTTTGTTTCCGGTGAATAAAGAACCCCTAATTATGATCTCCTTTGACAGTACGGAAATAGCATTCAGGATCAAATCCAACAGGGAACTTCAAAAAGCTCATTTCCTTTTCAGGGCCATCTCCAGCAGTGGCCTCGTGAATATCGGCGGGTTGTTCTCCAGGTTTGCCATCAAAATCCGGTTTCCCATTAACTGGATCGTGAAACCCACCATATACAGTCATTTCTGCGGAGGGGAAACCATTGATGACTGTCGGCCCACTATTGAAAAACTGGCCCGGTTCAAGGTCAGGTCCATACTTGACTATTCCGTTGAAGGAGGCGAAGATCCCGGACAGATCGAAGCTACCCTGGAAGAAACCCTGAAAACGGTTACAAATGCGGCAGGCAACCCGAACATACCCTTTGCTGTCTTTAAACCCACCGCATTCTGCCAGAGTGATGTGCTCCGCAAAAAGAGTGCGGGAGAAATGCTGGATCCGGAGGAAGAAATGGAAACGGAACGTTTTCGTAGACGGGTGGACAAACTCTGCAGTACTGCTTTCGAGAATGGGGTGCGTATCATGATCGATGCGGAAGATTATTGCTATCAGGATTTTGTAGACGAGGTCGTTATGGAAATGATGGAAAAATACAATAAAAAGCAGGCCATTGTTTTCAATACCTATCAGATGTACCGGTGGGACCGGATGGAGATCTTCCGTAGTGATCTCGACCGGGCGCGTTCAAAAAATTTCTATCTTGGAATCAAATTCGTACGGGGGGCATATATGGAAAGGGAACGCAAAAGGGCAGCAGAAATGGGATATCCCTCTCCCATCCACCCGGATAAGCAAAGTACAGACCGGGATTACGATGCAGCATTGAAATTTGCCATTGAGAACCTCGACCGCGTTTCCATTTTCAACGGCACTCACAACGAAGAAAGCTGCCTGCATTTAACAGCCCTGATGGAAGAACATAAGATCGACAGGAACGATGAACGTTGTTACTTTTCACAGCTTTACGGGATGTCCGACCACATCAGCTTCAATCTTGCTCATGAAGGATACAATGTGGCCAAATACCTGCCTTACGGTCCCGTACGCCACGTCCTTCCCTACCTGATAAGGCGGACAGAGGAGAATACCTCCCTTGCCGGGCAGACCAGTCGAGAGCTTGCCCTGATACTGAAAGAAAGAAAGCGGAGGAAAGTTAAATCGTAACGTCATGGTTTTCGACAATAAAAAAACCACGATCCGGATCTATCTCTGGAAAATGATCCAGGCCAGCGTCACCGTTGTTCTGCTTATTGGCATCATGGTCTCCGGATGGTTTGAGAAGGATGTCCTGGGCATCCCGAAGTATCAGTGGGTCATCCTGGTAACCCTTGTATACCTTATCATGATCGTCCTTTCGAGATTACGCCAGTTGAATTACTTCTATTTCAGCGACGAGGGAGACAGGATCCTTATTCGTTATTACCCGATCCATCCACTGGTCCAGAAGAAGAAAGCCATTCAAATCCCCAAAATAGGGCTTGCCGGCTACAGTATCCTCCCTTCCATACTCGGTTTTAAAAAGGTCCTGATCATTCAGCAAAAAGTAAAAGGAAAAACAGCCACCTATCCTCCCATCGGAATTACAGCCCTGAACAGACAGGAAATCGACCTGCTTGAGAAACATCTGGATAAATATGTCAGATCCTGATTCGGTTTTATCTGTTCAGGCGGTAGCAATCACCCGGTATTCCCAGGATCAACCCGGATAATTCAAGGTCGAGTAGAATCCCCGAAATCCTGCTGACCGGCAATCCGGTATGAAAACACAAAAGATCGATGGAAGAGTCGCCCCCGGATTCCAGCACCTTTATTATCGATTTTTCTTCCGTAGATAATTCCCTTGTATCGCTTGGCCATGCGAACTGACGGTTTGCTTCCGCGGCTTCCCAACCCAGCTGGTATTCAACATCATTATAGTCCTCGATCAGTGCAGCACGGTGAGACTTGATCAGCCCGTTGCATCCGGCTGAAGCAGGATCGGTAATCCGTCCCGGGAAAGCGAAGACATCCCGGTTATAGGAATTTGCCAGATCGGCCGTAATCAGGGCTCCCCCTTTTATGCCTGATTCCACAACGACCGTAGCCTCAGACAGCCCAGCAATGATCCGGTTCCTTTTAATGAAATTATTGCGTTCCGGCTTATCTCCGCTGGCAAAATCTGTGACCAGGGCTCCGGATCCTTCGATCCTGCCGGCTATACTTCGATGCATGGAAGGGTAAAGGAATTTCAGTCCATGTCCAAGGACCGCAATGGTGTCCAGCCCGAACTCAAGGGCCGCCTTATGCGCACAATGGTCTATCCCGTATGCCAATCCACTGACAATTACCAGATCCGGATGCCTCCGGGCCAGATCCCGGATCAGCTTCCTGCAGGCCTCAAGACCATGGGATGTGGGACGGCGTGTTCCAACCACGCTGAGTGTTTTTCTGCTGTCTGAATCCAGTTTCCCCCTCGTAAAAAGGACAAGCGGAGCATCCTCGCAATAACTTAATCTTTGCGGGTAGTTATCATCCTTATAAAACAGGCAATGGATGTTGTTCTTCCGGATGTAGTCCAGTTCCTTCCGCGCTTTCTCAAGTATCCCTTTATCACGGATCCGATCCGCAAGCAGGGATCCGATCCCGGGTATTTGTAAGAGCCTGGAACGCTCCAGGCGAAATGCAGCTTCCGCACTACCTGCAGAGGCCAGGATCCGTTTTGCGCCAATACTCCCGACGCCGGGAACCATGGAGAGGGCTACCTTATACAACTCTTCCATACATTGCTTAATGATGGTAAATCCTGAATATCAGTATCCACGCCCCGCTTATGCGCTGTTTAACAACATGTGGCTTCACTGATAAAGATCATGGAATATGGATGCTGATCTGATTATTTTACGAGGTTTAAACCAACCCTAACCGGTTCAATGATGATTAAATACCAACTAAAACCTTATTGATATGGATTCAAACGTAGAACAGTTTATGTCAGATATTCGGGCGAAGAATCCTTCCGAACCGGAGTTTCATCAGGCTGTTCAAGAAGTGGCAGAGTCGCTTATTCCATTTATTGAAGAAAATCCCAAGTACAAACACGCCCGGATCCTTGAAAGGATTGCGGAGCCGGAGAGGGTACTCATATTTCGTGTTCCCTGGCTGAATGATAAAGGCGAAATCCAGATCAACCGCGGATTTCGTATTGAGATGAACTCAGCCATCGGGCCGTATAAAGGGGGACTCCGATTCCATCCCACGGTCAACCTCGGCATTTTAAAATTCCTGGCTTTTGAACAGGTATTTAAGAACAGCCTGACCACCCTCCCGATGGGAGGTGGCAAGGGTGGTTCCGACTTCGATCCTAAAGGAAAATCCGACAATGAAGT
>CAZVLG010000127.1:0-8247 GCA_964627835.1 uncultured Bacteroides sp.
CCCGGTATAAATCAGGGGATTTTCCTGGTTGAACAGTTGTTTTCCCTGCTTGACCCGAATGACTATATTTGTTCGTATGGTATTCCCTGGCAATTTCGAGGAAAAGATAGGATTTGACCGGATCCGTGGATCGGTCGCTTCATACTGCCATTCCGGATCCGCAGTTAGTATGCTGGAGGCCGAGGGCTTTCTGGCGGATTTTGAGCCCATCCGGGAACGATTGCTGCGGGTGAGGGAATGCCTGATCATGATCTCCGAGGAGGACTTTGCCATTGATCCATACCCGGACGTCAGGGAATGCCTTGGAAAGCTGAACGTAGAGGGCAGCTACCTTGAAGTACAGGAACTGGCGGACCTGAGGAAGAACCTGAATGCGGCAAAGGGTATTCTGGCTTTTTTCAAGAAAGCCGGGCAAAAGGACAAATTCCCGGCCCTTTCCGGACTGAGTTCGGAGGTCAAGGTTTATCCTTTCGTCCAGGAGCGCATCGATAAGATCCTGTCAAGGAACGACACGGTCCGTGACCAGGCCTCACGCGAGCTCGCAAGGATACGTGCGGAGATGGCGGCAAAGGAAAAACAGGTTTCAAGGAGGCTGCAAAGCATCCTGAAGTCGGTGCAGGCGGAAGGCATGGCCGAGGCGGACTCCATCGTGTCCATCAGGAACGGGCGCCCTGTCATTCCCGTACCGGCCTCCCAGAAGAGGCAGCTGAGCGGGATTATCCACGACGAATCGGCCAGTGGCAAGACCGTCTTCATTGAACCCGGAGAGGTGGTCGGCCTGAATAATGAAATCAGGGAGCTAGGTTACGCCGAACATCGGGAGATCATCAAGATTCTTACCGAACTGAGTACCGAACTGGAACCCTATGCGGAGGAGCTGGTGAATATGACGGAATTCCTGGCTGCCATGGACCTGGTACAGGCCAAGGCACGGTTTGCAGGGGACATAAACGGGGTGATGCCGGAACTGGTGGATGAACCGCTGGTGGATTGGAAAAGGGCAGTGCACCCCATCCTTCTGAAGACCCTGGAAAAGGAAAAACGAAAGGTGGTCCCGCTCGACATACGGCTGAGCAAGGAAAAGCGGATACTGATTATATCGGGTCCTAATGCAGGTGGAAAATCCGTTTGCCTGAAGACGGTTGGGCTGCTGCAATACATGGTCCAATGTGGATTCCTGGTACCGATGGATGCAGATTCACAGGTCGGGATATTCGAGCGCGTCTTCATCGATATCGGGGACGAGCAATCAATCGATAACGACCTGAGTACCTACAGTTCCCATCTGCTCAATATGAAACATTTTACCAGGCATGCCAACGGATCGACGCTTTTGCTGATCGATGAATTCGGTACGGGCACCGAACCTTCACTGGGCGGGGCTATTGCCGAGGCGATCCTGGATACCCTGAACTCCCTGTCTGCCTGGGGCGTGATCACCACTCATTACAGCAACCTGAAGCACTTTGCCGCGGAGGCGGAGGGCATCGAGAATGGGGCCATGCTTTTCGATACGGGGAAAATGCTGCCCCTTTACCGTCTGGAGATCGGGCAGCCCGGATCATCCTTTGCTTTTGAGATTGCCCGGAACATAGGCCTGCCCGAGGAGGTGATCAAGGCTGCGTCCGAAAGGGTGGGGGAGGACCAGGTGGAATTCGACAAGCACCTGCGGCAGATCATACGTGACAAAAGATATTGGGAGGGGAAGCGTGACAAGATCAGGATTTCTGAAAAACGGCTTCAGCAAACCCTTGGTAAATATGCTTCCGAGCTGGAAAATGCCGAAAGGACCCGGAAGGAGATTCTGAAGAAGGCAAAGGAAGAGGCGGAGGAACTGCTGCGGCAGGCCAACCGGAACATTGAAAATACCATCCGGGAAATCCGGGAGAGCCAGGCAGACAAAGAAAAAACGCGGCAGGCCCGGGAAAAGCTGATGCAATTCAGGGAAGAAACCAGCGGGAAGAAATCAGAAAA
The DNA here is from genome assembly GCA_964627835.1 of uncultured Bacteroides sp. Classification (GTDB taxonomy): domain Bacteria; phylum Bacteroidota; class Bacteroidia; order Bacteroidales; family SM23-62; genus SM23-62. The sequence goes on from CAZVLG010000127.1 coordinate 1,975, forward strand.
GGACCCGGTCGGGAGGAAAATTGAAGAACTGAGGGAGCAGGAGAAGGACGTGCAGCAAAAGCGGCAGCGGTTCGGACAGCTCGAGACCCCGAAAAAAGTTCCGGAACAACCGCTCGATCCCACCATACGGGCCGGCGATTATGTAATTATGAAAGGACAGGAAGTCGCCGGGGAGGTCCTTGAGCGAAAGGGCAACAAGGCCTCGGTTCGCTTCGGCCACCTGACCACCCGTGTCGGGGTGGATAAGCTGGAGAAGGTTCCCGAAGAAACCTACCGCAGCGCCGAAAGGGAAGCAGGATCTGCAGGAGATTTTGCGGACTGGGACATCGCACGCCGGAAGATCCATTTCCGACCGGAGATTGATGTAGGGGGACAAAGGGCCGAGGAAGCCCTGCAGAATGTTACTATTATGATCGATGAGGCCATTATGGTACAGCAGCGCGAACTGAGGATACTGCATGGAAAAGGCGACGGGATACTGCGCCAGCTCATCCGGCAGTACCTTGATTCAATAGACCTGGTCGGCTCATACGGGGATGAGCATGTGGACCTCGGTGGTGCCGGCGTGACCATTGTAATACTTGATGTATGATCTCCGTTATTATAGCACCCAATGCTGATTTACGCCAGAGATAACAGTCCCCGGCTCCAGTATGTCCTGAAATTCATCTTTAGGGATGTGCTCACCCTGGATTTCCGGGTTACCGGGAATGATGAGGAATTTAGGGCTCATGGCGGACCAAAGGTAAATTACTCCAGCCTTCCGTTTGAAAATGCAATCCGCATCCCGGCCTCCGGTCTCCTGGGTCAGCAGGGAACCGGGGATGTCGATCCGGGACTTGATAAATCCGGAGCGGTTCCTGTACTCTTCCACCGGAAATACTTCAGGAGCGATGCCCAAAATGGCGGCCCTGAACGGATCGGGGAGGATGACGGAACTGTCTCACCTGATCTGATTCAAAAGTATGGAGGGGATGCCAACCCGGACCGGATCGAAACGGATGCCCTGGAAGTCACCGAAGACCGGGCTGGTAAGGGTGGCAGAATTTCTGCCCGGGGTCTTGATTTTGATCTTTTCGCGGCGGTATTTTTCATGATCTCGAGGTACGAGGAATATTTGCCTTTTAAGGGAGACCGCTACGGGCGCTTTGAAGCCGCCGGCAGCCTGGCCGGGCGTAACGGGTTCCTTGAGATCCCCGTCGTGGATATCTGGATCAGGGATTTCAGCAATGAGCTTTCGAAATTTTTCCGGGGATTGAAATTGCCGGCCCCTGCTTTCCGCTTCCTGCCCACCTGTGATATCGACCTGCCCTATGCCTATCTGCACAGGGGCAGGGCACGCAGCCTGGGAGCCCGGATGAGGGCAGGCATCCAGGGCAGGGATGACCCGATGCTCCGGAAGCAGGTCCTCAGCGGAAAGGCGAAGGATCCCTTCGATACTTTTGCGGACATCGAAGCCATCCATTCCCTGCATGAATACCGCCCCACGATCTTTTTCCTCACGGCCCGCTACGGGAAATTCGATAAGAGCATCAATCCCCGGAGCAGGGCATTCAGGGACCTGGTAAAACAGACCATGAAATATGCGGATGTGGGACTGCATCCTTCCTACCGTTCGTCGGAAAATCCCGCTGAATTGCCCAGGGAGGTCCGTACATTGTCCGGGATCACGGGGGCACCGGTCACACGGAGCAGGCAGCATTATCTCAAGTTCAGCCTTCCGAAGGACTACCGCAATTATACAGCAGCCGGGATCCGGGAAGAGTACAGCATGGGATTTGCTTCTGCCGCGGGATTCCGTGCCGGAACATCCAGGCCTTTTCTTTTTTACGACCTGGCGGAAGAGAAAGAAACCTCCATGCGTGTGGTACCATTCCAGGTAATGGACCGGACATTGAAGGATTACATGCAGCTGACACCCCGACAGGCCCTGGAAAGGATAAAGAGGCTTGCCGGGGCTGTCCGTTCGACGGGAGGAACCTTCGTCAGCATATGGCATAACGACGCCTTCAGCGAGCATGGTGAATGGAAAGGCTGGAAGGATGTATATTTACAAATGATCGATTCACTGGCAGATTGATACGGTATCTTAAACATAGGGATCTGGACAGGGGGAGATGGGACGGGTGTATTTCATCCGCCTCGTTTGAGACGCTCTATCCCTATTCCTGGTACCTGGATCTGGTCTCTCCCGGGTGGGAGGGACTGGTGAAAGGGGATTACGAAATGGTCATGCCCCTGACACATTGCCGGAAGTTTGGATTCAATCTGCTCCTGCAGCCCATCCTTGCCCAGCAGCTGGGGATATTTTCAGCCAAACCGCCCGCTGAAAAAGAGATCAGGGAATTCATCCGGGCCATTCCGTCAAGGTTTTCATACGTGGATATCTGCCTGAACCGGATGAACCTTCCGCTGCCTGAAGGAACCAGGCATTCTCCTCGTGTGAATTACGAAATTGACCTGGGCTCCACGGCTTCATACCATACCAACACAAAGCGGAACCTTCAGAAGGGCAGGGAATATCCATTTGATTTCAGGGAGATCGGGCCGGGAGAGTACCTCGACCTCAAATATTCCTCCGAAAAGGGGGTCCCGGTCAAAAGAGCGTACCTGGAGAATCTTTTCGGGGGACTCGCATCCATAAACCGGGCCGCTGTGTTTGGCCTTTTCCTCGGGAAGGAACTGCAGGCCGGGTCCATACTGGGTTATGCACAATCCCGCGTGATCTACATGAACGGCTGCAGCAGTCCCCGGGCAAAAGAAAACCGGGCCATGTTCGTGCTTATGGACCGGTTGATCGGAATGTCCCGGGATAAATTCAAGGTCTTTGACTTCGAGGGTTCGAACCTGCCTGGAGTGGCCCGTTTCTTTGAAGGATTTGGCGGGATTAAAACGCTGTATCCCAGGATAGTGAAAATACGGTTCCCGTTTTTTGCCGGCAGGGCTGAACCGGCTGTGACCTGATCCGGATGCAGAAGCCTTCCATGCCTGCTGCATTAAGGACGATATATGTATTTTTGAATGCTGATTGATGAGAACGAGATTTAAAATATTCCTTGGCACGATCGGGGCCTGGATACCCCAGGGGCTTTTAATCCGGCTTACCGGGCAGGACTTTGTCTTCCCGTTCTACCACCTGGTGTCGGATAAACCCATGCCCCATGTTGACAAGGTTTACCCGGTCCGGTCCCAGAAACGGTTCAGGAAAGACCTGGAGTTCCTGCTGAGGCATTATGAACCTGTGGGACTGGAAGCACTGATACAGTCGGGATCTCCCCGAAAACGATCCAGGCCCGCCATGTTCCTCAGCTTTGATGATGGACTCTCAGAAGTATACGAGGCGGTGACGCCGCTGCTTCGTTCCATGGGGATACCTGCAGCTATCTTTATCAATACGGACTTTATCGATAACCGGGATCTGTTCTATCGTTATAAGGCCAGCCTGCTGCTCGACCGCCTGGAGAGGATCAACTATTCACCAGCCGTGACCGAACTGCTTCAGAGCCGGTACCACCTTGCCAGTGCCACACGAAAATGCGTGAAAGAACTAATCCTGAGCATTTCCTACAGGAACCGGCAGGAACTCGATCAGATTGCCGCTACGGTGGATCTGGACTTCAGCACCTTCCTGAAGGTCAAAAAACCCTATATGAGCCTGGAACAGGTGAAGGAACTCGCCGGGCAGGGATTTTACATCGGGGCGCACAGCAGGGATCACCCCCTGTTCTCCGAGCTGGGACCGGAAGAGCGCCTGTCACAGTACGGGGAGAGCATGGAATACATCCAGAAGGAACTGGGTGCTGCCTACGGGATATTTTCGTTTCCCTTCTCGGACGATGGCGTACCTGCGGACTTCTTTGAACAGATCCTGGCTCCGGGCATGCCCCGGCTGGATGCGAGTTTTGCCTGTGCCGGACTCAAAAAGGACCCTGTTCCCTTCCATAACCAACGCATTCCCATGGAATCCGGAAATGTTCCTGCAGGCTTATTCCTCAGGGGAGAATACCTGTATTACCTCATGAAACAACTGGCAGGGAAAAACGAGATCAGAAGAAAATGAGGATAGAGAAATTCAATGCCGGCCGGCTGCAAGAATTCCTGGATTCGGATCAATACGGGTCCATGCCCTTTGTTCCGGTAAGCGAACACCGCGCCCTAAGCTGGCTTCACAATCCCAGGCTGGATCCAGCAGATACCCTTATGTATATTGGTTTCGAGGGAGAGGACATGCTTGCCTACCGGTGCATCCTGCCGGACCGGTATCAGGACATCCGCTTCGGCTGGCTGAGCGGGAACTGGGTGCGGCCCGACCAGAGGCGCAGGGGACTGGCAAGCATGCTTTTCGAGGAGGCCTATCATGACTGGGGGCACCAGCTCATGTATACCAATTATGCTCCGGAATCCAAAGCCGTTTATGATAAATCCACCCGTTTCGGTCTTTTTAAGGAAAGGCACGGGATCAGGTATTACATACGCAGTTCATCGGCCAGCCTCCTGGGAAACCGCCGCACCATGTACCGCAGGTCGCGCCCGATCCTGAGCCTGGCGGACGGGATCCTGAATACGGTGCAGGACATCAGGATCGGCCTGAAACGGGAGGATATGGCAGGCATGGACTTTGAGGAGAACGAGGCCGTTGATTTCCGGGCGATGGATTTCCTGGAAAAGAACCTGGGGACAGGATTCTGTATCCGGACACAGGAAGATTTCGACTGGATCACCGCCTATCCCTGGGTTAAACCGGGACCGGAAAAGGACGACCGCTACTATTTCTCTTCCCTTGCACACCGGTTCAGGAACATCTGCATTAAGGTCATGGACCGGCACGGTGAAATGATCGGCTTTTTATGGATGGCCATCCACGGAGATAAAATGACCCTGCCTTACGTGGTATTCCACCCTGGTGCCTCTGAGGATATTGCCCGCATCCTGGACCATTACCTGCGGGCCAATCGAATTGCATACCTGACTACGTATCAGTCCCAGATCACGAATTCCTATCGCCCAAGCCCCATCCTGGGCTCCCGGAAAATGAGCCAGAAATACTTCGCCACCCGGGACTTGATCAAGCAGCTCCCGGAACCGGGTTCCTTCCCTTTTCAGGACGGCGACGGCGACGTGGTTTTTGTTTAGATCAGCTTCCCGTCCTCACACTTCAGGGTGCGGGCCGGGTACTTTTCAATCAGGTTGTAATTGTGGGTGGCCATGATCACGGCCCTCCCGTTTTTGCTGATGTCGGTAAGAATGCCCATGATGGCATCCGAAGTGTCCGGGTCAAGGTTGCCGGTCGGTTCGTCCGCCAGTATGATCTCGGGATCATTAAGCAATGCACGGGCGATGACTACACGTTGCTGTTCCCCGCCGGAGAGCTGATGAGGCATCTTGTAGCCTTTTGTCCCGAGTCCCACCCGGTCCAGCACTTCCCCGATCCGCTTATCGATCTCGGGCTTGCTCTTCCAGCCGGTTGCCTTCAGCACAAAGCCAAGGTTCTCGGTAATCGAACGGTCGGTCAGAAGCTGGAAATCCTGGAATACGATGCCCAGTTTCCTTCTCAGGTAAGGCACCTGCCTGCGTTTCAGGTCATGAAGGGAGAATTCAGAAACATATCCCTCCCCTTTTAACAGGGGGTGTTCTGCATTGATGGTCTTGATCAGGCTGGTCTTGCCGCTTCCCACTATACCGATGAGAAAAACGAATTCTCCCTTGTTCACCTGGAAGTTAACATCGCTCAGCACCAGGTGGTCCAGGATGAAAATGTCCGCATGCTCAAATCGTATGATGGTATCCAGAGGCATGCGGCAAAATTAAGATAAAAATGCAAACACCGCTTACACCTGAAATCAAATTCACCTGTGCATGCCCGTTCCCGGGCGAGAAAATACCCATACAATTGTTAATAAATATGTTAGTTGTTACCCCTTCCCCTGTTAAATTCCGACGGGAAAATAAAGTACTTTTAAAACCGTTAGAATGCTGTAGAGATTTTGTATGATCAGGAATGTTTTGAGGATACTTACACTTGTATTGATTCTAGCCTGGTTGGTCCCTATTCCGCACGCGTATGCCCAGAAAAACCTTTCACTGAATCATCCTGACAGGGATTTTAAACGTGGAAAGGAACTGTTTGAGCGGGAAAAATACGGGGCGGCGATGGACTGCTTCGGGGAATACCTGGACCGGAATGCAGACAGGTCCGTGCTATTAATTGAGGAAGCCCTTTACCTGCAGGCCCTCTGCGCGGTGGAATTGTACCAGGACGATGCCCAGTACCTG
>CAZVLG010000128.1:0-7984 GCA_964627835.1 uncultured Bacteroides sp.
AATGTGTTCAGGGTCTTTAGCTTTGAATGGGTGGAGGGGGATCCCGAAACCGCCCTGAAGGAACCCAACAGTATCGTCCTGACCCGCTCATTCTCAGAGCGGTATTTCGGCAGTGAGAGTCCAATGGGAAAGGAGATCATCCGGGAGGACGGGCGTTCGCATAATGTGACGGGGCTGATCGAGGACCCGCCGCATAATACCAATTTTACCTTTTCCGCGCTGATATCCCGCAATTCGCTCCCCGAGGATTGGGGAAGCTGGGGCTCATTTCATATCTACACCTGGGTTTTGTTGCAGGAGGGATATGATTACAAGGCATTCGAGGCAAAATTGCCCGAGCTCTACAAAAACCATATGGCGGAGATCTTTGAACGCATCGGGATCAACATCAAATACGAGGTGCTCCCGATAACCTACATCCATCTACACTCGGATTTTGAGGGGGAACCCGTGCCGGTTGGCAACATTAATTATGTCTATATTTTCATCGCCATCATCATCCTGATGATCCTGATCGCCAGCATGAATTACATGAACCTGGCAACGGCCCGCGCCACCAAACGATCCAGGGAGATCGGCATCCGGAAGGTAGCAGGTTCTCCACGCAGCGCCCTGATTCGGCAGTTCCTTTCGGAATCCATGATGCTGACCCTCCTCTCTCTCCTGATAAGCCTTCTGCTTTTGTATCTTTTTCTTCCCTCCTTTAATAACCTGGCCGGAAAATCCATCGGATTCTCGGCCCTTCTGAAACCTATTATTATCCTGAGCCTGATCGGTGTGGTGCTTGTAACGGGATTGCTGTCCGGCTCGTACCCGGCCTTTTTCCTTTCCTCATTCAACCCTGTCAACGTGCTCAAGGGACAACTCAATATCGGACGGTCGAACCTTTCTGTGCGTAAAATTCTTGTGGTCGGCCAGTTTACTCTTTCCACCTTCCTGGTAATAAGTACCTGGATCGTCTATGACCAGTTGAATTATTTGAAAAACAAGGATCTCGGATTTGATAAGGAGAACGTGATCATGCTGGGCATGACTACCAGGGAAATGGTGGACAAGGTGCCGGTCCTGAAAGAAAAACTCAGGGAGAACCCGGATGTCCTTTCCGTGGGTGCCGCCAATGCAAGAATCGGTGATGGAACCAGCAAGACCCTTATGAGGGTGGAATCGCCGGAGGGAATGGTTGAAAGAGGGATTAATTTCTTCCGCGTCGACCATGATTTCATCAACACCGTGAACATCAAAATAATCGAAGGCAGGGGATTCTCCGAAGAATTCCCCGGGGATACCTCACGGGGTGCCATAATCAACCAGACCCTTGCCAGCAGGTTGAACTGGGAGGATCCCATCGGCAAGAAGATAATCTTCCCCCGTGATACCGTTACCATTGCAACGGTAGTCGGCCTGATTGCCGACTACCATCAATTCGGCCTCTACAACGTGATGGAAGACCAGTTGTTCATGTATTATCCCAGGTGTTACATGGTGTATGTCAAGATAAGCGGGCAAAATATGATATCCACGATCGAATACATCGAGGAGCAGTGGAAAGAACTCTACCCTGAGTTCCCGTTTGAATACACCTTCCTTGATGAGCATTTCAGCGAACAGTTCGAAGCCGACGAGAAAAGGGGAGTGGTTTATACTTCCTTCTCCATCCTGACTGTGTTGATCGCCTGCCTGGGTCTTTTTGGACTTTCTTCCTTTGTGTCGGAAATGCGAACAAAGGAGGTGGGCATCCGCAAGGTTCATGGTTCAAGTGTTTCGAGAATCGTTGGACTCATGCTGAGGGATTACATCATACTGATAGCGATCTCCATTGTAATCGCCTCGGTCGTTTCATGGTATTTTGCCAACGATTGGCTGCAAGGCTTTGTATACCGGACCGGTATCCGCTGGGTGTCTTTTGTTCTTGCGGGACTCCTGACCATGCTGATCACGGTCATCACGGTAAGCTTCCATACCATCCGTTCGGCCAACATCAATCCTGCCGAATCCCTGCGCGATGAATAAAACCCCCAAACCGGAATGCTACCTGAGGTATTATTAAAAAAGTTGCCTTTAAAATCCCGGTACCTCCGGAATGTTAGACCGTCACTACATCGCTTCCCGATGTCAGGTGACTTGTCTAACAATTCCTCCGGTAATACGGCCGGGATTTTGCAGCAACGTTTTAATGATGCCGAAGGTACCCGGTTCAGGGGTTTTATTCGTCGCCGGGAATGCAAAAGGGCCGCCGGTGGTATAGGCAGCCCTGTAAAATGCAGATGGTTGTGTACCTATTCGGCCTTCTTATAAACTTTCACCCAGTCCACTTCCATGGTGGCCGGCAGCTGATGCTCCGGAACACCGTTCGTCACACCTGAACTGAGCACAAGGTACATGGATTCCTGTGGTATGCCCTGTGACTGGGTCAGTATTACCTTTTCGTTGATTTTCCAGACAATCTTTTCCGGTGACCATTCAACGGAGTAGATAAAAAAGTCGGATGTGAATTTCCCCGCACCCTTCTTGACCACTTTCTTTCGCACCCCTCCTTTTTCGGTAATATTGCCCCAGAAATTCCCATGAAATATTTTACCCTTCTCAACTTTTGCAATATCCACGTGGGGAAGGATCTTGTCGGCTACCATCCAGATGGCCTGGCGTACCGGTGCCTTGCTCATCCTGACTTTTGCGCGGACTTTCCCGTACTGCTGCCTGAAACTTTTCCCTGTGGATATGAGTCCCGAGGTATACTCAAATTCCTGGTTCTTGAATCCGAAAACCGGATCCCACGCTTTGCCGCTCGCCTGTTCCTTTCGGGTTACGATCTTGAGCACCGAGTCGGACAGTTCAAGGTTCCTGCCCTTGGTGTAAAAATGTTTATCACCGGGCAATGCATAGGTGTCTTTCAATAATTTCTCACCCCAGTAATAATTGGTCATCCATTTACCTGTATCCAGGGAACCTTCGGTAAAGTCGTCCTCAAAGGTGAGTTCCCACTCCTTAAGTTTTTGGAAATCATTCTTTTTTAAAAGTTTCTGGTACCAGAGGAGTTTCTCGGATTTTTTCAATTCAAGGTATTCCTTCTCCTGTTGATATTCCTTTGACTGTTCGTATTTTGCCTTTGGTTTCAGGGCCATATAATCCTTGACCTTTTTAAAATCCTCCGACGCGATGGCTTCTTCAAGTTCCTTGAGCCGGTTGAGCTTATCCGAGCCCTTGACCTGGTTGTATGTCTGGAATTTGGCTGATGATTTAAACTTAAAATAGTTTTTTATCGCTGTGGATTTTTTAAGCCGGAGGTATTCCTGTTCCTTCTGGAAAGCATCCGATCCTTTGAATTCCTTCCCGGCCGATTGTCTTGCATCGGCAAATTCCTTTGATCCCACATACTCGGCCAGTTCCTGATATTTTTTAATCTCTTCCGATTTGTCGGTTTGCTTGTACTCTTCCAGTTCCCTGGATTCCTTAACCTTAAAATAGGTTTTAATATCCTTGGATTTCTTGAGGGTCAAGCATTCCCTTTCCTTCTTGTATTCTTCGGTATCCTTGAATTTCTGGGATTTAATAGCTTTCACTTTACCCGTAAATTCGCTGGTATTGATGATTTTATCAAGTTCTTCGAATCTGGCCAGCTCTTCAGATTTCGAATATGCCTTGAATTCCTTATGATCTTTGACAAGAGCGGCTTCTTCCGATTCAATCTTGGCGGTAGCTGGTATTCCCATTTCAATTGGTTTTACATGCAGTTAATACAAAGTAGTTAAAGATATAAAAAATATGGAATATGTTTCGGGGCCTACCATGTCTTATAACGTCTCCCGGTAAAGTAATAGTGCACACCGATGCTGATCACAAGATACTGGGTGTAAGACCCGACGACCCCTTTTATCTGTGCGAAGGCATTCAAATTCTTCTCCACGATCATTTCAATACCGGTCCCGATATTCAGGGCCGGCATCAGTTTGCTGGAAGAATCCCCTGAATCGAATGAGGTGCTTAAAAAAGTAAGGTTGGGTCCGGCCAGGGCATAGAAAAGGATTGTTTTTTCGGTGGCCAGTGTAAATGTCACATCAGCGTCCAGGCTTCCGAACAGGGTCGTCGCCATTCCATAGGTATTATGCTGGCGCTTTCCGGGCAGATAAAAGCTCAATTCAGGAACAAACCAGAACTTGTCCCCGAGTTCGATCACTCCCCGTGCCGTAATTCCGGGATTCCCGGTTTTATGATCGTAATTCTCGATCCCGGTACTGAATGACAGTCCCCCTCCAAACCGCGTAAACTGGGCAAGGGCCGGAGCAGAGAATGCAAGGATTAACAGTAATGTGACCAGTGAGTTTTTTGTGATATTCCGGATCATGTTTTTCAGGATTGAAAGGTTTTAAAAATCTTCCGAAGCGGATCTGTCCTTATCTTCGTTAATTCTTAATAAAATTCCTGCAATAATACTGAACTGGGAGGTGGATATTTCATTGAAGGTGAAATCGGCCTTGGAGCCGAGGGTATAACGTAATTCGCCGAAGGGCACGACTTTGTCCCCCAGGTTCAGCCGTATGCCGGCACCAACATTCAGTCCCAGTTCCACCAGGGTGCGTTTGTCCTTATAAGGCCAGCCGTATTCAATCTCGTCGCGTTCACCGGTAATGCTTGAAAAACCCAGTCCCATAAGCCCGTAACCCTCAAAAATCTCCTGGTTGACAATGATGTAATTACCGTCAAGGTTAATGGTCCACCAGCTGAATTTCTGGGTTCCCAGGCTTGTGTTGATGGTATGTGGCAAATAATACAAGGCATTGGGAGTAAGTTTGATCACGTCATTGACCCTGTACAGGGTATGGATCCCAAAACCCGGTTCCTTCACCTGGGTGGAATAGGCTGCTTCGAGTCCCACATGCGTAAACTGGCTAAAACCGAGTAGAGGCAGGGACAACAGCAGCAGGGTGTGGATGAAAATCTTCTTCATTGCCTGATTGTTCTTGATTAATCCTTTCAAAAATATAAAAGTCAATCCGTTTCCCACCATTCCGGGTCTAAAATTCATGTTCCGTTATATGAAAAATGCTACCTTTGTTAACACAGTATCATCACCCAAATACTACTTAAATGGCTCAGATTAAAGGAGAAATCATTCAGGTTATTGGCCCGGTCATTGACGTAAGCTTTGAAAAATACGGGAATGACCTGCCTCAAATCCATGATGCTCTGGAAATTAAAAGACAGGATGGTTCGACCCTGGTGATCGAATGCCAGCAGCACATCGGTGAAAACACCATTCGTGCCATTGCCATGGATTCAACCGATGGCCTCCGGCGTGGCATCGAGGTGCTGGCCACCGGCTCCTCCATAAAAATGCCTGTGGGTGATCAGATCAGGGGGCGTCTTCTCAACGTAATCGGAGACGCCATTGACGGAATGGAACCCCTGGACAAGAAAGGCGGATACGAGATCCATAACAAACCGCCCATTTACGAGGAACTGAGCACGGAAAAAGAGGTCTTTTTCACCGGGATCAAGGTCATAGACCTGCTGGAGCCCTATTCCAAAGGGGGCAAGATCGGATTGTTTGGGGGTGCCGGCGTGGGAAAAACGGTGATCATCATGGAACTGATCAACAACATTGCCAAACAGTATTCGGGTGTATCCGTTTTTGCTGGGGTCGGTGAACGGACCAGGGAGGGGAATGACCTGCTCAGGGAAATGATTGAATCCGGGGTAATAAAATACGGGGATGCATTTAAAAAGAATATGGAAGAGGGAGGCTGGGACCTCAGCAAGGTGGACAAGAAAGCCCTTGCGGAATCACAGGGCACCCTGGTTTTCGGCCAGATGAACGAACCTCCGGGAGCACGCGCTACGGTTGCCCTTTCCGGACTTACCGTTGCCGAATCCTTTCGCGACGGGGACGAAAAAAGCGGGGGAAGGGACATTCTCTTCTTCGTTGACAATATATTCCGGTTCACCCAGGCCGGTTCGGAGGTATCCGCATTGCTCGGAAGGATGCCTTCTGCCGTTGGATACCAGCCAACACTGGCAACCGAGATGGGGATCATGCAGGAGCGTATCACATCGACCAAACATGGTTCGATCACATCGGTACAGGCCATCTATGTGCCGGCCGATGACCTTACGGACCCGGCCCCGGCCACTACCTTTGCCCATCTTGACGCGACCACCGTGCTGAGCCGCAAGATTTCAGAGCTTGGTATTTATCCGGCCGTAGATCCCCTCGACTCCACTTCAAGGATCCTTTCCCGCGAAGTGGTGGGCGAGGAACATTACAATACGGCCCAGCGGGTCAAAGAATTGCTGCAGCGCTATAATGAATTACAGGACATCATTGCCATCCTTGGTATGGATGAACTTTCGGATGAAGACAAGCTTGTGGTCCACCGTGCCAGGAGGGTACAGCGGTTCCTTTCGCAGCCATTCCACGTTGCCGAATCGTTCACCAGCATACCGGGCTGCCTGGTCTCCATCGAAGATACCATCAAGGGATTCAACATGATCATGGATGGGGAAGTTGATAAATACCCGGAATCGGCATTTAACATGGTTGGCACCATAGAAGACGCCATTGAGAAGGGCGATAAATTGCTCGAAGAATCAAAATAGATCATGAACCTTCAAATCATCACCCCCGATAAAAAGGTATTTGACGGAGAAGTTAAACTCGTCCAGGTTCCTGGCAGTATAGGTTCCTTTCAGATACTTAACAACCACGCCCCGATCATTTCCACCCTTGAAAAAGGCAATGTTAAGATCATTGACGGGCATGACAAAACATCATTCATTCCAATAGGTGGCGGGGTGATCGAGGTAAAGCACAATAAAATCATCATCCTGGCCGAATCCGGTTAATGGCCTGTTTTTTGTACATCTCTTTTTATCAAACAATACGTCCGATGATGAAACTACTGCATACTGTTTTTTTTCTTCTCCTGCTTATTCCGGCTTCCTTTACACAGGAAGCTAAGGAAAAGGTAAGCTTCACGGCGGATGATGGGATTGAAATCACAGCCGATAAATACCTGTCCAATGAGGAGTACCCCTATATTCTTCTCTTTCACCAGGCAGGTTCAAGTCGCGGGGAATTCAATGAAATTGCCGAACGCTTCCTGAAATTAAGGTACAATTGCCTGGCCGTTGATTTGAGATCGGGTGATAATTCAAATTTCGTGCGCAACGAAACCGCCCAGAAGGCAGGCGGACAGCATACTACCATCAAATTCCTGGATGCAGTCCCGGACATCCGGGCAGCCATTGATTATGCCTGGGGATTGAATCCCAAGGAAGTCATATTGCTGGGAAGTTCATACTCTGCCTCGCTTGCCATGCTTGAAGGAAAAGATAATCCAAAAGTGAAAGCTGTTATAGCCTTCAGTCCCGGGGAATACTTCGGGGATGACCTGCGGATGGAAGAGGCAATTGACACTTTTCCGAAATCCCTTTTCATTGCCGTTACCGAACGTGAAGAACCCTATGTCAGGCAAATGATGAACAGCATCCCCGTAGACGAATACACCCTGTTCCGGCCCCAGCAACCCGGGGTGCACGGAGCAAGGGCCCTCTGGGAAGAGAATCCATCAAAGGATGAATACTGGCTGGCCCTTCTGCTGTTCATAAACAACCTCAATAAATAATCCATCTGGTCAAATACCTTATTATACGATTCAGTTCGATCGGAGACATTGTTCTGACCACTCCGGTTGTCAGGTGTCTGAAGGAGCAGGTCGAGGGAGCCGAGATACATTATGTAACCAAGAAAGTATATCTCCCCCTGCTCAGGTCCAATCCCTACATTGACCGGATCCATTTCCTTGAAGATGATTTTCACGACCTGCTGCGTGAGCTTAAGGCCGAACAATTTGATTATATCATCGACCTTCACCGAAGCATTCGAAGCCGTCTTATCAAATCGGGGCTCAGGGTGATGTCCTTCACCCTCAAAAAGCTGAATTTCGAAAGGTTCCTGATGATCCGGTTCAAGATCAACCGGCTCCCG
>CAZVLG010000129.1:0-1644 GCA_964627835.1 uncultured Bacteroides sp.
TTCAGGTTCCCGTCAAGGACATCGTTTACATTGCCTGTTTCGTATTCGGTCCTCAAATCCTTTACCATTTTGTAGGGATGCAATACATAATTCCGGATCTGTGATCCCCATTCGATCTTTTTCTTGGCTCCCTCGATCTCAGCCTGTTTTTCCCTGCGGGATCTCAGTTCCAGCTCATAAAGATGGGATTTCAGTATCCGCATGGCATTTTCCTTGTTTTTGAGCTGTGAGCGCGTTTCCTGGTTTTCGATGACCAGTCCCGAGGGAGCATGCCTGAGCCGCACGGCTGTTTCCACCTTGTTCACGTTCTGTCCCCCGGCCCCGCTCGAACGGTAGGTCTCCCAGGTAATGTCAGCCGGATTGATCTGGATCTCGATGGTCTCGTCCACCACGGGCGAGACGAACACGGAGGCAAAGGATGTATGCCTGCGGTTGGCCGAATCATAGGGCGACAGCCTGACCAGGCGGTGCACGCCGTTCTCGCTTTTCAGGTAACCGTATGCAAAATCTCCCGTGAACTCCAGGGTTACGGATTTTATGCCTGCTTCATCCCCGGGAAGGTAATCCACTTCCCTTACGGTGTAATGGTTTCGCTCCCCGTAGCGGATATACATGCGCATCAGCATTTCCGCCCAGTCCTGGCTTTCGGTTCCCCCGGCCCCGGGATTAATTTTCAGCAGGGCTCCGAAAGCGTCCTCTTCGTTCCGGAGCATGTTTTTCAGTTCAAGTTTTTCGACCAGGGATATCGCTGCCTTGTATTGCTGCTCGACCTCCGCTTCCCCGGCTTCACCCTCGATGAAAAAATCATACAGCACGGACAGGTCCTCCACCGCGGTTTTAACTTCTTCGCAGGCTTTTGTCCATGATTTCAGGCGTGAAATCTCCTTGAACTTTAATTCTGCCTGCTGTGGATCGTTCCAGAAATCGGATGATTGGGTTACTTTTTCTTCTTCGCGGATCTGTTCCAGTTTCCGGTCTATGTCAAAGATGCCTCCTCAGCGCCTGCTCGCGCTTCACCAACTCCTTGACCTGTTCTGCGGTGATCATATCTTAAGTCGTTAGGATGATTCTACTGAAATGCAAAAATACAAAACTTCGATAAATTCAAAAGGGGTCCCATCCATCCCTTACAGGATCTCATCCAGGATCGCGTAGATCAGCCCGCTCTCAAATCCCCTTTGCTGCGCGAAGCGGAAAAGTTTGCCTCTCAGCTCGAAGGCATTGCTGCCTTTGATGGATCTCCTTTTTTTAAGGAGTTCCTCCCTCAGTATCCCGTTATAATACTTTTCCCCGATCTCATCCAGGGCAGCGGCAATAATGGCCTCGGGAAGTTTCTTCCCCCCGAGCATGTATCGGATCTTGACCTTGCCCCATTTGTTCAGGCGCAGTTTGTCCCTCGCATAGGAGGCGGCGTAGCGGGACTCGTTTATGAAGTTTTCCTGAACCAGGATGTCCAGGATCTTATCGATCTCGGTCTCCGGCAGATTGTATGAAGCAAGTTTTTCGACCAGGGATATCGCTGCCTTGTATTGCTGCTCGACCTCAGCTTCCCCGGCTTCACCCTCGATGAAAAAATCATACAGCACGGACAGGTCCTCCACCGCGGTTTTAACTTCTTCGCAGGCTTTTGTCCATGATTTCAGG
>CAZVLG010000130.1:0-2774 GCA_964627835.1 uncultured Bacteroides sp.
TACGGGAATGAATTCAGGGAAAACTTTACCAACTCCACCCTGATTAACCTGCCGGACTGGTATATGAAGGGATTGATTTCCTATATGTCGAGGGACTGGGATTTCGAAGTTGAGAATTTTGTAAGGGACGGGGTACTCAGCGGGGAATACAAACGTTTCAACTGGCTGACCGGAGACGATGCAAAGTACGCCGGGCATTCCTTCTGGAAGTATATTGCAGAAACGTACGGGGCCTCGGTTATCCCCAATATCCTTTATCTGACAAGGATAAACAAGAACTCCAACAGCGGGTTCCTGTATGTACTTGGATTCTCGATCAAGGACCTGTCGGCTGACTGGATGGCCTATTACCTGGATCAGTATGATGAAAGCCTGGTGGACCGGGAATTGCCCGATGAGGGGAAAATACTCAGGAAACCAAACAAACGGAGGATCTACAACCAGGTAAAGATGAGTCCCGATGGAACCAAGATCGCCTATGCTACCAATGAATTCGGGCAGTATAAAATATTCCTGCACGATACCCAGACCGGTAAGACCCGGAAATTGCTGCAGCGGGAACACCGCCTTGACCAGATCCCGGACCTTACCTACCCCATCCTGGCCTGGCATCCTACGGGCCGGATACTTTCCTTTATTACAGAGGAGGAAGGGGGACTGAGCCTTTATTACTATATACTGGAGACAAAGGAGCTGACCGAACGGAATATCATATTTTTTGAAAAGATCCTGGATTTTGATTACTCGGACGACGGGTTTAAGATCGTACTATCAGGGATCAACCGCGGCCAGTCGGATATTTATGTCCATACCATCGCTGCGGGAACCAACGAGCGCCTGACCAACGATATTTACGATGATGTCAATCCAAGGTTCATAAACAATTCCAGGCAGATCGTCTTCTCATCGAACAGGCCGCTGGATACCACCGATTACTATGTGGGCGGACAAGCCCTGAACAGCCGCTACCTTTCCCAGAATCTCTATGTCATCGACTATGCAAGCCGGAAAAAAGAGATCCGTAAAATCTCGGAGCATCATTTCATCAACGACATGGAACCCTTCGCCATCGGTCCCAACAAATTCACTTATCTAAGCGACCAGAACGGGATCGTCAACCGCTTTGTCGCAGATTTTGACAGTACCATCAGCTTTATTGACACCACCACGCACTACCGGTATTACACCCATTCCTACCCCATTTCAAACTACTCCAGGAACATCCTGGAACATGATTACAATCCACAGACAGGCCAGTACGCAGAGATCGTCCTGCACGACAACCGGTACTATATTTACCAGGATGAGCTCGACGGGAAGCCCGGTTCCTATTCCGGGGAATTTATCAATACAAGCTTCAGGGGTGACCATACACAGAAGCTGCAGAAAATAGACAGCCTGAAGAGGGTGAAGAAGGAGCTTATTCCCATTTCCGAGATCGTGGATAACCAGATCATCACCGGCACGGCGGATACCATCGCCCTGGAAAGGCAGGTCATTGATATCAATAATTATGTGTTTGAACAGGAAAAACTGAACTACTACAACGAGCAGTTTGCGGGGGACAATGTGAACCTCGTCCTCGATACTGCTGCCTTCGTAAGGCCCACCCCCAGGATCTACGAAACGGCCTTTTATACCAATTACGTCGCCAACCAGATCGACTTCAGTTTCCTGAATGCATCCTACCAGACCTTTACCAGGGGAGCCGTTTACTATAACCCGGGATTCAACCTCCTGTTCAAGCTGGGAACCAACGATCTTTTCGAGGATTATAAGATCACCGGGGGAGTAAGGCTGTCCGCCGATTTCGACAGCAACGAATACCTCCTGAGCTTTGAGAACCTGAAGCGAAGGCTGAACAAACAGCTCATTTTTCACCGGCAGGTTTTTAAGAGCCTTTACACCAATAAACAAGGTGACGAATTCTACAGCAAATTATTCTCCCATAACCTTATGTTCAAGCTCCGATGGCCGTTCAGCCAGGTCTCTGCCTTCGAGGGAACCCTTCACGGGCGCCAGGATAATATCGTACCCCTTTCCACGGAACTGAGTGCCTTGATAGAACCGAATTACACAAAATACTGGGCAGGCGTTAACCTGGCCTATATTTTCGACAATACGCGTTACCTGGGACACAACCTTTACCACGGAACCCGGATGAAAGTTTTCGCGGAAGCCCATCAGCAGATTAACGGGGATAAATGGGACCTTTATACGGTCGGGCTGGATGCACGGCATTATGTTAAGATCCACCGGACCCTGATCTGGGCCAATCGTTTTGCCACCGGCGCATCCTTTGGCGGGAGCCGACTGATCTATTACCTGGGCAGCGTAGACAACTGGATTAATTTCTCCTCCAGGGTCCAGCAATTCGACCAGAGCGTACCGATCGATTACTCAAAAAATTACGTGTACCAGACACTGGCCACCAATATGAGGGGATTCACCCAGAACATCAGGAACGGGGACCGCTTCGCCGTCATCAATACGGAATTGCGCTGGCCCATGATCCGGTATTTCGCAAACCATCCCCTCAGCAATAATTTCCTGAATAATTTTATGGTCCTTGGCTTCGCAGACCTTGGGACCGCATGGAACGGCTTGCACCCCTGGTCGGGCGAGAATGCATACGACAACGAAATAATCCCGGATCCCCCCGCCCCGCCCCTGACCATAACCATCGATTCGAACCGGGAACCCATTGTGACCGGCTACGGTTTCGGGGTCCGCTCAATGGTCCTCGGCTACTGGATACGGCTGGACTGGGCATG
>CAZVLG010000131.1:0-1672 GCA_964627835.1 uncultured Bacteroides sp.
CGTACCGGGTGAAACCTATACCCTGTCTGTTTCTTTCGGCGGCGGTTTCAAATACAATGTCACCACACGTATGAGCACGGGTTTCGAATGGTCCTTCCGGAAGACCTTCAGCGACGATCTTGACAAGGTCCAGAATATTGGATATGAAAATAATGTATTTTTTCACAATAAAGACTGGTATTCCATAGTTGGAGTATTTGTTACCTATAAAATATTTGATTGGGGACTGGATTGTCCAGCTTATGAATAGTCAGGGAAAGAAAGATATGGGAACCTACAAAGAACAGATCGATAAGAATAATCTGCCCGAGCATATTGCAATCATCATGGACGGGAATGGCAGATGGGCCAAACAGAAAGGGAATGAGCGGATATTTGGGCATAAGAACGCGGTGAAGGCAGTGCGCGAAACGGTCGAAGCCGCAGCAGAACTGGGGATATCCTATCTCACATTGTATGCTTTTTCAACGGAAAACTGGAACCGTCCGCGAGCCGAGATCGACGCCCTTATGTCCTTGCTGGTAAATACCCTCGACAGCGAAACCAAAACCCTGATGGACAATAACATCCGCTTGCTGACCATCGGCGATATGCAGAGCCTGCCGGCAAGGGTCGTTTCCCATCTTCAGAGAACTGTTGACAATACCTCGCATAATACCGGGATGAGGCTTGTCCTTGCCCTGAGCTACAGCGCCAGATGGGAAATCCTGGATGCCGTGAAATCCATTGCCAGGAAGATTGAACTCGGTGAACTTACTTCCAGAGAACTGACCTGTGATCATTTTACAGATTACCTTCAGACAAAAGATATCCCGGATCCGGACCTTTTGATACGTACCAGCGGGGAGTACAGGATCAGTAATTTCATGCTCTGGCAGATCGCCTACGCCGAACTGTACTTTACCCAGACACTCTGGCCGGACTTTCGGAAGGAGGATCTGTATGCCGCGATCTGTAATTACCAGAGAAGGGAAAGAAGGTTTGGGAAGATCAGCGAACAAGTCGTATCCTAATTCAGGAGGCCCCACCGGATGCTTCGGAAAATTCTGCTCATAGTTCTGTTTCTATTTCAGGCCGCGGTTTTTATTTTTCCCCAGGAACTGGACTATGACCAGCTGCCCGTCATAGACTATTCCAATCCAAGGGAATACGAGATCGCTGACATCACTGTCTCCGGGGTTGAATTCCTCCAGCCCCAGGTTCTTATCTCAATTTCCGGATTTAAAGTCGGAAACGTCATCACCGTTCCGGGGGATGAAATCACCAAGGCACTGGATAAATTCTGGGACCAGGGCCTGTTCGCCGACGTAAAGATCACGGCTACGAAAATTGAAAGCGGAAAGATCTACCTGGACATATATCTCAAGGAACAGCCCAGGCTTTCCAGGCTTGTCGTGGATGGACTGAAAAAGGGAGAGACACAGGACCTGATGGAGAAATTGAACATACGTACAGGGAGCCAGGTGACCAGGGACCTTATCAATAATACCGAGCGACTGATCAAGGATCACTTCATTGAGAAGGGATTCTTCAACACCACAGTGGAAACCAGGCAGGAGGTAGACACCCTCCGGGCCAACAGCGTCCGGCTTTACGTGAAGGTAGACAAGAACCATCGCATTAAAATCGAGGACGTCATTTTTGAAGGGAACCAGGTCTATGATGATAAGCG
>CAZVLG010000132.1:0-16235 GCA_964627835.1 uncultured Bacteroides sp.
AGCCATACATGATAAGGAGCACGAGATTAAATTTTTCCAGAATGCCCTGGATTTCTCAAATGTCAGATTGAGGGACTGCATGGTGCCAAGAACCGAGATCGTTGCACTTGAGGATTCCTGCTCCCTTGAGGATTTCAAGCAAAAATTTATTGAAACCGGCCTGTCAAAAATATTAATCTACAAGGATACCACGGACAATATCATCGGCTACATTAATTCCAAGGAATTATTCAAAAAACCGGCAGATCTTGCTTCCATGATCATGACCATCCCGCATGTTCCCGAAACCATGCCTGCGAACAGATTGCTGCAGTCCTTTATCCGGGAACATAAAAGCATTTCCGTGGTCGTAGATGAGTTCGGGGGTACCAGCGGAGTAGTTACGATGGAAGACATCCTGGAAGAAATCGTCGGAGAAATAGAAGACGAACATGACAGCTCGGAACTCACCGAAAGAAAAATTACAGAGAACGAGTACATATTCTCGGCAAGGCTTGAGATCGATTACCTTAACGAAAAATACAAGCTGGATATTCCAAAAGCAGATGAGTATGAAACGCTTGCGGGACTCATACTTACCCATTATGAGAGCATCCCCAAGCTCAATGATCGTATTATCATCGGCAACTTCATCTTTCGCATACTCGACGTAAGCGAGACAAGAATCGAACTGGTGCAGCTGACTGCTCCCCGCGAGCATCAAAATTGAGAAACTACACAAGGGTTTTTTATTATAATTACTATCTTCGTAGCCTGTTTTTTAAAACTGTTTTAATTCGAGCTATATGGCAACTTTACAGAGAATCAGAAATCGTGCTGGACTCCTGGTGGCAGTGATCATCGGTATGGCCATCTTTGCATTTGTCCTGCAGGATCTTCTGACCGGGGGACAAACAGCATTCAATCGATCACAATTTGAATTTGCAGAGATAGATGGTAATTCAGTTCGTTATGAGGAATACGCAAACCGGGTTGAAAAGCTTGCGGAATATTACCGGCTCCGAATCGGCCAGTCATCACTGGATGAACAAACCATGGAAAGCATCCGTGAACAAACCTGGCAGGACCTTGTCCGTGAATATGTGACCATGGGCGAATATCAGGAACTGGGCATTGCCGTCAGCACGGATGAACTTATGGATATGGTGCAGGGCAGGAATCCTCATCCGGTCATAACCAGTCTTTTCTCCGATCCCGCTACCGGGATACTTAACCGTTCATTTCTGGTCCAATTTATACGTACCATGGATGAAGACCCCTCGGGGGCACAGAAAACCATCTGGCTTTATCTTGAGAACGAGATCCTCAAGGACAGGGCTTTCTCAAAATACAACACTCTTATACGTAACGGCCTGTACGTAACATCGCTTGAAGCCGATAATAACGCCAGGGAAACCGGAAAAAGGACGGACATCAGTTATGTCCTCCGAAGGTACTCCAGCGTTCCTGATTCTGCGATCAGGTTTACGGAAAATGATATACAGAAGTATTACAGGGATCATGAAAAAGAATACCAGCAGGAAGCCTCCCGCGACATTGAATACCTCGTTTATGAGGTAACTCCCTCCGAGGAGGATGACAGGGCAGCAAAGGAATGGATAGACCGCATGAAGGATGAATTCGTGAATGTGGAGGATCCGGTGGCTCTTGTCGGAATGGAATCTGACCTGCCCTTCGACAACATGAATCATTCCTACGGAGAACTTCCGGAGGAGATCAACGATATTATGTTCTCTTCCGAACCGGGTACTGTTTACGGGCCATATATGGAAGAATCATCCTATCGACTGGCCCAGCTCGTGGAGGTCAATTATCTTCCCGATTCGGTCCGTGCACGGCATATCATTCTCCAGCCTGATGCATCCACCAATCCTGCTGAACTGAAAGCATTTGCAGATAGCCTGCAGGATGTCCTGAACAGGAGAGGTAATTGGAACGAGCTTGCGTTCCAGTTCAGTGCTGACGGAACAGCTTCCGACGGCGGAGACCTGGGATGGTTCAGGGAGGGCAGTATGGTCAAACCTTTCAGCGATTCCTGTTTCTACGATGAGCGGGGCGGGGTCATGCAGGTTCAAACCCAGTTCGGGATCCACCTTGTGCAGGTAACGGAAAAAAGCAAAAAGGTTAAAAAAGTAAAGGTGGCCTACCTGACCCGGAATATTGAACCCAGTTCAGAGACCTATCGTGAGGTGTATGGCCGGGCGGTAAAATTTGCGGGACTTAACAACACCTATGAAAAATTCAATCAGGCCATTTCAACCGAAAACCTGAATAAACGCTACGCCAGTGACATTACCGAGAACCAGAAAAACATTACCGGTCTGGAAAATGCGAGACCCCTGATACGCTGGGCATTTGAAGCCAACCTGCACGATATTTCCAGTGAGATTTTTGAATTCGGCAATAAGTATGTCATTGCCGTGGTGACCGGTATCCGGGAAAAAGGAACGGCTCCCCTCGATCAGGTCAGGGCTGAAATTGAGCTGGAAGTAAAGAAAGAAAAGAAAGCAGAAAAGATTATCGGTGATTTTGAAACGGCCCTGAATTCCACAGAAGATATAATGGATCTTGGTCTGGAAATGGGCCTGACCGTTCAACAGGCGAACAACATAAGCTTTAACTCGGTATCCCTTGCCGGAGCCGGTATCGAACCGAGGGTTCTGGCCGCTGCAGCTGTTCTGCCCGCAGAACAATTGTCCAAACCTGTCAAGGGAAACAGCGGTGTTTTCGTTCTGGTGGTAAACCGGATCGATGAATCCATTGAACAGGACCCGGCCGAAATTAAATCAAGGATGACTGTTCTTCGCAAATCACAGGCCAGTTATGAGGCCTACGATGCGCTCAGGGATGCAGCCAATATTCAGGACAACCGGGCCAGATTCTTCTAGGCAGATCACCCCGCTCAACATTTGAATACAATCTGGAGGCATCATTAAACAAGGCGCCTTTCAAAATTTACTACCTCCGGAATGTCAAAACGGCACTACATAGCTGCGCGATGTAAGGTGCCTTGTTTGACAATTCCTCCGGTAATTCAGGTAAATTTTGCAGCGCCGTTTTAATGGATGCCGACAGTACGTAAATGTTGAGCGGGGTGATCAGTCCACATTGTCGTGCAGGTAGGCGTTATCCTCGCGCAGCTTGGAGTTATTATCCTCATCCTCCGATAAGCTGTATTTTGAAATCCTTGATTCGGCAGAGGGCTTGGCTTCATTGATCTTTATCTTTTTACGAATGTAGGCCGGTTCATTCTCCAGTTCATCAATGGATTCATTGTCGCTGGCCTTGTTATAAAGCTGCTCCTTTATCTGTTCATGGGATTCCCTCAATTTCCTGACCCGTTCAGCCAGTTCTTTTGATTGTTTTTCGCCGGCTGCCGGGCTTTTTTCATCCGCGTCGCTGACGAAGAATTCCAATTGCCGGTCACTGCCACTGATATCAAATTCAAAGGTTCTCTGCACATTCGATCTTTCGGTTGATTCCTCCTTTGATATACTCCCGGATGTGGAAGGATCCTCAACATTGGTTTCTTCCGGTTCGGACAATTTGACCTTGTCGGCCTTGGATTTCCTTATATACAGTTCCGGGATGCTGGTTGCTTCGAATCCCGTGGCAATGATGGTTACAGATATTTGTTCCGCCAGGTGCGGCTCCTGGCCGGTGCCCCAGATGATATGAGCATTCTTTGCGGCCGAGTGGCTTACGTAGTCCGTAATCACCCCGATCTCATCCATGCTGATTTCGTCCTCTCCGGAGGTGATATTAAGCAGGATATTGTCGGCACCTGTAATGTCGTTATTATTCAGCAGGGGTGATGCCAAGGCAGCATCCAGGGCTTTGACGGCCCGGTTTTCTCCTGCCGCTGTACCGTTCCCAAGTATAGCCACACCGCTGTCTTTCATGACGGTTTCAACATCTGCGAAATCGACATTGATATATCCGTGTACCGTAATGATCTCTGCTATACCCCTTGCCGCTATGGTCAATACATCGTCAGCCTTTGCAAATGCTTCGGAAAGTTTAAGGTCTCCATAGATCTCCCTGAGTTTCTCATTATTGATCACAAGCAGGGAATCCACATGCTCCCTCAGCTGGTTTATGCCCTCAATGGCCTGGTTGATCCTTTGCTGACCTTCAAATCGGAAGGGGATGGTCACGATGGCTACGGTCAGAATTCCCATTTCCCGGGTTGCTTTTGCGATCACGGGTGCTGCACCGGTACCCGTGCCCCCGCCCATTCCGGCCGTCAGAAATACCATCTTGGTATTGCCATGAAGTACATCTTTGACATCCTGTAGGTTTTCAATGGCTGCCTTTCGGCCAACATCGGGCTGGCTGCCGGCCCCGCGCCCCTCGGTGAGGGATTCTCCAAGCTGGACCTTAACCGGAACCGGCGAATTGTTCAAGGCCTGTGCATCCGTATTGCAGACGATAAAATCTACGTCCTGGATCCCCTGCTTCCACATGTGGTTTACAGCATTGCTGCCACCGCCGCCGATTCCCAGCACCTTGATGATACTGGATTGGTTCACCGGCAGATCAAAATTCATTAATTCTTCAGCCATATTCTTCTGGTTTATTGCATACGCTCAATTACATGGTAGTGTCATTTTCCTCAAAAATATCATTGAGCCTGTCCTTAAGACTGTTGAACAGACTCACTTTCGGCCTGCTCAGGACTTTTTCCTTCTGGACTTCGCCCGAATCGTTCTCCTGCTGGATTTCATCCGTTTCCTGGATGGCATGTTTCCGCCTTGTCTCGTAACCTTTCAGAAGCAATCCCACACTGGTCGAATACATGGGCTGGTTAACCTCCTCAATGCTCTCGGTTGCCAGTTGTTCCGCCGGGTAACCGATCCTCACATCCAGTCCCGTCCTGAATTTTACAAGTTGGGGAAGGTGCCTAAGCAAAGCTCCTCCGCCGGTAAAAACGATCCCTGCGCTGAGTTTTTCCAGCACGCCTGAATTCTCGATTTCAAACATCGCAGCATCAATAATTTCTTCCATTCTTGATTGGATGATATAGGCCAGGCTTTTAAAGGATATTTCTTTGGGGTCCCTTCCGCTGATCCCGGGTATGGTAACGATCTTGTCCTCCTGCGCAAGGTCCCCAAGCGTCGAACCGAAAGTGATCTTGAGTGATTCCGCCTGCCGGCTCAGGATGGAGCATCCCTCCTTGATATCCTTGGTCACCACATTGCCTCCAAACGGGATGACGGCCGTATGCCGGATAATATCATCATAATAGACCGCGATATCCGTGGTCCCGCCCCCTATGTCAACCAGGGCCACCCCGGCTTCTTTTTCATCTTCCGTCAACACCGCCTCGGAGGATGCCAGGGGTTCCAGGATAAGCTCCTCAACATTCAGTCCGACACGGTTGATGCATTTTGAAATGTTCTTTGCCGAGGCGATCTGCCCGATCACGATATGGAAATTGCCTTCCAGCCTCTTGCCGGACATGCCAACTGGATTTTTAATCCCGGCTTCGCTGTCAACGATGAAATTCTGGGGAAGGACATGGATAATTTCCTCACCGGCCTCGATCGGGATCTTGTACATATCATCGATCAGGCGCTGTATGTCCTGCTTGGTGATCTCGTCATCGTAAGAGTCACGGTTGAAGTATCCCCTGTTCCGCACGCTTTTAATGTGCTGACCGGCGATCCCTACAAATACGTCCTTGAAATTGATGCCCGTTTGTTTCTTTACCTCCTCGACCGTCGAGTTGATCGCGGTCACCGTTTCTTCGATATTCAGTACCACTCCCCGCTTTACTCCCTTGGAGAGGGTTTTGCTCATGCCGAGGATCTCGAGCTTCCTGTTTTCCGTCTGTTTTCCGACAATGGCAACGATCTTGGTAGTCCCAATATCCACCGCTGCCAGCAAATGTTCTTTTTTTGTCATGGTATTATCGTTTAGTACAAATTACCTGGTTCTTGTATTTTAAATTGATCATTTCATACTGATTCCAGCCCGTATGACTGAACCCTTCCCGGTACAAAGCATTCAGCTTAAAGAACTTGGTCTCTATCTGGTCCGCACCCCCGAAAATTATGATCTGGGAACCCACCCGGGGAACCAGTTCAAATTCTCCACGGGCATTCACATAAACCTGGACGATCTGTGATCTCCAGAATGGATCCGCATGGATATAATTGGCCATTTCCAGAACATCCTCCATCAGCTGCCGGTCCCTTTCCCCTGCGCCTGATTCCACAATTTTTATTTCCTTGCTGAAACTCCCCGGTATCTCACCGTTTATATGCAGAATATGAGGTGTATAGGTCATGGATGCCGGAATTACGTATCCCTCTCTGTCAAGGTAATAATGATGGTGGTCGCTGTCCTCAATCCTTGCTACCGGTGACCTCTGTGTTATTTCGATCATAAGCCTCCCCTGAATATTTGTATACACCTGGGCATTGGAAATGGCCGGAATGATTTTCAGTCCATCCTCAATACCTGCAACATCCAATGAAGTAATCGGCATCCCGGCAATGCCAGGATGGTCAAGCTGGACAAGACTCTTTACATCCGCTGCTGATATGAGTCCCCGCTCTAGACTGTCCTGCACGATCACATTCACACCGTTGCACAGAACCCCTTCATACTGCTTATCGATAAACCCGAGTACCAGTATCAGATATGCGGATACGATCAGGACCGTCAATATTTTAACAATGCTCTTCAACTCTTCCTTTCTTCTGAATACAGGTTTCTAATGGGATCAACAAACTGGTCTATATCGCCGGCTCCCATGGTGAGAAGGATCTCGGGTTTTTTTTCAGAGAGCAGCGGCATAAGCTGTTCCTTGTCGATCAGAAGTTTCTCCTCCAGGCTGACCCGGTCAAAGATCAGCCGGGAACTGACGTTCTCCATAGGTTTTTCCCGCGCGGGATAAATATCCAGCAATATGAGCTCATCCAGTGTGCTCAGGCTTTCGGCAAATCCTTCGGCAAAATCCCTGGTCCGGCTGTACAGATGTGGCTGAAAGATACCCGTGATCCTCCTGTCCGGGTAGTTTCCCCGGACGGACCGGATACAGGCTTCAATTTCCCTCGGATGATGAGCGTAATCATCAATATAGATCAAGTCGTCCCTGTGGATTTGCAGATCAAAGCGCCGTTTTACTCCCCGGAATGAAGCCATGGCTTCACGTATCTGATCATCGCCGACATCCAGGATCTTTGCCAGCGAGATGGCAGCCAGAAAATTTTCAATATTGATCATGCCGGGGATGCCGAGCCTGATATCCCGGATCTCTCCCCCGGGGATTACTGCATCAAAGCGGTAATAATCACCCATGTTAATTATGTTCCGGGCAGAATATTGCGCTTTCCCCTCAAGGCAATAGGTATGTTTAACGGGCTCGGAGGTATCAAGGCAGTCCAGTTCAAGTCCGGCATGATAAACCAGATGTCCCCCGGGGCGGACCTGCCCTATGAACTGGCAAAAAGCTTCTTTCAGCTTTTCCACTGTTCCGTAAATATCCAGATGGTCAGGATCGCAGGATGAAACAACGGCTACCCTTGGGAACAGATTCAGAAAGGAGCGGTCGTATTCGTCGGCTTCAAGTACCATCCATTGCCCCTGATCCGAAAGCATTGCATTGGTGTTGTAATTTTTCGAAATGCCCCCCAGAAATGCGTTGCAGGATATGCCTGCCACCTTTAAGAGATGGGCAATCATGGTAGAGATCGTTGTTTTGCCATGGGTTCCCGCCACAGCGATACAAGGTTCATTGCTGCTGAGTATGCCCAGTATCTCGGCCCTTTTCTTAATCTTGTACCCACCCCTGCGGAAGAATTCCAGCTCTAAATGATCCTCCGGAATGGCCGGGGTATAGATCACCAACAGCTTGCCGGGTTCCGGAAACCGGTCCTTAATATACCCCAGGTCAGCCGTGAAATGAACGTCCGATCCTTCCCGTATCAGGTCGTCTGTCAGCCTGGTAGAAACCCTGTCGTACCCGGCCACCTGCTTTCCCTGCATGAGGAAATACCGGGCCAGGGCACTCATCCCTATGCCGCCTATCCCGATCATATAGACCTGCTTGATTTTATTTATTTCTTCCAGGTTCATGCATTCATTATTTCCATTACTTCCCTGGCAATGCGTTCGGCTGAATCCGCAATGGCCAGTTTTAAAATATTTTCAGACAGCTCCCCCATACGGTTTTTATCCCCAAGCAGTTCCATTGCCTCGGGGATCATCCTCTGGCTGGCTTCATGATCCGGTATATATACGGCCGCCGACCTGGAGGCAAGCGACTGTGCATTTTTCGTCTGGTGATCCTCGGCCACGTTCGGGGATGGGACGAGGATGGCCGGCTTACCCACAAGGCAAAGCTCTGAAATGGTAATGGCCCCTGCCCTGGCAATAATGGCATCCGCCGCCAGGTAGGCAAGGTCCATCCGCTGTATGAAGTCCCTCAGCACGATGCTCCCGGCTGGTATGTCCCGGATGGCCTCTTTCGCTTGCTCGTGATAATACTTTCCGCATTGCCAGATTACAATAACTCCGGAGTCCATGATCTGTTGAAGTCCCCCAAGCACCGCCCGGTTGATCGTGCGGGCTCCAAGGCTGCCTCCCAGCACCAGAAGCACTGTGGCATCCCGGTCGATGCCGAAAGCCGACCTGGCATCGCTCCTGCTGTTCTTCCGGTTAAGTTCCAGTATCTCGCTCCGCACGGGGTTCCCGGCCATCACCAGTTTTTCGGCCGGAAAATACTTCTCCATTCCCTCGTACGCCACGCATATCTTCCTGGCCTTTTTAGCCAGAAGGCGGTTGGTCATGCCTGCATAGGAGTTCTGTTCCTGTATCAGGGTGGGGATTCCCATTTTTGCGGCTTTCCGCAATACCGGTCCGCTGGCATAGCCGCCAACGCCGATCACGGCATCCGGTAAAAAGTCGCGGAGTATTTTCCCCGCCATATTCAGGCTGGCAATCAGTTTATAAATAACCTTCAAGTTGGCAAGCGAAAGTTTACGCCTGAATCCTTCCACAGGCAGCCCGATGATGGAATACCCGGCATCGGGGACTTTCTCCATCTCCATCCTGCCCTTTGCACCGACAAAGAGGATCTCGGGTTCGGCGAGTTCCCGGCAAAGGGCATCGGCGATGGCAATTGCCGGAAAGATATGTCCCCCGGTCCCTCCCCCGCTTATGATAATCTTTTTATGTGCCTCCCTTTTTTCCACGATTCGGCTTATTGTTCTGAAGGATTTATTTCTTCTGCCGTTGCGGCTTCCGCCTCCATCTGCAACCCTTGCTCCTGTATACCCTTGCTGACACTCAGGATCATCCCCAGGGACAGGCTTGTCAGAATGAGCGAGGTTCCCCCCATGCTCACCAGGGGCAGTGGTTGCCCGGTTACCGGGAATAGGTTTACGGAAACGGCCATGTGCACCATAGCCTGCAGGACAAGTCCCAAAGTCAGCCCAATGGCCAGAAATGCCGGAAAGGTCCGCGTGCTCTTGCGGACCAGTACTCCGGCCCTGTACAGCAGTATCAGGTACATCAGGAGGATGGGGATACCCCCCAGAACCAGGCCGTATTCTTCAATAATGACGGCATAGATAAAATCGGAATAGGAATGCGGCAGAAAATTCCGCTGGGTGCTGTTCCCTGGAAATTTACCAAGCAATCCACCCCTTGCGATGGCAATTTTGGCCTGTTCCACCTGGTAGTTCTCCGTATCCTTGTCCAGGTACGATTCGATCCGGTTCTTCCAGGTGCCCACCCTTCCTTCCTTATCCAGCAACATGGATAAACCGATATAGGATCCAACCACGATCATCCCGCCCAGGGTCAGCAGGAGAAGGTACTGGGTATTGATGCGTCCGATATACATCAGTATGATGCAGGTAGCCAGCAGGATCATGGCTGTGGACAGGTCCTCAGGCATGATCAGCACGCAGATGATGCCTGTCGGGATAATCATGGGAAGAAAGGCTTTGTAGAAATCCTTGATCTCATCCTGCCGTTGTGACAGGAGCCTGGCCAGGTACATGATAAGGGCCAGCTTTGCGAAATCAGAGGTCTGGAAGGAAAGGCCGATAATGGGTACTTCCAGCCATCGGTTTGCTTCATTGATGCTTTTGCCGAAGAAAAGGGTGAGGATGAGCAGGGGGATAGCTATGACCACAATCAGCTGGGAGAGCCTTGAAAAATACCTGTACGGGATCAGATGGGTCAGGTATACCAACAGGAAGCCTGCCAGGAGGAACATGGTATGTCGAATAACGAAGTATGCGGGATTGCTGCCCGGGTTCCTGAAAACAAGCACGCCGGAGGTACTGTATACCGAAAGCAGGGAATACAGTGACAGTACGATGATCACCGCCCAGATGATCCGGTCACCTCCAAAGTATTTTCTGATTTTCAGCACTGTTGTTATTCTTTTATCAAAGTTTTCGTACCGCTTCCTTGAACTGCCAGCCGCGGTCTTCATAATTTTCAAACAGGTCAAAGCTCGCACAGGCCGGAGAGAGCAGCACCGTATCCCCGTTGCTGGCCAGGTAATAGGCCTTGTTAACAGCTTCTTCCATGCTTTCGGCATCGATGATTGTTTTTACCCGTTTTGCGAAAGCTTTGTGTAATTTGGAATTATCCTTGCCCAGGCAAACCAGGCTCGTTACCTTGTCCTCGACCAGATCCTTAAGCTCGTTATAATCATTCCCCTTGTCGACTCCTCCGGCAATCCAGACCACCGGTGTTGTCATGCTCTCGAGTGCGTACCAGGTTGAATTGACATTGGTTGCCTTGCTGTCGTTGATGAACTGGATACCATGTACCTTCAGGACTTTTTCCAGGCGGTGCTCAACGCCCTGAAAATCCATCAGGCTCTCCCGGATCAGGTCTTTCCGGATTTTCAGCACGTTTCCCGCAATGCCTGCTGCCATGCTGTTGTACCGGTTGTGTTTACCGCTCAGGGCAAGATCCCTTGCGGGCATGCTGAACGCACTGTCCCCGTATTCCACTCTCAGGTTATCGTCCTCATCGATGTAGGCCACCTCTTTGTCCTTCTTCCTCATGGCGAAGGGAAGTTCCTTTGCTTTCATCACAATTCTTTCCAGTTCCTTTACCGTGATCTCATCGTCTGAACAGAATACAAAGAATTCATCCTCCGACAGATTTTGCGTGATCCTGAATTTGGAGTCAACATAATCCTGCATATTGCCGTCGTACCAGTCCAGGTGATCCGGTGTTATGTTCAGCAGGATGGCAATGTCTGCTTTGAACTCGTACATGCCATCAAGCTGAAAACTGCTGAGCTCCAGGACGTAATACTCATAATTCTCTTCCGCAACCTGAAGTGCGAAACTTTTCCCGACATTCCCTGCAATGCCGGCATTCAGCCCTGCTTTTTTCAGCATGTGGTGGATCAGTGATGTGGTAGTGGTTTTACCATTGCTGCCTGTAATACAGATCTTTTTTGCCCTGGTATGCCTTCCTGCAAACTCGATCTCTGAAATAATGCGAATGTCCTGTTTGCGGATCGCTTGTATGATCGGGGAACGTTCCGGTATGCCAGGGCTCTTGATGATCTCTTCCGCATCCAGGATCAGTCTTTCGGTATGCTTTTTTTCTTCCCAGTGGATATCATAGTTATACAGCATTTCCTTGTATTTGTCCTTGATGGTTCCATGGTCCGAGAGGAAAACATCATATCCCTGCTTTTTTGCCAGTATGGCTGAACCGGTACCGCTTTCACCGCCACCCAGAATTACAATTCTATTTGTCATAAGCCTTGAGAGAATTAGGGTTTATAATTATCTTATCTTCAGTGTTACAATGGTTATCACTGCCAGCAGGATACTTACAATCCAGAATCGCGTAACGATTTTTGGTTCGGGGTACCCCTTTACCTGGTAATGATGATGCAGCGGGGCCATCAGGAAGATCCGCCTGCCTTCCCCGTAGCGCTTTCGCGTATATTTGAACCAGCTTACCTGCATAAGCACCGAGAGGCTCTCCATCAGGAAGACCCCGCATAGGATGGGGATCAGCAATTCCTTTCGGATCACAACCGCATACACCGCGATGATCCCACCGATCGCGAGGCTTCCCGTATCTCCCATGAACACCTGGGCCGGGTAGGAATTATACCAGAGAAATCCGATCATGGCCCCGATGAATGCGGCCATGAAGATCACAAGTTCCCCGGTGTAGGGGATATACATGATATTCAGGTAATCCGCGTACAGGATGTTCCCGGAAACGTAGGCAAGTACACCCAGGGTCACTCCCATGATTGCGGAGGTTCCGGTCGTAAGTCCATCGAGCCCGTCCGTCATGTTTGCCCCGTTTGAGACTGCTGTGACGATTATTATCACGGCGACGATCAGCACCAGCCAGGCCCACTTTTGTGCCCTGTCGCCGAGGAAGCCGATCAGGTAGGCATAATCAAATTCATTGTTCTTCACAAAGGGAATGGTTGTTTTGGTCGATTTCACATCCCTGGTGACAAAGCTGCTGCTCGCCTGTTCATTCCCGTTCTCCTGGATGATCTCCATCCTGGGCTGGCCATTCTCAAGCAGTATCTTTTCGCGCACGATCACATCCTGGTCAAGAAACAGGGTCAAGCCCACGAAAATGCCCAGCACCACCTGCCCCATGATCTTGAACTTTCCGGTAAGGCCTTTCTTATTCTTCCTGAATACCTTGATGTAATCATCTGCAAACCCGACCAGGCCAAGCCAGACGGTAGTAAGGATCATCAGTTGCACGTAGGTATTTTCCAGGTCCCCGAAAAGAAGCACGGGTATCAGGATGGATGCCAGTATAATGACCCCGCCCATGGTGGGGGTACCCTGCTTCCTCATCTGCCCTTTCAGTCCCAGGTCACGTATGGATTCCCCGATCTGCTTTTTTCTCAGGTAATTGATAATACTTTTCCCGAACAGCATGGAAATGACCAGGGAGGTAATTACCGCGGAGGCGGATCGAAACGAGATGTACTGGAAGACCCCTGCCCCGGGGAAGCCGATACGATC
The DNA here is from genome assembly GCA_964627835.1 of uncultured Bacteroides sp. Classification (GTDB taxonomy): domain Bacteria; phylum Bacteroidota; class Bacteroidia; order Bacteroidales; family SM23-62; genus SM23-62. The sequence goes on from CAZVLG010000132.1 coordinate 13,002, forward strand.
CAAATATTCAAACAGGTAGATCAGCATATCTTTAATCAAGTTGATTTCAACAGTTCCTGGAGAACCTCCAGGTCATTAAAGTGGTATCTCTTACCCTCAATTTCCTGATAGCTTTCATGCCCCTTTCCAGCAACCAGAATGATATCTCCCCTTGAAGCAAGCAGGATTGCCGTTTTAATGGCTTCCCTGCGGTCGGGGATGGACAATACTTTTTTCCGTTTTGCCTCGGGTATGCCGTCCATCATCTGATGAATAATGTCTTCAGGTTTTTCATCCCTTGGGTTATCGGAAGTGAGAATTAGCTTCTGGCTGAATTCTGCCGCCACTTTTCCCATCAGCGGACGTTTGGAGGCATCCCTGTTCCCGCCGGCACCCACAACGGTAATCAGTTTTGCATTCCCGTTCCGCACCGATACAATGGTGCCCAGGACATTTTTCAATGCATCCGGGGTATGCGCATAATCCACGATCGCGGTGATGCCATTTTCCGACTGAATGGTTTCAAAACGCCCCCGGACAGCGGTTTGCCGGCTCAGCAGGGTCAATGTTTTCTCCTTTTCGAGGCCGCATAATAGGGCGCAGCCATAAACCGCCAGCAGGTTGCTGGCATTGAACTTCCCGGCCAGCCGGGTCCAGACTTCCTGATCAGCTATGAGGAGTTTCATCCCGTCCAGATGGTTCTCCAGGATCCTTCCCTTAATATCGGCCGGCCCGGCCAATCCGAACGTGCTCACACTTGCCCTGCAGTTCTGGACCATAACCGACCCGTTCCGGTCATCCCGGTTTATAAGGGCAAAGGCTTCTGCCGGAAGGGCATCAAAAAATTTCTTCTTGGTAAGGATGTATTCGTGGAAGTCCTTGTGATAATCCAGATGTTCATGTGTAAGGTTCGTAAAAATACCCCCGGCGAACAGGAGTCCCCCGATCCTTCTCTGGTCAATAGCGTGTGAACTTACCTCCATGAAGCAATACCTGCATCCCGCTTCCACCATTTCATCGAGCAGTTGATTGATCTGCAGGGAATCAGGGGTTGTATGGGTGGCCATATTCTCGGTGTTCCCGATAAGATTCCTGACCGTCGACAGCAAACCGGAGCTCTGCCCGGATTCCGTGAACAGCCTGTGCAGCAGGGTAGCGATGGTGGTTTTGCCGTTGGTTCCCGTGACGCCGATAAGTTTAAGCCTCTGCGAAGGATGGTTGTAAAAAGATGCCGCTGCCAAACCAAGCGCCAGTGCCGAATCATCCACCTGTACATAGCTGATCTGTGAAACCGGATTATCGGGGATCCGCTCACAGATGACGGCCACGGAACCTCCTGCCAGGGCCGTATCAATAAACCGATGCCCATCCGTCCGGGTGCCCGGGATCGCAAAAAAAGCAGATCCTTTGCCCGCGTTCCTGGAATCAAAGCAGAGGGATTGGATCAGGGGATTCCCGGGTCCGGTCCTCCGCACCACGTTCACGGATTTCAATATGTCAGACAGGTTTTTCACAATTCAGCTGAAACTCATGGTCAGTATGATTTGTTGTCCCTTCTGTATGCGGCTTCCCGGCGGAATGGATTGTTCCAGAACCTTGCCGCGGCCATGGACGATAACTTTCAAGCCGGCATTTTCCAGCAGGTAGACGGCATCCGTCACACCCATTTCCTTCACATTGGGAACCAGGTTCTCATGGACGGTCAGGGGATCCAGATGGATGTTTTCCTCGGTCTTTCTGGTCATCACCCATTGCCTTTCGGTTTCTCCCTCAACCGGGATCTTTAATTCGTTCAGCACTGCCTCGAGGTCTTTCTTACTGCCGTTTTTGGAATAGGGGACCTCAAGGGGTTTGTCACCTGCCATATTCAGGCTTTTTTGCATCTCCAGGCTGGTGGCATATACCTTATTTGCGATCTCCCGGAATACCGGTCCCGCAACCAGATTCCCGTAATACACATCAGAGTTGGGCGAATTCACCACCACGATGCAGGAATACCTCGGGTTTTCTGCCGGAAAATAACCGACAAAAGAAGCCTGGTAGCTGACCTTCGAATCTACCTTGTACCCGTATTTCTCGTTGGCTATCTGTGCAGTTCCCGTCTTGCCTGCAATCCGGAAATTCTCATTGCTCAGGTTTTCAGCCGTCCCGTTCTCAACCACGCCCTCAAGCATTATCTTCAGTTTGTCGAGGGTCTGCCTGGAACAGATGGAGGGATCAATGATTTCGATGTCAAATTCCTTGATGCTTCTGCCAGAGTACCGGATGCTTTCAACGATCCTGGGTTTGACCATGCATCCGTTGTTGGCAATTGCATTGTATAAGGCCAGTACCTGCAGCGGGGTCATCCTGACTTCGTATCCATGCGACATCATGGGCAGGGTGATGCCGGACCAGTAAGGATCGCCCGGGTAGCGTATCAGCGGGATTCCTTCCCCCCTGATTTCCATCCCCAGGGGTTCATTCAGGTGCATGCTGTAAAGCCTTTCTACAAAGGCCTCTTCTTTTCCCCTGTAATTTTCATAAATGATCTTCGAAAGAGCCACATTGGAGGAAACTTCAAAAGCTTCCTTTACGGATATCCTTCCGTAGCCACCCTTGCGTGTGTCCCTGATCACCTGGTCATAATACCTCACCGACCCGGTGCCTGTATCGATGGTATCGTCCAGTTCCACATAACCATCTTCGATCGCGGCCATCAATGAGGCAAGCTTGAACGTGGATCCGGGTTCCGTGCTTTCGGCAAGGGCATAATTGTAGGCTTCCTTATATCCGCCGTTTTCATCGAGCGTGAGATTGGCAATGGCCCTGATGTACCCGGTTGGGACCTCCATCAGGACGGCGCATCCATGGTGGGCATTGTGCTTTGATAATTGTTTAAGCAGCGCGTTCTCAGCGACATCCTGAATATCGACATCAATCGTGGTCACGACATCATAGCCGTTCTTGGGTTCCACTTCATTCGCATCCCGAAGCGGAATCCACAGGTTCCCTGCTGTTTTCTGAACCAGTCGTACTCCCTGTATTCCAGACAGATAATGGTCGTAGGCCCCTTCTATGCCAACGATATTGCCGCTTTCGCTCTTGCTCAGGTAGCCGATGGTACGGGCTGCCAGTATCTGATGCGGAAGGACCCGCCGGTTACTTTGGATGTAGATGAGTCCGCCTTGATACCGGCCAAGCCGGAAGATCGGAAACTGTTTCAATTGCTGGAGCTGCCTGTAGCTAACCTGCCGGCTGATGAGGTGATATCTT
>CAZVLG010000133.1:0-3942 GCA_964627835.1 uncultured Bacteroides sp.
GAGATGAGCCTCGGCTATTCCCATGATATTGTTATTGAACTTCCTCCGGAAATAAAGCTTGAAGCAGTCACGGAAAGACGGGCCAATCCGATTGTTACCCTTCGCAGCGCGGACAAGCAACTTCTTGGCCATGTAGCCGCAAAGATCCGGTCACTCAGGCCGCCCGAACCATACAAAGGAAAAGGGATCCGGTTCGTTGGTGAACAGTTGCGCCGGAAAGCCGGGAAAGCAGCAAGTGTATAAACAGAAAATAATGTTTTAAAATGGCTTTAACGAAAAGAGCAAGGAGACAAAAAATAAAACAGCGTATCCGGACGCATATCAGCGGTACGCCTGAGAGGCCCCGTATGACGGTGTTCCGGAGCAACAAGCAGATCTATGTGCAGCTGGTCAATGACCTGACCGGAGAAACAGTGGTATCTGCATCCTCGAAGAACAAGGATGTTGCTTCCAGGAAAGGCATCACCAAGGGTGAGCAGGCCAAGCTGGTTGGAAAACTGATCGCTGAGAAATCACTGGCCAAGGGGATTGAGAGCGTGGTATTTGACCGCAATGGTTATCTGTATCACGGACGCGTCAAGCTTCTGGCAGAGTCTGCCAGGGAAGGTGGACTAAAATTTTAAGCAATTATGACAACAAGTATCAGAAGAGTAAAGACAAGTGACCTGGAACTTAAGGATCGGCTGGTAAGCATTCAGCGGGTTACCAAGGTAACCAAAGGGGGAAGGACCTTTAGTTTCTCAGCCATCGTGGTTGTTGGAAATGAGAACGGGATCGTCGGACATGGACTGGGCAAGGCGAATGAAGTTACAACTGCCATCGCCAAGGGCATTGAGGATGCCAAGAAAAACCTGATCAAGGTACCGATCCACAAGGGCACCATACCGCATGAGCAACTGGCAAAGTACGGTGGAGCCTCCGTCTTCCTTAAGCCGGCATCAAGCGGAACAGGAGTCGTGGCAGGCGGCGCCATGCGCGCAGTGTTTGAAAGCGTGGGAGTGAAGGACGTCCTGGCCAAGTCCAAAGGATCCTCAAACCCCCACAACCTGGTAAAGGCCACCTTCAAGGCACTGATGGAACTCAGGGATGCAGGCCTGGTTGCCGAACACAGGGGCGTGACGATGGACAAAGTATTCAATGGTTAAGACCCGATAAGAGAAAGAAAATGGCAAAGATCAGAGTTACACAGATAAGGAGCAGGATCGGCAGTACAGCAAGGCAGAAGAAGACCCTTGATGCCCTGGGACTGAGAAAGATGAACAAGACGGTTGAATTGGAAGGGAGCCCACAGGTACTGGGAATGGTTAACAAGGTCAGGCACCTGGTAAAAGTGGAAGAAAGCAAATAAAGATTTTCAAAAAACAAGATATGGACCTAAGTAATTTAAAACCGGCAAAGGGATCAATAAACAAGGATAAAAGACTTGGCAGGGGAGAGGGATCCGGAAAAGGTGGCACCGCAACGCGCGGACACAAGGGACAAAAATCCAGATCCGGATATTCGCGTGCCATTGGATTCGAAGGTGGACAGATGCCGCTTCAGCGACGTGTGCCTAAATATGGGTTTAAAAATATTAACCGCAAGGAATACAAGGCGATCAATCTTTCCGTCCTCGAGGAACTTGCGGAAAAGAAGAAGCTAAAGACGATTGATTTACAGACGTTCGTTGATGCGGGACTGGTATCAAGGAAAGACCTCGTAAAAATACTGGGGAATGGGAAACTGACGCATAAACTGGATGTGCAGGCACATGCCTTCAGCGAATCCGCCAGGAAAGCCATTGAATCACTCGAAGGTAGCATAGCAAAAATATAATTTAATGAGGCAGTTTATTGAAACCATACGGAATATCTGGAAGATTGAAGACCTGCGTAAAAGAATCCTGTATACGCTTGGGATATTACTGATCTACCGTCTCGGATCTTTTATTACCCTGCCGGGCATTGATCCCACGCAGCTTGCAGGATTGAAACAGCAAACATCCACCGGAGTTCTCGGCCTGCTTGATATGTTCTCCGGCGGAGCATTCTCAAATGCCTCCATTTTTGCGCTGGGCATCATGCCTTACATTTCTGCATCCATCGTGGTACAGCTGCTGGGCATCGCCGTGCCTTACTTCCAGCGCCTACAGAAGGAGGGAGAAAGCGGCCGTCGCAAGATCAACCAGATCACCCGTTACCTCACGGTCTTTATCCTGGTTCTCCAGGGACCCAGTTACCTGGTCAACCTGCATGCACAGATCCCGGAAACGGCATTTATTATCAAGGGGGCCTACTTCACCTTATCCTCCGTGATCATCCTGACAGCGGGTACCATGTTTATAATGTGGCTGGGGGAACGGATCACCGACAGGGGTATCGGGAATGGCATATCCCTGATCATTATGATCGGGATCATCGCACGCTTCCCCTTTGCCATCATGGCGGAATTCGGTTCCAGACTGGAACAGCAGGGGGGCGGACTCGTGGCTTTCCTGGTTGAGGTCATGGGGCTTTTTGTCGTGTTCATGATGACCATTCTGCTCGTTCAGGGAACCCGGAGGATTCCCGTGCAGTATGCCAAAAGAATCGTTGGAAACAAGCAATACGGGGGTGTAAGGCAGTATATCCCCCTTAAGGTCAATGCAGCCGGTGTCATGCCGATCATTTTTGCACAGGCCCTCATGTTCGTTCCCATCACCATCGCCGGGTTTGCAAAGTCCGAATCCCTGACCGGATTCGTGTCAGCATTTGTAAATCCCTATGGCCTCTGGTACAACATCGTTTTTGCCATTCTGATCATCCTTTTCACCTATTTCTATACCGCGGTGACCATCAATCCGACCCAGATGGCAGAGGATATGAAAAGAAACGGTGGGTTTATACCGGGCGTGAAACCCGGAAGAAAGACGGTTGAGTTCCTGGACAGCATTATGTCGAGGATTACACTGCCGGGATCCATTTTCCTTGCTTTTGTAGCTGTTCTGCCGACATTTGCTTACCTGGTGGGAGTGAATGTTCGATTCGCCCAGTTTTACGGGGGAACTTCCCTGTTGATCCTGGTCGGGGTGGTGCTGGATACCCTCCAGCAGATTGAAAGCCACCTGCTGATGAGGCATTACGATGGACTGATGAAATCAGGTCGGATAAAAGGCAGGGCAGGTGGAGCGGTATCTGCCATTTAGGATCTGCAAAGCGTTCTTTGATGATTTTGTTGAAAACAGAGGAAGAGATTGAAAAGCTGAGGGCAAGCAACCAGCTTGTATCCAAAACGCTGGGGGAGCTTGCCAAATCAATCCGCCCCGGGGTAACGACCCGTTCCCTGGACAGGATCGCAGAAGAATATATCCGGGATCACGGAGGCATTCCCGGCTTTCTTGGTTATAACAGCTTTCCGGCTACCCTTTGCACCTCCCTTAACGATGAAGTGGTGCATGGCATACCTTCGGATTATGTTTTAAGGGAGGGCGATATTATCTCGGTCGATTGCGGGGTGAAATTAAACGGGTATTATGGAGACTCAGCCTATACTTTTGCCGTCGGAAACCCTGAACCTGCCCGGAAAGCACTTATGCTCAATACCAAACAGTCGCTCTTCAAGGGGATTGAGAAGGCCCGGGCCGGGAACCGTCTGGGGGATATCGGGCATGCCATTCAGAGCCATGCTGAGAAAGCGGGCTATTCGGTGGTACGGGAAATGGTCGGGCACGGGCTGGGGAAAAACCTGCACGAGGAACCGGAAGTTCCTAATTTCGGGCACAGGGGAAGCGGAGTGAAGATTAAGGCGGGGATGGTCTTCTGTATTGAGCCCATGATCAATATGGGGACAAGATACATTCAACAGGATAGCGATGGATGGACCATACGGACACATGACGGAAAACCATCGGCACATTATGAGCTTGCAGTTGCGGTGACGAAGGAAGAATCGGATGTTCTTTCAACGTTTAAGTATATAGAAGAA
>CAZVLG010000134.1:0-12343 GCA_964627835.1 uncultured Bacteroides sp.
CCGGGAAAGGTTTTACCCGGATAGATATCTGAGGTCACGGTTGCCTGCATGCCTAGCCGGATCATCGGGAAATATTTTTCAGAAATGCTCACCTCCGCCTTCAGGGGATTGATTTGTACAATGGATACAATGGCTGCCTTCCCGGTGAGTGTTGTGGGCGCTCCTGAATAAAACTCCCCGTCCTCATAATATTTCCCTGAAATCACTCCCTCAAACGGGGCCCGGAGTACTGTATTCTCCTGCAAAAACTCAATGTTGGAAAGGGCTATATCGTACTGCGTTTTCATCTGCTCATAATTCTGTTTGGAGATGCTGCCTACCTTATTCAGGGTATCAAGCCTCCTGAAATCATTTTTCACACTCTTCAGCTGGATCTCAGCCTGGTGTAATTGTGTCTGGTCCATCTGTACCAGGAGATCACCCTTTTTAACCTGATCCCCGATCTCGACATAAATTTTCCCGATCCTTCCCGGAGTTGCCGGAACCAGGTGGTTCTCCTCAAAAGGGATTAAACTTGAGGTATATTCAATCGTCCTGGAAATCATTTGTTTCTTCAATTCGATGATCTCCACCACCTGTTCGGTTGCAGACAAGGATTCTTCCCCGTTGTTTTCACCGGAGCCGTCCTCCCGGCCTGTTCCCTTATCGCCGGATGAACACCCTGCAAGCGCAATTGACAGGATGATTGAGTAATAAAAATTGCGTTTCATTTTCTGGGTTATTTGGATATTAATATTTTTCATTACAGGTTGTTCAAAAGTTTGTCAAATTCAAGTTGTGCATTGATCAATTGAATCAGGGCATTGATATAATTTGACTCCGCCTGGAGGTAATTATTGTTGGCGGTTGTCAGGTCCAGGCTGGAAACGAGTCCCTGCTGGTATTTCAGGTTGATGTTGTCATAGACCCTTCGGGATACTTCGACGTTCTTTTTCTGGCTCTTATACTGTTCCAGGCCCGTCCTCAGGTTAAACCTTAACTGCTTTTCCTGGATCAGCAGCTGGTCGGTAAGCAATGCCTTGCTGTTAATGACGGTCTCATAGTTGATCCTTGCCTGGTCCAGCCTTGATTTTCTCATGCCGCTTGAAAAGATCGGTACGTTCATCTGCAGGCCCAGCATGTTGGGGGGCGTCATGTCGAAATCAGGCCTGAGTATCTTTTGTGTACGGCTGTAAAAGCCGGATATGGTTGGCAGATATGTCATCTTTTCCAGTTCAACCTGTTTCATTGAAAGCTGCTGCTGGGTATTCATCATCTGGTAATCGATGTTCTCATTCAGTACCAGTGGTTCGGCCAGGGTTGATTCAAAGTCAATCCGGAGCATAATATCGTCCAGGTTGTCCGTCAGTGTCAACCCGGATCCCACGTCTGCCCCAAGCTGGAGACGCAGCAGGTTATAGGCAAGTTCGATTTGCCTTTCGGCGGATTTAGCGGCATTCTCGAGGGAGGTAACCTGAACAGCCATCTGGTCGACATCGGTCACCTCCGCCATTCCGACGCTGTACATGGCATCGGTTTTTTCATAAACATCCTGTATGTTCTCCAGGTTTTGCATGATGATCTCATGGGTCCTTTCGGCTACCAGGACGGTATAATAGGACCCGATCACCTGCGCACGTATGTCCAGCTCGGTCTTGTCATAGCCGGTTTCACTCAGTTCCTTATATATTTTGGCAGTCTGAAGTCCGACTATGTAGGTCCCGCTGAAGATCAGCTGTCCGACTGTAATCCCAAGATTACTGGTGGGCTTGAATGGTATTTTTGTTACGGGAGCATCTTCACCGAACTTAATTTCTATTTCAGCGCCCAGGAAATTGGAATAATCAACGCTGGCTTCCACCTGTGGGAGCCCCATGGCTATGGACTCCCGTATGAATTCATGTGCGGCATTTACGGCCAGTCCCGCATTCTTGAGCGTCTTATTATACTCAAGTGCATATTCCTGCGCCTCCATGAGGCTCAGGCTAAGCTCTTCCTGTGCGGGAAGCAGGGAAAACGCTGTTTGCAGGGCAAGCAGCGGGATGATGATTGATATTGTTCGCATTGTATGGATGTTATAATTTAATTTCCTTTTCGAAGTATTTCCGGATCTGTTCCTGTCCCTTATCCGTTGAAACGCCCATCATATAAGGCATAATGATGTTCCTGAAGATATCCTGCTGGGAATACCTGTCCTTCGGAAATACATCCTCGTTCATGACAATGTTCATGACCTCGTGGAAAAAGTTGTTGACCAGTTCGGTATCGAGGCCTTTTTTGAAGATACCGTCCTGTATCCCTTTTTTTAACAGCTCGTGCGACAGGGAATAATCCCTGTACCTGCTTTCCCGGGTGAGCAGTGCATGTACATCCGGATGGTACTTCCTGATATCCTCAAAAAAAAGCGGATTTATCTGCTGCTTCATTTCCTCGCCTTTCCTGGCAAGCAGGTACATGGTCTCGATGACATTGTCCGATCTCCCTACCATTGCCTTCGCCTCCTTCCTTTTGATGTTGGAAAAACAATCCAGGCCCTCCCTGAGCAACTCGTTCTTGTCCTTGAATATCTCATAAAGGGTTCGCTTTGAGATCCCCAGATGTCCTGAAATCTGGTCCATGGTGACGCTTCGGACACCATATTTCAGGAAGAGCTCAAAAGCCGCTTCGACGATACGATCGCGCAATTCCATTTTCGTCAATTTCTAATGAAACACAAAAATGAAAAAACTAAACGGGTTTTCCAAGTTTTTTGCAATGATTTGTTAATCTTACTGTGAATTTGGATTTTTGCATAGAAAATCGAAGGCTGGAAAAATCCGGCTTGCATCCGGCAGGTACCGGATTATATAAAGGAATACAATCATTAAGCCACTTAAACAATGAATAATGAGAACCGTTCTTTTTGCCATTTGTCTGTCGGCTATTATACCGGCACTGCATTCCTGTACCCCGAAATCCCATGAAACAACAAAAGCCGGCGACCCGGACAACCCGGCTGAGAACCTTCCGGAGTACGTAACCCGCCTTACCTGGTTCGGGCAGCGAGCGGACTGGTCGCACGACGGGTCCAGGATCCTGTTCCTGGCCAAGACATTCGGTGACGTATACGAGGTGGATGTAGCTACCGGGATCATCACCCCTGTTACCCATCACTATCATCATGAAGGCTATGTTCGGGCACTGTATCTTGCGAACGGGGACATCCTGCTTTCGGGTGCGCCGAAATTCGATGCCGGGGACCCGCTTCCCAGCCGGAATTCCGAAGCCGAGCTATGGGTGCTGGACAAATCCCTGAAGAAACCTCCTGTCCGCCTGAACATGAAGTGCAGCGAGGGCCCTGCAGTATCCAGGAAGCATATGCGGATCGCATGGAGGATCGATGGCGGGGATTACCCTGAACTGATGGAGAAAGAGACGGTTCAGCTCTGGACAGGGGATATTGAATACCGGGATGGAACCCCGGTTCTTGTCAACCAGGAAATGGTCCTGGACAACAGGGAACTGCCTTTTTTCTGTTCCCCGGAACCCCAGAATTTTCGTCCGCCGGAAGAAAGTGAACTTATATTCTCCTCCTATGAATACCAGGGAACGGAGGTTATGGGATTGGACCTGGAATCCGGCAAAGTGATCAATTATTCGAATGCACCCGGGCAATACGATGAGCCGGAAGGCATTTTCCCGGACGGAGCGTACACCCTGGTTGAGAGCGATCACCACCGTCCGGATACCGTTGAAACAGGCTGGAGGAATATTGACATATTCAAACTGTCCCTGGATGGGAGCGGAAAAATGGAGAGAATGACCTTTTTCAACGAATACCCGGGAGGGAAGGCATCCAATCCGGTCATCAGCGACGACGGCCGGTACATGGCCTTCCAGATGGCACGCACCACCGACATGGCCGGGGTAGGCTACGGGATCTTTATCTACGATCTCGGTAAAGCCGAGCAAGTGGATCAGGAATAATTGGAATGTTATTTGTATTGTTTGAAATGCTGACGTAATTTAACCAAACAATCAACTTAATATCCTGAGTCATGAAACATTCGGTCTTCCGCATTTTTATGCTGGTCATGAGCTTTGTCCTGCTGGCAGCCCCAACCATGAACTTTAACATAATGGCCCCCGCTGCGATCAGTTTCCCCGATCATATCCGGTCCGTTGCCATGGTTGACCGTACCATGGTCGAAGATAATGTAATGAATGCCATTGAGGGAGGCCTCACTGGTGAAATGTTTGGGGAAGATAAACTTGCCACCCAGATCATGATGGATGGCGTCCATTCCATTATGGTAAATTCCGCCACGCTCGATTTCGTCCGTACACCCGAAGTGCTTAAAGGGGCATCTCCTGTCTCTCAGGCTTTCCCGGCGGCGCTGGACTGGGAAACCGTTGCCGCATTATGCAAAAAGTATAATGTCGATGCCATCATGGCCATCGAGATTTTTGATTCCGATCTGATCATAATTCCGGGGGCAAGCCAGGCCCTTACCGTGAAAGCGGGCATCCGGATGTACGATCCTGCCGAACAAAACATTCTGGATCAATACGTATTTTCCCACCAGAGGGCAATCGGTGGCAATGTTACCACTCTGGAGGGAGTCCTGGGTACCATGCTGAATAAGAGCAACGCTATAAGGGATGTCAGCTACGATGCAGGGGTCATCTACGGAAAGCGAATCTCCCCTTCCTGGTACCGTGTCTCTCGCACATACTACAGAAGATCAAAGAGGGATGACAACCTTGCCGAGGGAGCGCGTATGATGGAGGTAAACGACTGGGATGCGGCCAAAGAGGCTCTTTTAAGGGCTGTTGATACAGGCCGGAAAAGGAAAATAAAGGGAAGGGCTGCCCATAACCTTGCGGTTGTATATGAAATCGAGGGGAACCTTGTTGAAGCAAAATCCTGGGCACAGGTAGCATGGGGGAAATACAAGAACAAGGACTCGCGCGAATATCTCTATGACATAAACCGGCGCATCAGCGAAACACAGATCCTCGAGGAACAGCTTGACTGAGAGGATCCGCGCACGGCGGTTCGCGATGGTGAATATTCCTGAACAATTTACCGTCAGGAATACAGCCGGGTTTCAGCGATGCCGGAACCGTAGGCGGTGGATCTTCCGGCTGCCGGGAAGCAGGGCATGGCTGCTGACAAAGCGCATATCCTCAATGGTATAGAAAGCATTCGGGTTGTACTGCTTGATCAGTTCATAGCCAAGGGCCAGTTTCCCTTCCAGTCTCATCCCCACCCAGGTGCCCAGGCCGAATCCCCCGGCATACCCTATATAGGTGAACCAGTTGTCCAGGTTGGCCATGATCCGCGTGATCGTGATCAGCCAGATCAGAGACTGGAAGAATCCTACGAAGGGAGCCAGGTTCCGGTACCCCTTTGCCACCATGATCACGCGGATGGTATCCAGGGAGACATCCACCACGCGGGCCATCATAATCAACAGGGGAAGAACTATATAATCAAACCAGGGAATTGCCATGTCAATCAGGATCTAAAAAGACTGGCCCAGTTCCTTGACCCGCGGTTTTGCCAGTCCCCCGCATGATAAAGATAACTCACGATAAGCGGAAGCACGGTCGTGGCTTCGGCATAAACCATCTGTTCGTAAACGGTGTCCACCTTGCCCCAGGAAGATGCTTCCTTCAGGGTTGAACTCGAACAGGCGCCGTCACGCACATCGGCCACGGTAATTTGTACGGCATATTTATGCATGGGCACCTCTTCTCCCAGTAATTCAGCACAAACCACGGTATCCTGGGCAAAATTCTTGGGAACGCCTCCCCCGATCATAAAGAGCCCGGAAGTCGGGGCTTTCATTTTGATCATGGTCAGTTCCCTGAAGTCTTTCACCGAGTCGATGGACACATGCTTTCCCGGATTCTCCCACTGGTGCATGACAAGGCCGAAGCCCGCACTGCTGTCACTGAAGGCCGGACAAAATACCGGCACGCCTTCTTCGTATGCGGCAAGAACCAGGGAATCCTTTTTCCCGCCTTTTTCCTTCAGGAAGGCTCCCATCTTCTGGATGAATTCCCGAGACGAATACACCCCCGGATCCATTTCACCGGCTATTTCCCGGATGGTTGCATCACACACCTGCAATTCATCCTCATTGATATAGGTATCGTAGATGCGATCGATATACTGGTTCCTCAGGGTTTTGTCATCGGCAGCGGGATTCCCCATATAATGGTTGAATCCGAGTGCCTCGAAGAAATCCATATCCACGATGGCGGCGCCGGTTGCCACAACGACATCAACCATCCTGTTACGGATCATGTCGATGTAAACCTGCCGGCAGCCGCCTGCCGTGGTGCTGCCCGCCAGGGTCATGATGATCGTGGCATCCGGGTCCAGTATCATCCTTTTATAAATCTCTGCTGCACGGGCAGTCTCCCTTGATGAGAAAGACATTTCACCCATGCTCTTAATAATGGGCGTCGAATCAAAGGATTTGATATCGATATGCTGAATTTTCTCCTTCAGGTAATCGTTTTTTTTCATTCGGTCAGGTGTTAAAACGGTATCCGAGAATTTTATAGACCAGTTTGGCCGCCAGGAAATTGGGGGATTTGTTATGCTTCGATGGGCAAAGCTCGACTACATCGAATCCAACCAGTTCCCTTTTTTCGGCGGTTTTCTTAATCAGCTCCAGAAGGGTATACCATTCCATTCCGCCGGGTTCAGGCGTCCCGGTTGAGGGCATAAGCGACGGATCCAGCACATCCAGGTCCACCGTCAGGTATACCTGTTCCGATAAGGTATCTATTACCTTATCAATCCATTTGTTCTGGCGTATTATTCTTTCCTGGAAAAATACCCTGCCCGGATCCATGTATTTCTTCTCCTCGATGTCCATGCTACGGATCCCCACCTGGGTGATGGGACAGATTTCCTTGATCCTGGCCATGGTACAGGCATGGTTGTATGCAGATCCCTGGTATTCCTGCCTCAGGTCCGTATGGGCATCGAGCTGAAGAACTGACATCCCGGGATATTTTTTCTGATATGCCCTGACGGCTCCGACGGATACAGAATGTTCCCCCCCCAGGGTGACCACATATTTCCCAAGCTTCAGCCAATCCCCAACCGCATGCTGAACATGATTTACCATCATATCGGCCGAATCGGGGATCTTCAGGGGTTCGTCGGTAAATATTCCCCTGCGGTAAACTTCCCCTCCGGTTTCCGTATCGTATAATTCCATGTTCCTGGATGCCTCAATGATGGCAGCGGGGCCTTTGGCGGATCCCTTTAGCCAGGTGCTGGTGGCATCATACGGAACGGAAACCAGGACGATGCGTGATTTTTCCCTGTTCGAATAGGACACCGGTAGATCTCCATACCTGAGCATGCCACTAAACCTGTATTACCGGATGATAGTAAGATGTGAAGCACAGAGCGGTCAGGGCCGTTCCGTATGTTTTACGGGGTATGAATGACTCCGAAAGAATGTGGGGGTCTTCCATATAAAAATCCCTGGCATATCCATTATGAAACAGTTCCTCCAGGCTGCCCTTAAGCCTCCTTTCGAGTTCGCGTAAATCATAATTCCCTTCATGTTCGCATACCAGTCCCCCGTACTTCGCCCCGTTCTTCCGGTCGTACAGCCAGGCATAAATGATTCCTGCCGTTGCTACCTCCCCTTTCCCGGCATTGCAGACAGACATAATGGATTCAAGTACTGCCCCGTGCTGAATTACTTCCGGCCTGTCAATCCTCCTGGCCATTCCGGGCAAAATGGACGAATAGGTCATGACGTTGCACATTTCGATTCTTGCTGCTTTCAGAGCCAGATGATAGGAGCCGGCATGTATGGCTATATCGCTTTCTCCCGTACCGGAGGTTTCAAAATAATCGACGGGTATCCTGTTCCCGGTATAGAATCCCGTCTCCCGGACAGGATCCAGTATGTTTTCCTTAATTGATGTGTATTCTTGCATGATTTCCCATTTATTTAATTATTAAAATGAATGACAACCTCCAGGATTACTTTAACCCGGAAGGCTAAATGGGAAACCTATATCAGACCCTGATCTTGATCCGGAGAAATAAAAGGAAGCTGTTTATGTAGAACACGTAAAACCTGAACCAGTGCAGTGATCTGGTCCTCAGGCCCATAGAAGGATTATATTTTATGTTCCGGGACATTTCCGTAAGAAAGGCATAAACAATCCATATTGGTTTTTAAAACAGCCCTGCAAAAATATAAAAAAAACAATAGATGCAATTTAAGCATTAAATTAAAACCATTCGCCCACCAAGGTATTTCGTTCGTATGCGGTTTTCGGGAAATGGTCAAAATCCGATTGGTTCGGTCTCAATAATATCCTAAATTGTAGGATTACCTTAAATCCCCTACCTATGAAAATCCCATCTCAATCTGCCCGGTGGTTTACCACTCTGTCCGTATTGTTCCTTTCTGCGACCTTCGTCTGGCCTCAAACCCGCGAGCCGGTCAGCGGAAGCATCGGTACCAACGCAACATGGTCGACGGATACCATGGATGTTATGGGAGATGTTATCGTCGAAGACGGTGCTACCCTTACCATTGATCCCGGTGTGCTGGTAGCCTTTGATGGTTTTTATTCTCTCCGGATCAAGGGCAGGCTGCTGGCTGTCGGTACGGCTGCTGATACCATTCGGTTTGAGCGTTTTGACTCCCTCGGATGGAGCAATTTTGCATCCACAGGCGGAGGATGGAATGGCATCATCATCGATAATACCGACGGGGGAATGGCAAAGGGACTCTACTTGCTCGAATTGAGGGGTCCTGAGACGTACAAGGTAAAATTGTTTATACAATAAAGTAAAGGCCAGGAAACGGTCACTCCGGATCTCGAATAACTATTCCATGATTACGATAATTTGTGAATCTGGGGAGAATGGAATATATTTATTTATGTGACAGCAGATCTTTTGCTTTAATAGGCTTCGCATTAGGGGGATCTCTCAGGAAAATATTTTCCGCATTTCGTTCCGCAAATCTGAACTAATTAGGATTGTTACATATAAGCCCCTATCGTTACTAACTTTAAACATACCAAATGAGGAGAATACTATGTTATGCAGGTTTGATGTTATCACTTTCCTGTACATTTATTAACGCTCAGGAAACCATAATTTTCGTAACCCCTTATGACGATGCTGGACCACATGACCTGTATAACAGGGAGGTGGAAAATATACATTTCCTGGAAGACCAGGGTTTCATCGTCCAGAAGTTCTGGCCTCCAAACCGCCTGGGAGCCGTCAGCCAGGATACCATTGATATGCTGAATGCGGCCGACCTTGTGATCCTCGGTCGCGCCGGGCAGAGTGTAAATTTCCAGGACGAAGTGGACCGGTTGGCCTGGAACGGCCTTACCTCGCCCCAGCTTCTGATCAATATGTGGTTCGCAAGGAGCAACCGTCTTAAGTGGTTCAACAGCACGGACTGTGAGCATTATAATGACGGGCCACCCGTTGCATATGCCACTATTCTTGAACCTGGCGATACCATATTTTCGGGTGTTGCACTGGTCGACGATTCGGTGGATTGGTTTTCTCCCCCCCCGCACGATTTCATACGGCTTGACAGTTCCACTAACGGGGAAATCCTGGCTACATGGGACGATAATGCCATTTTGATCGCACGGTTCGCAGCAGGTGTACCTTTCTATGTTGGGACTGCCGAAACTTCGGATGCCCCGGCAGGCCCCAGGTCCTTCATCGGCATGGGGAATAATGCCGTTACGGATGTTTACAATTTCTTTCCCCTGACGATTAACGGCAAAGCCGTTTATCTTGCCGAAATATACAGGATGCTGGGGCAGCCCGTAAAAGCACCCCTTTACAGTCCCAGCGACATAAGTCTCAGCAATTCATTATTGTTCAATAACGAACCGGCAGGAACATTTATCGGGCTATTTACATCCAGTGATCTTACTGAAGGTGACACTCACGTTTATGATTTCGCCACAGGTACAGGTGATGATGACAATGCAAGTTTCCAGATACGTGTTGATTCGTTGTTTTCAGATGAAGTCGCGGATTATTATACGAAATCTGATTATTCGATCAGGGTCCGGTCGACGGATTTGGATGACCTGTTTATCGAGGAAGAGTTCCAGATTAACGTATGGCCGGATACATTGACAGGCGTTTCATCCTATGCCGGAGAGATTTACCGTGATATGGTATGGTCGGCCGATACGGTTAAAGTGACCGGGGATATCATTATCACCGACGGCGCAATCCTCACCATAGATCCCGGATGCTGTATTGAATTCCAGGGGTATTATAAGCTGGATATTTATAACGGGACGGTCATCGCTGAAGGCAATGTTGAAGATACCATCGTGTTCACCATCCACGATAATACCGGTTTTGGTGACCTGTATAGTCCGACAGGAGGTTGGCAGGGAATCATCATGGATGATCACGGCCAGATGCCTGATGTTGATACATCGCTATTTGAGCATTGTATCTTCGAATACGCAAAAGGTACTTCATCCAGGAGTTGGGATAAGGGAGGGGCATTTTTCATTGACCGCACGGAATTAATCAGGATCGAGAACTGTGTAATAAGGAATAATTCATGCTACACTTCTGGAGGTGGTATTGGATTGGGCGAAGCTGCCCATATAAGTATTCGGAATTCATTTATTCATAATAATAAAGCTTTTGATGGAGGGGGCATTGACGTCGGAAAAGCCTGCCGGGCCAGTATTGAACACAATGTTTTTTATAATAATACCGCCCTTAACTATGGTGGGGGGATATTTTCCCATCCCGGTGCAGCTTTTATAATCAATAACATCATTTCAAATAATTACGCTGGATACCAGGGTGGTGGCATCTATACACATAAGTCATTCAATACATTCCTTGGGAATCTTATCGTTAATAATGAAGCTGCACAGGATGGTGGGGGAATGCTGATACATACATGCTCTCCTGATATCATTAATAACACTATTTGCTTTAATAAAGCAGATACAGGAAGCGCTATAATGTTCCCTTATACCGGAACGCCAAACATTGTCAATTCGATCTTCTGGGGCAACAGCAGCACGGATAATGCCCAGATAAACCTGGGTACGCTGGGCATGCCTGATATCCGGTACAGCCTGCTTGAGGGAGGGCTGGATAGTATTAAAATGGGTCCCGATCATAATTATTACGGTATATACAGTGAGAACCTGGCTGCAGATCCATTATTTACTGATCCGTCCCTTAACGCTGGATTGGCGGATGACGGAATGATGGCGAAATGGGACGTAGAGGGAGCTTCTCCCTGCCTGAACTCGGGAAGTAATGATCTTGCCGGAAGAATGCTCGAATTTGACGATGTATATCAGAATAACAGGCTGCAATATTCCATAATAGACATGGGCGCTGTGGAAACCAATATCCCGGAACACATAGCAGAAACTGAAATCACCAGCAATACCTCCTGGATTGCGGATTCGATATTTGTGAATGGTGATATTTATATAAGGGACAGTGCGACTTTAACCATATCGCCGGGAGCCGTTGTTGTATTCAAGGGATATTACGGGATTTTCAATGAAGGAGTTTTGCATGCCGTGGGCACAAAGGAAAATATGATCAAATTCACCGTTTACAATACGGATGGATCATCCAATCTCTGGTCATCCTCCGGTAACTGGAAAGGCATAACCATAAGCAATTCCATTGCGGGCAAGGAAGGCCAGATGTGGGATAACGATACGACGCGTATCGATTATTGCATTCTTGAATACGCGAATGCATATCCTATAGGTGAATCAGGAGGTGCATTAAGGATTACAAATTTCTCAAAAATTATTATTTCAAATTCCATTCTTCGATATAACATGGCTCAAGAAAAAGGTGGAGCGATAAATCTTACTTCTTTTTCCGATTTAGTTATTAAAAACAACATATTCCATGATAATTATACTGAAAACACTGGCGGAGGAATAACAATCTATACCAATTCGGAACCACTGATTTTAAATAATATCTTCAGTAACAATACTGCACTCGGACAAGGAGGTGGAATAAGTGTTTATCAGGCAGATCCGATACTCATTAATAATGTAATCTGCAATAATACTGCTTTAAAAGACGGAGGTGTCAGGTTATCCCAGGCAAATGCTGTTTTTATAAATAACACTATCGTAAACAACCTGGTTCAAGAGGGAGGCAGCGGTGGTTTAAATACGAATAATTGCAGTCCCGATATCATTAACTGCGTTTTCTGGGGAAACGTTGATAACGCTGGCAGTACCCAGATAAAGGTCAATGAAAATCCTTCATTCTATAACTGTGTTATTGAAAACGTCTCTGATGGAGGATTAATACCGTGAGATTTTTCAGGAA
>CAZVLG010000135.1:0-7964 GCA_964627835.1 uncultured Bacteroides sp.
TATAGAGGGAATATTTCCTTGCGCTCTGTATTCTGCTGATCACCTCCTGGCGTGGAATTTCAAGGATCCTGCAAAAATCGATCGTATCAAAGGGACCGAGCTGTGCAGGATTGATCATCAGGTCATAGGCGGCTTCGTTATAGACCAGCAGCTCATGGTTACGGTCGTAGATCAGTCCCCTGGCAGGATACTGTATCTCCACCCTCCTGGCATTGCTTTCGGCGGTTGTTTTATAGGAAGATTCAACAACCTGGATGAAGAAGAGCCGGACCAGGTAGATGATGCCCACAAGAATAATAATTCCCCCAACAACGTATTTTCTTCCGGCATATGGATTCATTTATTTCCGGTATATAAAATACTGGCTGAGCATGATCAGGATCACGGAGAACAACGAGCTCAGCAGTACCCGCAATAAGGTAGAAAAAAAATCAGAAAACCTGAAGACCTCCATGTAAAACAAGACAAAATGATGGGCAAAGACCAGGATGACCGTATACCTGAGGAACCATTGAAAACCGAAATAATACAGGCGCGGGAAAGTGCCTGTTTCGTACCCATCCCTCGGGGCGCTCATCTGAAGCACCCAGGGTCTCAGGAAGGCCATGAAGACCGTTGCTGAAGCATGCAGTCCGGGGGTCTGCGTGAACAGGTCAACCACGATCCCAAGGGCAAATGCGGTGATCAGCAGAAGCCAGTTCGGGGTTTCAAAGGGCATGAGCAGGATAAACAGCACATAGAAATAGGGTATGATGTATCCGCTGATCTGGATATTATTCAGAACAAGTATCTGCACCAGCACCAGAATGACGAACCGAACGATATTTCTTCCAAGAAGCTTAATCATTTCCTGAGATCCTTTCCAGTTCCAATTGTTCATTCCGCAAAAGGTTGCGGATGACATTCACATGTGACAGGTTTTTGTAATCCACTGCAATATTCACTTCGATCGTGTAGAAATTTCCCTCTTCTGCCTCGAAGTCGCGAACGGTGCCCACCAGGATCCCCTCCGGGAAAATGGCCGAATAACCACTGGTCACAATCGTATCACCTGGTTGCAGGTCCACATGAAAAGGAATATCCTCGAGGATGACAAGATCGTACCCGCGGCCGGGCCATGACAGGGAGCCGTAATATCCATTCCTGCGGATCTTGGCGCTAAGCCGGAAATCACGGTTTATCATCGGTATGACGGATGAATAATTCCCGGAAACCGCGTACACCAAGCCAACGACTCCCCTGGGAGAAATCACGGCCATCTCCGGTTCTATCCCATGATGGCGCCCTTTGTCCAGGATGAGGTAATTGAATTGCTTATTGGTGGACGAATTGATAACCGATGCGGGAATATAGGAGAACTGCCTCCTGGGGACAGAATCGGGCCGTATGGCAAGGGATGTTTCCAGTTTGCGATTGAGCCCGTCCATTTGATTCCGAAGCAAGGTATTCTCCATCTGAAGGTCCCGGTTGGTCTTCCTCAGGACCAGGTATTCCCGCACGCCGCCAAAGGTTTCATAGAAAAATCCTTCGATCGATCGTGTAAAGCTGATAAACTGTCCCCGGTGATACGAATTATGCTGGACCACCAGGAAAACAGAAACTACTTCCAGGAATATAAACAGGAAGAAGAAATAATATCGGGCTATTAATCTTAAGAGATTCCTCATGGATTATACCGGTGGAATCAACGCATCAGGAAAGAAAATTTATCTGCATTCTTCAGAGCGATCCCCGTTCCCCTGGCGATGGCCTGCAGCGGATCTTCCGCTAAATGGAAAGGGATGTTGATCTTATCCGTAAACCGTTTGCCGAGTCCCCTGAGCAAGGCGCCTCCTCCTGCCATATAAATCCCTTTGTTCACGATGTCTGCATATAGTTCCGGCGGGGTCTGTTCGAGGACCGCAAGAATGGAGGTTTCAATTTTACTGATTGATTTATCCAGGCAATGCGCGATTTCCTGGTAGGAAATAGGGATCTCGATGGGCATGGCGGTCATCAGGTTGGGTCCCCTGACCGTGAAATCTTCAGGGGGGTCTTCCAGATCGGGAAGGGCCGATCCGACATGGATTTTGATGTCTTCCGCCGTACGCTCCCCGATCTTGATATTGTGCTGATGCCTCATGTAAGACTGGATATCGGTCGTGAAACCGTCTCCGGCGATGCGGATGGACTGGTTACAGACGATCCCGCCCAGGGCAATCACCGCAATTTCGGTCGTCCCGCCCCCGATATCAACCACCAGGCTTCCCTCGGGTGCTTCCACATCCAGACCGATCCCTATGGCTGCTGCCATGGGCTCGAAGATCAAGTAAACATCCCTGCCTCCGGCATGTTCTGAGGAATCCCGGACGGCCCTGCGTTCTACTTCCGTGGCGCCGGAGGGAATACATACCACCATTTTGAGTGCGGGATTGAACAGCTGGGGCTTTTTGTTGATCATCTTGATCATGCCCCGTATCATTTGCTCAGCGGCGTCAAAGTCCGCGATCACTCCATCCCTCAAGGGTCGTACGGTTTTGATGTTCTCGTGTGTTTTCCCGTGCATCTGCCTTGCCTTCTCACCGATGGCAATCAGTTTGTGGGTATTCTGGTCGATGGCTACAATGGAAGGTTCGTTAACAACTACCTTGTCATTATGTATGATGATAGTATTTGCGGTTCCCAGATCAATGGCTATCTCCTGCGTTAAAAATGAAAACAAGCCCATATTCAAAAAATCTAAATATTGTTAAAATGTACTATATGTTAATATCTTCAATCAATGCCTGAAATGCCGGATGCCCGTAAATACCATGGCCATGTTATGAGCGTCGCAATAATCGACCGATTCCTGGTCACGCACGGAACCACCAGGCTGTATAACAGCGCCAATCCCTTCGGCATCGGCTATTTCCACACAATCCGGAAAGGGGAAAAATGCGTCCGAAGCCATGACGGCACCCTTAAGATTAAAACCGAAGCTTTTCGCCTTGGCAATCGCCTGTTTCAGGGCATCTACCCTGGATGTTTGTCCCACTCCGCTCGCAAGAAGCTGATTGTCCCTGGCCAGCACAATGGCATTCGACTTGGTATGTTTCACAAGCTTATTCGCAAACAGCAGATCCTGTATTTCCTTCTGCGTGGGAGCTTTTTTTGTCACGCATTTCAGTTCCGCTTCGGTCTCTGATCTTGCATCCCGGTCCTGTACAAGGACCCCGTTTAGCAGGCTTCTGAACTGCCTGTCCTGAAGCTCAAAATCCTTGATAAGCAATATGATCCTGTTTTTTTTCTGTTTCAGGATATCGAGTGCATCCCCTGAATAGGAAGGTGCAATGATGATCTCGAAGAACAATTTGTTTATTTCTCCGGCGGTTTCCCCATCCACCTCCGTATTGGTGATCAGGACACCCCCGAAGGCTGAGATGGGATCTCCTGCAAGGGCATCCTTCCAGGCATCCATCAGCTTCGGCCGGATGGCCAGCCCACAAGCATTATTATGCTTGAGAATGGCAAAGCCGGTATCTTCAAAATCACGTATCAGTCCCACAGCAGCATCAATATCGAGCAGATTATTATAGGATATTTCCTTCCCGTGCAACTGCTCGAACATGGCGGAAAAATCCCCAAAATAGATACCTTCCTGGTGCGGATTCTCCCCGTAACGCAGGGACTTGCCTTCGTCGGAACTGTATCTGAAAACATCCCTGCCTGACCCGTTGAAATAGGCATGAATCTGAGTATCGTAATGTGAGGACACAGCAAAGGCATCTCCTGCCAGGTGCTGCCTGTCCTCCAGCGAGGTTTTTCCATTTTTCCCATTAAGAATTTCCAGCAGTTGCGGATACTGCTGCTTGGAAGGAACAATCAAGACGTCTGCAAAATTCTTGGCAGCTGCACGAATGAGTGAGATACCTCCAATATCTATCTTTTCAATAATCTCATCTGAAGAGGCGCCTGAACGAAGGGTTTCCTCAAAAGGATACAGGTCCACAATCACCAGGTCGATGCCGGAAATATCATATTCAAGGACCTGCTTCTGGTCTTCCGAACTCTCCCTGCGGAACAGGATACCCCCGAATATTTTCGGATGCAGGGTTTTTACCCGGCCGCCAAGAATAGACGGATATGAGGTAAGTTCTTCCACGGCCGTAACCTGCACACCTTTTTTTTCAATGAAATCCCTGGTGCCCCCGGTGGAAATAATCTTGACAGAAAGATCCTTGAGACGTTGAATGATGGGGTCCAGTCCCTCTTTATCATATACCGAAATAAGTGCTGTTCTAATGCTTTTTAAATCAGTCATTTACGGCTTATGGTTAAATTTGGACAAAGATACTTAAAAAGTTGCTAAAATTAGGTACATTTACGCGGAAAACCTAATTATGGCGGGCGGAGGGGCCATGCAGCAAATCCTGAAAACCATACGGCTTATCTTAGAAAGTTTCGTCTTTGCCTTTAAATCGGTCATAGTCAACAGACTCCGTACCATACTTTCCCTTCTCGGCATTACCATCGGGATATTTGCCATTATATCTGTCTTTACCATTTTCGATTCACTCGAGATCAACATCCAGGAGAACCTGGCGCAAGCCGGCGAGAATGTCATTTATATACAGAAGTGGCCATGGGCCCCGGAAGAAGGGCAGGAATATGAATGGTGGCAGTACTGGAACCGGCCCGTGCCAAAATACAGGGAATACCTTTTCCTGAAGGAGCAAAGCCAGATGGCAGATGTGGTCAGTTTTCACGCTTTCTCGAGGAGGACCCTTAAATATAAAAACAATTCAGCCGATGATATTGTCGTCTGGGGGACCACCCCGGAATTTGAAGAGGTACGTGAAAGTGAAATCGAAAGAGGCAGGTTCTTTACCCAGTTTGAATTCCAGGCATCCCGTAACCTGGTGGTCGTGGGTTACAATATTGCGGACCGCCTGTTCCGGAACGACGACCCGATTGGCAAGGAGATCAAGATAAGGGGGCATAAAGCAACCGTAATCGGTGTATTTAAACGGGAAGGCAGTTCCATGTTCGGATCAATGGATGATTGGGTTGTGGTTCCTTTGCAGTTCATGGAAAAATTAACCGATATCCGGCGGGAGAATGCCGATCCTCAGATTCTCGTCAGGGCAAAGCCCAATGTGAGCAATGAGGAACTGATGGAAGAGCTGAGGTCCCTGCTCCGTTCTTACCGGCGGTTAAGTCCCCGGGCAGACGACAGCTTTGCACTTAACAGGACAAGCATGCTTACAGGTGTCATTGACCAGGTCTTCAAGGTCCTGAACACCGCCGGTTTTTTCATCGGTATTTTTTCCATCCTGGTCGGTGGCTTTGGAATTGCCAACATCATGTTTGTATCGGTAAAAGAACGAACAAACATCATAGGTATACAGAAAGCCCTGGGTGCAAAGCGTTATTTTATCCTCCTCCAGTTCCTGTTTGAGTCCATGCTTCTGGCCGTTACCGGCGGAGTCATAGGTTTGCTTATCGTATTTGCAGGGGCTGCTGTGATGTCAGGCATCATGGAGGAATTCAAGGTATTTCTGACAGCGGGGAATATTGTCCTGGGACTTGTCATATCCGCATCCATAGGAATTATTTCAGGATTCGCGCCTGCCTGGTCGGCGGCGCGAATGGACCCGGTCGAGGCCATCAACACTTCATTTTAGAATACCCCGTAAAGCAGCCTGCCCATAAGCAGGTATATAGCCAGTCCCACAATATCATTCATCGTCGTGATAAAGGGTCCTGTAGCGAGGGCCGGGTCGATCTTGAACCGGTTCAGGATCAGGGGAATAAAGGTTCCGAAAAGCGAAGCAAAAATGATTACGCTAAACAGTGAAATGCTAACCGAAGCGGTCAGGGCCAGGGAATCGCTGAACAGCAGGTTATATCCAAGCATGATAGACGAAAGAATGAATCCGTTTATGGCGGCGACGGATAATTCCTTGGCCAGCTTCCGTCCCGTTGATTCCAGTCCAATGGTATTGGCCGCGAGGCCCTGTACGATGATGGCGCTGGACTGAACCCCCACATTCCCGCCCATGGCAGCAATCAGCGGAATAAAAAAGGCCATTTCGGGATAGAGTCCTAGCTCAATCTCGAATCTGCTCAGGACGATGGCAGCCGTAATTCCCCCCATCAAACCGATGAACAGCCAGGGGATCCTTGCACGGGTCAGCAGGACCACATTGTCGGACGGTTCAACATCCTCGGTGATACCCGAAGCCATCTGGTAGTCCTTCTCTGCCTCTTCCCGGATCACATCGACCACATCATCGATGGTGATCCGTCCCATCAGGCGTCCGATTGAATCAACCACCGGCAAGGCAACCAGGTCGTATTTCTCCATGATATTGGCCACTTCCTCGTCTTTTGTATCGGTACGCACGGAGATCACGTCCGGCTTATAAAGGTCGTCAATCTTTGCATCGTTCTTGGCCAGCAGCAATTTTTTCAAGGAAAGGATCCCCTTCAGGATATCATCGTCGTCCACGACATAGATGAAATAAACCTCATCCACACCGGCGGCCTGTTTGCGCATCTCCCGGAGGCAGGTGGGAATGTTCCAGTTCTTGTTCACCTTGATCAGCTCCTTGGCCATCAGTCCCCCGGCCGTATCCTCATCGTAAGCCAGCAGATCAACGATTTCCCCGGCCTGTTCAACGTCTTCGATGTGCTGGAGGACCTCTTCCTGTTTTTCTTCCGGGAGTTGTCCGATCACATCGGCAGCATCGTCGGAATCCATTTCCCCGATGAACTGCTTGGCAATCTCCTTTCCCGACAATGCATTCAGGAACCTCTCCCGCTTGTCATCGTCCATTTCGATCAGGATATCCGCACGCGTTTCCCCGTCCAGATCAAGGTACAGGAATTTTGCTTCCTCGATATCCAGTTCATCGAAGATGTCGGCTATGTCCGCAGGATGAAGATGGGAAACCAGGTTGGCTACCGATTTCTCATCATACTGGGCGATCAGTTCCTTCAGATTGCCTATGAATTCCCGTGTTAGTTCAAATGACATGATCCTTATACATGGATTTCAAACCGGCCTCGAAGATAAGCATTTATGATGATTATTCGGCGCCCAGTAGGCCGGTAAGTTCTATGAAGCTGTCAACCGAAAGCTGCTCCGGGCGCAGGGAGAAAATCTTTTGTCCGGGATCCCGGATGATGAAATGGCCCTTCAGGGAATTGCGCAGGGTTTTGCGTCGCTGATTAAAAGATGTTTTGACCACACGGAAAAACAGGTCCTCATCGCAGTCCAGGTATTTTCTTGAATTGCGTTTCAGGCGGAGAACGGCGGACAGAACCTTCGGCGGGGGGTGGAATACTTTCGGTCCCACAGAAAACAGATATTCAATATCAAACCAGGCCTGAAGGAGCACCGACAGGATGCCATAGGTCTTCGACCCGTGAGGGGAGCGGATGCGGTCGGCTACTTCTTTCTGGATCATGCACACAACCTGTCCCACTTTCTGCCTGTTTGCCAGGATGCGGAAAAAGATCTGGCTGGATATATTGTAGGGGAAATTTCCTATAATGGACAGCGGGGATTCCAGCTTATCCATCAGGTCCGATTTCAGGAAATCGCCCTGGATGATACGATCCCTGTTCCCCGGAAAGCGCTCCTGCAGGAACTGCCAGGCTTCCCCATCAATCTCCAGGACATGGGTATCGGGGTACTGTTCGAACAGGTACCTGGTCAGTATGCCGGTACCTGCTCCCACCTCAAGAATGGCCCCGGGAATACCAGCATCCAGGCTGCCCACGATTTTCCTGGCGATATTCTCATCCCTCAGAAAATGTTGACCCAGGCTTTTCTTTGCACGAACCGGCATCCTGAAAATGTTTTATTTTTAAAGATACTTCTACGTTATTAAGCAAACAAACCAGTAATTAATTTTTGTTGAAATATTGATAACCCATACAGTTAGCAATATTTCAACATTTTCTTTCCTTTTATGATCATACTTCTACCAGCAGAA